>DATKEW010000118.1:0-8349 GCA_035511785.1 Mycobacterium sp.
GTCGGGGGTGAGCTTGCCCTGCCGGTCGTCGTGGCGACGTTGCAACACGTACTGCATCTCCAGCTTCAGCTGACCGGTCAGCCGGTCGAGCCGGATCACCTCACTGGCCAGCGGGGTCTCGGCGGCGAAGCGGTCGGCGAACTCGTCGATGTCGGGTAGCCCGTTCACTTTCCAGGTGTTGGTGTGGGTTTGGCAAAGCGGTGACGTCGCCTGCGGCCAGAGCTCGCAGTGCGGGATGCGGCAGGTCGCGCCCGCCGCTGGTTGCTTGACCGGCTGCGGGTCGGCCAGCCACCCGTCCAGGTCGGGGCGCCCGGCGCGTTCCCATCGTTGTGCATGCAGACTGCACATGCCGCCACGCGCGGAACCGTAACCACAGCCGGGCACCCGGCAGCGCTGGTTTGGTTGTTGCCGCCGCCACCGCGGATCGGTCGACGCGACGAACCGCTCCAGCGACGGACATCCTTCGTCGTGCCATCGTTGCCGATGTCCTTCACACAGGCCGCGGCCGCGGGCGGTTCGCTCGCATCCCGCGACCCGGCACTCGGCACCACCGAACACCGGGTCTTCTGGCCCGAATTCCAGGATGTCGCTGCGGAATTCGCTGCGCACCTCGGCCATCAGCTTGCCCAGCAGCCCCGAAGGACCGGCGGGCTTCAGCGACGGCGCGGTCACAGCCTCACCTGCCCTTCGGTGAACCAGCCCGCCTGCTCCATGGCCCGCCGCGCGTCCTCCACGGTGAGGTGCCCGTAGATCGCGGTCGTCGTGGCCATGTGCGCGTGCCCGAGCAGATGCGCGACCACCTCGATGCCGACGCCGTCGCGCAGCAACCGGGTCGCCGTCGTGTGTCGCAGCCAGTGCGGGTCGAAGTCAATCCCGGTCTTGCGGCGCAGCCGCCGCACCAGGTCGTAGACCGCGGTGTAGGTCAGCGGACGTCCGTAGGGGTGTGCCCACAGGTTGACGAACACGTAGTCGCTGTCCAGGTCGCCGTACTCGGCGTGCAGGTAGTCGGCATACAGCCGGATCAGCTCGGCGCTGACCGGGATCGTGCGCGTGGTCGGCGACTTGGCACGAGCGCCGTTGGCGTTTTCGCGGCGCCGCACCGCCACCTGGCGCTCGGCAGCGGCGATATCGTTGTGCCGCAACCCGAGTGCCTCACCGATGCGCATTCCTTCTCCGGGATTTCCTGATCTGTTGCGGGACGTTGCTCGATCTGCATGATTGGGCTGGTTGTTCGGCGTTTCTCCGGGGGTGTGGTGCTCGTGGCTGGTAGTCGTTTGTGACTGTCGACCCGAAAGTGAGAGGCCATGCGAGCATTTCCGGTGAGTTTGCCGTCCGGGCAGCGGTATTGGACGGTGTTGGACGAGGACCTGCAGGTGGTTGGCGTCGCCGACGAGTATCTGCGGCATCTGCGGTTCGGCCGCGACGCGGCCGAGTCCACGACGAAGGCGTATGCGCATTCGATCGCGTTGTTCCTGCGCTGGTGTGCCCGGTCGGGCCGGTCCTGGCAGGCCGGTGTCGAGCAGTTCGCGTTGTTCATGACGTGGCTGGCCCACGCCCGGCCATCGGTCGATGACGCCGCGAGCGTGGTGGTGGCCGGCCCCGGCGCTGCTGCGGTGCGCTGTGCGTCGCGGATCAACGGCGTGCTGACCGCGGTGCGGGGCATGGTGGTGCATGCGGCGGCGACCGGTCACGGTGCGGCGGGGCTGGTGTCGATGCTGTATGAGGTCGCCGACGACCGCGACCTGCCGGCCGAGGCCCGCGGCGAGGACGGTCGGATGGCGTGGCGGATGCGGGCCCGGCATCGGCTGCCGGAACCGGAAACGACGATCGATCGGGCCAGCGATGAGCAGATCGTCGCGCTGCTGGGGGCGTGCCGGTCGGCGCGGGACCGGCTGATCGTGTTGCTGATGGCGCGGGGCGGGTTGCGGCGCGGGGAGGTGTGCGGGCTGCGGCGCAGCGATGTGCACCTGTTGGTGGATTCGCGCCGGCTGGGCTGTGATGTGGCACGGGCGCATCTGCATGTGGTGCGCCGCGAGGACAACCCGAACGAGGCGTGGGCCAAGTCTCGCCGGCAGCGGGTGGTGCCGCTGGATTTCCTTGTGGTGCAAGCGTTCGACGTCTACGAGTTCGAGCGCATGCGCGTCGCCGATGCCGCCGACAGCGATTTCGTGTTCGTTAACCTGTTCCGCGGCAAGCTCGGCGCGCCGATGCGCCCGGACGCCATCGGCGAGTTGATGGCCGCGGCGTCCCGGCGCGCCGGACTCGACGTCGCGGTGCGGCCCCACCAGCTGCGACATGCCTTCGGCAGCAACGCCGTCGACGCCGGGGCCGGGATCGATGTGGTCGCCGACCTGATGGGCCACGCCGGGGTCGCGTCCTCGCAGGTTTACCTGCATCCCGACTCGTCTCGACTGCGGGCCGCCGTCGATGCGGTGCCCAGTCCCCGCGAACTCGGCGCGGTGCGCCGGTGACCGCCACGGGACTGGCCGTCGTCGGGAGCGGCACCGACGAGCCCATGATGTTCCCGCACGTGATGGCCGACGTCGTGTGGGATGGGACTGCTGCCAGGCTTGCCGGGATGCTGGAGCCCTCCTTCTTGGAGGAGGCTGGATGGAATCCCGTGACCCGGGTGCTGTCACTGCCTGCCCAGCATCGGTTGCTGGGCAGAACGGTGTGTCGTGTTCAGTTGTGTCGCAACACCATTCGACCAGGTCTCACCGTGTGCTACGGATGCTTCATGCGCCTGACGAGGCAGGGAATGAGCCCAGACGAGATCAGCACTGCCATCGAACTGCCTGCCGCGCCCACTGCGGCAACCCTCTGCGCGGTGCCTGGCTGTGGGTGCGTGCCGACGGTGCGGGACGCGGTGTTGTGCGAACCGCACGCCCGAAAACTCCGCCTGCGCAGACCACGGATCTGTGTGGAAGATTTTCTTGCTGACCCGAGGGTGCAACCGTTGCCGCCGTTGACGGCGTGCCGGGTTGCCGCATGCACTCGGGCAGCCGACGCTGCCCGCGGCTACTGCAACACCCACTACCAGCGGTGGCGCAACGCGCTGGCTGCCGATCCGGACCTGGATACGCAGCAGTGGCAGGCTCGGGAATCACCTGTGGCCGAGCCTGGACGAGTGAACTTGCGGGCGCTGCCGGCGCTGGTCGTGGTCGAGGTACTGTTCGGCATACAACAGCGCGTGCGCAGCGGCGCGAGGACAGGCGAGGTGGAACTACGGGTCCTGTGCGATGGGCTGCGGTCGAGGCAGGTCGACTCGATCACCACCGACCGGGCCGAGATCACCCGCAACAAGATCGTGCGGGCCCTGCGGACCACACTGACTCAACATGTCCGGCGAGCACTGGCCGATCCCGACAGCGAACAAATCAAGGACATTTGGGATCTCGCGGTGTTCGGCCATCGTGGGAACCTGTCGTTCACCGGCATCAGTCAGCCCTGGCTGGCCCAGTCAGTCAAACGGTGGGCAGCAGAACAACTTCCGCGTCATCGAGGCCGCGGCGCTGCGAGAGTGCGCGGCAAGGTCAACGGTCTGCGGCTGCTCTCGGAGTTCCTCGGCCGCAGGTCCGATGGCGGACTCGTTGCTTCGGCGTTGGGCCGTAGCGACATCGAGGATTTCCTCAACCGGCTGGCCCACCTCGAGTCGGTCGGCGAGATAAGCCGATACCGCCGCAACGGCATCTGCCGAGACGTACGCGAGATCCTGGCCGCCATCCGCGCCCTCGGCCTGACCCGGCCCGGCCAGGCAGCAGGTGGCTTGGCCGGTGACTTCGCCGTCGAACGTCACGACATTCCCGCCGACCCCGAACGCGGCGAACCCGGCCGCGACGTTCCCCCGGAGGTCCTGGCCCTCCTCTGCGCTAACCTCGACTCCCTCGAACCGATCGAGGTGAGGGTCGCGACGCAGATCGGCATCGACACAGGGCGACGCCCGGAAGACATCCTCGCCTTGCCCGTCAACTGCCTGGACCGCGACAAGGACGGCGCGGCAGTACTGGTCTACGACAACATCAAGGCGGACCGCCTCGGTCGGCGCTTGCCGATCGGCGAAGCCACCGCCAAAGTGATCATCGACCAGCAGCAGCGGGTCCGCGCGATGTTCCCTGACACGGCGGTCGCCGAGCTGACGCTACTACCCTCAACCCGCCGAAATCCCCACGGGCACACACCAATAAGAATCGACACCCTCGACTCCCGCCACCGTGAGTGGATCACGGCCCTGCCGGTGCTGCGCACCCGAGACGGCATCGAGGTCGACAAATCCAAGATCACGCCCTACAGCTACCGGCACTGTTATGCCCAGAGACACGCTGACGCCGGGGTCCCGATCGACGTGCTGGCCGAACTGCTCGATCACCGCAGTTACTCCATGACCCGGCGCTACTACCGCATCGGCGAAGACCGTCGCCGCGCCGCGGTCGACACCGTCACCGCGCTCAGCTTCGACCGGCACGGCAACCGGATCTGGCGTGAGGCACACATGCTGTTGGAGTCCGAACGTGCTCGCCACGCCGTGGGTGAGGTTGCCGTCCCCTACGGCACCTGCACCGAACCCACCAACGTCAAAGCCGGCGGCGGGGCCTGCCCGGTCCGGTTCCGCTGCGCCGGCTGCGACCACTTCCGCACCAACATCGCGTTCCTGCCCGACCTGCAGGCATACCTCGACGATCTGCTGCGCACCCGGGAACGGCTGGCCGCCACCATCGACGGGGTCGACGACTGGGCCCGCGCCGACGCCACCCCCACCGACGAGGAAATCACCCGAATCCGCCGGCTGATCCACCGCATCAAAGCCGACATCGCCGACCTCGACGACACCGAGCAAGCCCGCATCGACAATGCGGTCACGATCGTGCGCCGCCACCGCGCGGCCCACACCGTCCCGCTGGGCATGCCCACCCTCACCACCCCACCCGCATCACCGATCACACCCGCTTCGGAGGCCACCGCATGACCGCCACCACCGACACCACGTCGAATCACACACGCGCAGAACCTGTCTCGTCGAGCACACGCGCCCGATCGATGCTCGACGGCCGCCGCGACGACTCGATGCGCCGACGCCGGCGCGTGCTGGCCGCCATCGACCACGCCGCTGCCACCGGCGACCGGCTCAGCGCTGCCGCGATCGCCCGCGCCGCGGTCGACCGCACCTTCCTCTACCGCCACCCCGACCTGCTAGAGAAAATCCACGCGCTGCAGGCAGACCCAGTGACCGATGAGCACACCGGGCCGGCCGTCACCCGAGCCTCCCTGCAAGCGGATCTGCTAGCTGCCCACGAGCGAATCGCCCGACTCGGCACCCGCATCCAGCAGCTGGAAAAGCGGCTCTCGGAGACGCTCGGTGAACAGACCTGGCGTGAGTCCGGGCTCGGCGCCCCCACCGACATCGTCGCCCTCCACCAGCGCATCAGCCAGCTCGAACAACACAACCTCGACCTTCGACAACAACTCGACGAACGCGGCGAGGACCTCGCCGCCGCCCGCACCGCCAACCGCGAACTCATGACCCGACTCAACGCACCAACCCGGCCACGCTGAAAACCACCCCCCGTGTCGACGACTACGCTGCCACCGTTACCAGGTTGGCCCCTTGCCGCGCGCCGTCTCGAGTTGCGCATCGAGCCAATCGAGGTCGTCCTGGCGTCGGCGGTGCGATCGTGTCTCCCGGTCGAATAGCTCGTCGGTCTTGGTCAGCACGAGTGTGTATGGCCGTCCGACCCGCCGGGTCTGGTGCCCTACCGGCAGCTCGGCACGGTCGATCCTCTGATGGACGTGAGCTCGGCCCGGCTTGGCGAGCGGCCATTCCAGCAGCCGCTTCGCAGGGTCGGCGAGGAACGCGGCGAGCTTGACGCAGATGTCGCAGCCGCACCCATCGGGCGCGGTGATGGACCAGTCGTCGCCGGCGCGTGGTGGTTGGGTCAGTCGTTCGCGGAGCCGAATACGGCAATGCGAAGCGATCGCGTCGAGGCCCGCCGCCGAGCGTGCGCGCGTCGTCGCAGTGTCTTGTGCCATCCGCAACACCTGCACCAGGGCGGGCAGCAACGTGTCGGAGTGTTCGCCGCACAGCGCGGCCACCGCCGTCTGGACCAGGTCGAGGTCCTCCGTTTCGGCCGCTGCGGCGAGGAATGCGCGCAGCGGCGCCACGAGCCTGCCGAGCTCTTCCTCACGGCGGCTGGGCGCGGGCAACTCACACGCCTGAGTGAGTGCGCCGTCAAGCCAGGCCCATGCCCGCGCGAGCAGGCCCCGTGCGGTCGGGTGGCTAGTTGCCGTGAGGGCTTCGCACAGCGGTGGCAACGACGCGATCCACTCGGCGAGCTCGACCGTCGACGAGCGCCGCGCGGAGAACCAGGCGTCGAGCAGTTCGGCTGTCCACAGTTGCCCGTAGTGGTCGGCAAGCTCGGCCAGGGCGGGCATCTCGCGTGGGGTCAGCGTCTCGAGCCGAAGCGGACGCACCAGCATCGTCGCCAGCGGCGCGTCGTCGAGGCCGCTGGCGACACGCAGCGCAGCAGTGGCCATCGTAGCCGATTCGTCGCCGCTAACAGTGTTGTCCCAGAAGGGAATCAGCGTCTTCGCCAACGTGCGCGCGGTCGCCTGATCGCCCTCCTCGATGCGTTCGTGCAGCCGCCGCAGCGCCCACGCGGCAGACGCTTGGGCGTGCACGACGAACGTGTGCTCGGCCGGCCACAAGACTACCGCGGCGCGCCGATACCAACGGTCAATCGTGTTGCCGTAGTTGCCCATGTAGCCCTCGTATTCGGCCGCATACGGGGTCAGCTGTAACGACGGTGTGGTCGCGCACACTTCGTCGTTGGGAACGTGGGCGACGATCGGGTCGGCCGGCTCCCCCGAGGGCCCGACGCAGTGGACGAGCGCCAAGCTCGAGTCGAGCAGATCGCCCAGCGCGAACTGGTCAGGATCGGTGTCGTCGGGCCAGCTGTCATCGTCGTACCAGCGTCCGGGTCTGTCGGGCGGGATGGCGTCCCAGGTCTCCCGGATCTCAGCAAGCGCCAAGACGACCTCGCAGTCAACGCGCCCGGCCGCCGCCCGAAGGGTCACGGCGCGGCCAGCGTCGTCGCCCTTGAGCCGGTGCCAGCACAGCCCCCGCTTGGTGTATTCGTGGTCAAGCAAATAGACCAACCGGTTCGGGGGCCGCGTCGCCTCATCGCGCCAGCGCGGCGGTGGCGGCGTCGCGAAGTGTGCCCGCAGCTCGGCGGCCAGCGCATCAACTGAATCCGACGATGCGCAAACATCCGGTTCGCCGCGCAACAACAGGTTGTATGTCAGCACGACCCGGTGTCCAGACCGGACCGGCCGGATCTCGTGGCGGCAGTCGGCGTAGAACGCGACGAAGGACAGCGTGCGCTTCGTCGAACGGTAGGTCACCGTCTCCCCGCCGTGGCGGATCAGCAGCGAGCCGCCCTTGAACGCGCCCGGCAGCGTCACTACAAGTGTGGCGACCATGTCGTCGGCCTTCTCCGAGTCCTGGTGCGAGACAAAGAACTGTCCCGGTCCGTACACCAGCATCGAGTGCAACTCGGCATCCAGCCGCGCTCCGGCCGCGAGCCCCAGGTCGGTGCCCAGCCTGTCCAGCATCGGCCGCAGCGTGCGGTTCCACCGCCGTTTGTCGATCCGAACCCGGCTGCGCGGTATCTCGTAGGTGTTCCGCACCTCGGGGTTCAGCAGGGTCAGCTCCCCACGTCCATAGCGCGCAGGCCGGGCCACTTCGCAGAGCCGTCGAGCCTGGGCAGCCGAGAGCGGAAGCTGCACCGGCCCGACTCCTCGCACCTCGAGGTGCAGGTCGTCCGTCGGCGCGGTGCGGCGGACGCTGAACGAGCCTGTGCCGGTGAGGTCGCCGAGGCGGGCCGCAATCCGTTCGCGCGGCGAGTGCGTCGGTGTACTGCTCATTTTCAGCTCGTCACGGCCACGATGACGCCTGCGGCTGGCCGACAACTTCACGGATACTCGGCTTGACCGATGCTCTCAGCTGGAAAAACGGCTCTCGGAGACGCTCGGTGAACAGACCTGGCGCGTGTCCGGGCTCAGCGCCCCCACCGACATCGTCGCCCTCCACCAGCGCATCAGCCAGCTCGAACAACACAACCTCGACCTTCGACAACAACTCGACGAACGCGGCGAGGACCTCGCCGCCGCCCCGCACCGCCAACCGCGAACTCATGACCCGACTCAACACACCAACCCGGCCACGCCGAAAACCGGCGAGTCCCGGCGAGTCGACGTGCACCACACTGTTGCGCCAGATACTATCTTCGATACCAGCTTCTGAGCTGCATAAACTCAGAGAACCACGCCGCCGCACAGGGCCGGACCCCCAGAGAA
>DATKEW010000119.1:0-24350 GCA_035511785.1 Mycobacterium sp.
TCCAGGCTGTGCCCGGCGCCTGCGATGTCCATGGCCGCATCGCTGGCGGCGGTGAGCGGCTTGCTGACCGCGTCACCCACCAACGGAATGTGCTGCGCGCCGTGACCCGCCGACGCCAGGTTGCCGGCTATTCCCTGCGAACCACTTTCCACTTGCCGGCCTGCGTCGGCGATCGTCGAGATCGCGTCGTGTACGGCAAGACCGACGATTACCCATACCAACGTCCACAGCGAGATGGTGATATCGCTGATCAGTTGACCGAACAGGCGAAGGGGTCTGGTGGAGTAAGGCAAGAACCGCGTCATAGCTCCGATACCAGCACAGCTCACAGCAGAATGCTGTCGGCTTGCCCGATAGGCTGACCCGATGCGCCCCGCACTGCCCGATTACCCGCATCTGGCCAGCGGCAAGGTCCGTGAGCTGTACCGCGTCGACGATGACCACCTGCTGCTGGTCGCGACCGACCGGATCTCCGCCTACGACTACGTCCTGGACAGCACGATCCCCGACAAGGGCCGCATCCTGACCGCGATGAGCGTGTTCTTCTTCGGCCTCGTCGACGCCCCCAACCACCTGGCCGGTCCGCCGGATGACCCACGCATCCCCGACGATGTGCTCGGCCGCGCCCTGGTGGTGCGGCAGCTCGAAATGCTTCCGGTGGAGTGTGTGGCACGCGGTTACCTGACCGGCTCGGGATTGCTGGACTACCAGGCGACCGGAAAGGTATGCGGTATCGCGTTGCCGCCGGGCCTGGTCGAGGCCAGCAAGTTCGCCACGCCGCTGTTCACCCCGGCGACGAAAGCCGCACTGGGGGACCACGATGAGAACATTTCGTTCGCCCGGGTGATCGAGATGGTGGGCGCGGTGCACGCCAATCAGCTACGCGACCGTACGCTGCAGACTTATGTTCAGGCCGCCGATCATGCCCTGACGAAGGGAATCATCATCGCGGACACCAAGTTCGAATTCGGCACCGACCGCGGCGGCAGCCTGGTGCTGGCCGACGAGATATTCACTCCCGATTCCTCGCGGTATTGGCCGGCCGAGGATTACCGGGCCGGTGTGGTGCAGACCAGTTTCGACAAGCAGTTCGTCCGCAACTGGCTCACCAGTCCCGAGTCCGGCTGGGACCGTCACGGCTCGCAACCCCCGCCACCGCTTCCGGATGACATCGTCGACGCCACCCGCGACCGTTACATCAATGCCTACGAACGGATTTCCGGCATGAGCTTCGATGACTGGATCGGCCCGGGCGCATGACGGAGTCTGTTGCACAGACGCCTTTGCCGCCAGTCGCAAGGCGGGTGGAGACCCGGCGGGAGCACCACGGGGACGTCTTCGTCGACCCGTACGAATGGCTGCGTGAGAAGGCCGACCCTGAAGTCATCTCGTACCTCGAGGCGGAAAACGACTACGTCGATCGGGTGACTGCTCACCTTGAGCCGTTGCGACAGCAGATTTTCGACGAGATCAAGGCGCGAACCAAGGAAACCGACCTCTCGGTGCCGACCCGTCAAGGCGACTGGTGGTACTACACCCGCACCTTCGAAGGAAAGCAATATCGTGCCCAATGCCGGTGTCCAGTAGCCGATCCCGATGATTGGACCCCACCGGCCCTGGACGAGAACACCGAAATAACGGGTGAACAGGTTCTGCTCGACTCGAATATCGAGGCGGAGGGACACGACTTCTTCGCACTGGGCGCCGCCATGGTCAGCCTGGATGCCAATCTGCTGGCGTACTCCGTCGACACCGTTGGCGACGAACGCTATACGATGCGGTTCAAGGATTTACGCACCGGCGAGATGTTCTCTGACGAGATCGCCGATATCGGTGCGGGAGTGACGTGGGCTGCCGACAACCGCACCGTCTACTACGTGACCCTGGACGCCGCCCACCGTCCCGACAAGGTGTGGCGCTATCGGCTGGGCTCCGGTGAGCCGTCGGAGTTGGTGTATCACGAAGCCGACGAACGCTTTTGGCTCGGGGTGGGGCTCACCCGCAGCGAAGCCTACGTGTTCATTGCCTCGGGCTCGTCCATCACCTCCGAGGTCAGCTACGCGGACTCTGCCGACCCCCACGCGGAGTTCACCGTGGTGCTGCCACGACGTGAAGGTGTCGAGTATTCGGTGGAGCACGCGGTGGTCGGGGGACAGGATCGATTCTTGATCCTGCACAATGACGGTGCGGTGAACTTCACGCTGACCGAAGCCCCCGTCGGCGATCCCGCGCGGCAGCGCACCCTGATCCCGCATCGCGACGATGTTCGGCTCGATGGTGTGGATGCCTTCGCTGGTCAGCTGGTGGTCAGCTACCGGCGTGAGGCATTGCCGCGGATCCAACTCTGGCCCATTGACTCCGAAGGCGGCTACGGTGAGCCCGAGGAGATCTCATTCGAATCCGAGCTGATGTCGTCGGGCCTGGGTGGCAATCCGAATTGGGAGTCGCCCAAACTGCGGGTCAGAGCGGGGTCTCTTGTCATTCCGACGCGGATCTACGACATCGACTTGGCTACCGGTGAGCGCACCTTGCTGCGTGAGCAACCCGTGCTTGGCGGCTACCGGCACACTGACTACGTGGAGCTGCGCGACTGGGCATCAGCCGACGACGGCACCAGGATCCCGGTGTCGATCGTGCACCGCGCCGGTATCGAGTTCCCGGCACCCACGCTGCTTTACGGCTACGGCGCCTACGAGATTTGCACGGATCCAAGCTTTTCCATCGCACGGCTGTCCCTGCTCGACCGGGGCATGGTGTTCGTCATCGCCCACGTCCGCGGCGGTGGAGAAATGGGCCGGCTGTGGTACGAGCACGGCAAGCTACTGGAGAAGAAGAACACTTTCACCGACTTCGTCGCGGTGGCAAAGCATTTGGTGGATTCGGGACTGACCAGACCGCGAGAGTTGGTGGCATTGGGCGGCAGTGCGGGTGGTCTGCTGGTGGGCGCAGTGGCCAACCTGGCGCCGGATCTCTTTGCCGGAATCCTCGCCCAGGTCCCGTTCGTCGACCCACTGACCACCATCTTGGATCCGTCGTTGCCACTGACCGTCACCGAGTGGGACGAATGGGGAAACCCGTTGAGCGACAGCAAAGTCTACTCTTACATGAAGTCGTATTCGCCCTACGAGAACGTCGAGACCAAGCAGTATCCTGCCATCCTGGCGATGACGTCGCTGAACGACACCAGGGTCTATTACGTCGAGCCGGCCAAGTGGGTGGCGGCGTTGCGGCACGCGAACGCCAACGGCAATCCGGTGCTGCTCAAGACCCAGATGGCGGCGGGCCATGGCGGCGTCAGTGGTCGTTACCGGGGATGGCAGGAAACCGCATTCCAATACGCCTGGCTGCTAGCGGCTGCCGACGGCGACCGCTATGGCCGCGGCCAGGAAAACAACCTCGATAGCGATGCGCAGGGGTAGCCGCGTCGTCATTGACGTGGGCGGATTGGGCATCCGGGAGGCGTAGACGTTGGCCGGGAACATGGCCAGCATCAGCACCAGCAGGCACACGGCCGCCGCGACCCGGGTGACCGGAAGCAACAACCCCACGGCGCCCAGCAGCTCGAGCACGCCCGTGATGGTGACCAGGTAGCCGGGCGCGGGCAATCGGGGTGGCACGATCGCGATGAGGTCGCCACGCAGCCGCGGCGCGAAGTGGGCAAACCCGGTCAGTATGAACATCGCCGCCAGTCCGACGGCGAACGATGCAGCCCAGTTGCTGACATAGCCGACGCCAAGCCAGCCGATGCACCGGGCGGCGATGGTGCCCACGAGCAGAGTGATCAACGGAGCCATCTCGAGTTCCAATCTAGACACTGGCAAGTTCACTACCGTGCTAAAGGTAAGCCGGCAATCTAGTCACTGTCAAGTTATGTCGTTATGCTGGCCGTATGAACCGCGCGAACTACCATCATGGCGATCTGCGTGCGGTGATCCTGACCGAAGCCGCGCGCCTGGTGGCCGAGCGTGGCGCCGACGGGGTCTCGCTGCGCGAGCTGGCCCGCAGCGCGGGCGTCTCACACGCCGCGCCCGCGCACCACTTCACCGATCGCCGCGGCCTCTTCACCGCGCTGGCCACGCAGGGATTTCAGCTGCTGGCCGAGGCGTTGACCGACGCCCGGGGAGACTTCGCCGACGCGGCTCTGGCCTACGTGGGGTTTGCCATCGAGCACCCCGGCCACTACCAGGTGATGTTCAACAAGTCGCTGCTTGACGTCGCAGACACCGAATTGGCCGCCGCCGAAGCCGCCGCCGGCGCCGAACTGGCACGCGGGGTGGCGACGCTGCGGGATCCCAATGCAAATTCCGACCCCGCGGGCGCGCAGTTGGCGGCATGGTCGCTGGTGCATGGGTTTTCGATGCTGTGGCTCAACGACGCTGTCAACGATCAGGTCAGACGGGCCGATCCCATGATCACCGTGATGCGGATCGCGACGATGCTGTTCGAGGGGTAATCGCGCTATTCGCAGGCTGTTTGGCTCGCCGGCTTCTTCGGCAGAAACAGTGCCGGGATGATGGTGAACACCACCAACACGACCGCGACCACGAACACCGCGGTGTAGGCGTGTGAAAGGTCATGCAGCACATTGACGGAGAAGCCGGGGGCAAGTGCCTGCGGGGGTATTGCGGCTTGATCTACCGGCACCCCGCTGGTGGCAGCCTGCTGTTGTAGCGACGCGAGCTTGTTTGCCGCGGAGATATTTTCGCTTCGGTTGAACTGGTTGGTCAGGACCATCGACATCAGCGCGGTTCCCATCGAGCCACCCACCTGGTGGCTGACGCTGATCAGCGTCGTGCCCCGGGCTATCTGGTGGGGGGCCAATGCCTGCACCGACGCGACCGACAGCGGCATCATGGTGCAGCCCATGCCCAGGCCCATGATGGCCAGCCCAACCAGCAGCGTGGGCAGGTAGTCCGCCTGCCTGGCTACACCGAAGACGAAGGTGCCCAGGCCGGCGGTGATCAGCGCGATGCCGACCAGCAGGATCTTGCCCGGTCCCTGTCTGTCCACCAGCGGTCCGGTCAGCCGCATGGTCAGCATGGCGCCGAGTCCCTGGGGGATCATGCGCACCCCGGCCTGCATCGGCGTCTGGTGCAGCACCTGCTGGAAGTAGCTCGGGAGCAGCAGGCCGGCGCCAAAAAAGGCAGTGGCGAATACCAGCATCGTCACATTGGCGTGGGTGAGTACACGATTTTTGAACAGCCGCAGATCTATCAATGGATGATCCGTGCGGTGCAAGGCGTGCACCACGAACGCGGTGATCAGCGCCAGGCCGATGGCCGCCGGTATCAACACGTGACGGTCGGCCACGGTGCCGCGGCGCGGGATGGACGACACCGCGAACAGGAACGTTGCCAGGCCGGGCGAGAGCAGCAGTCCGCCGATCACGTCGAAGGTTTCCGACCGCGCCGGGTGGTCTCTCGGGAACACCAGTGCCGCGAGGACGATCGTGATGAGCCCGATCGGCAGGTTGATCAAGAAAATCCACCTCCAGCTGGAGGTGTCGATGAGCCAACCGCCCAGGATTGGCCCTGCGATCGGCGCGAGCAGCATCGGGATGCTCAGGATCGACATCAGGCGGCCGAGTCGACCCGGTCCCGCTTCGCGGGTCAGAATCATGAATGCCAGCGGCATCAGCATGCCGCCACCAACGCCCTGTATGACTCGAAATATGATGAGCTGCAGGATATTTGACGCCAGCGCGCAGAGCACCGAACCCAGCGCGAAGGCCAGCACCGAGCCCATGAAGAGCCGTTTGGTGCCGAACCGGTCGGCTGCCCACCCGGTTAGCGGGATCACGGTGGCCAATGCGAGCGTGTAGCCGGTCATCGTCCAGCCGACGACGGCTTGGGTGGATCCGAATTGGTCGATGAAGGTGCGTTGCGCGACGCTGACAACGGTGATATCCAGGATCGCCATCACCGTGGCCAGGATGCATACGCCGGAGATCCGCAAGAGCCCGGCGTCCAGCTTGTCGGGATAGACATGTTCACCGGCGCCCAACTGCCCGGTGGGAGCGGTGGGCAGCGGGGTGTCGGCCGCTGCGGAACGGACCTTGTCCATGGCGTTGCTTAGCATATCGAATCGATCACCGGCGCCAATGGCGGTAGGCGTTGCTGACCTCGCGCAAATCTGGTTGTCGGCCCCAACCCGGGGGCCGCTCCGAGACGGCGTCTGGCCTGCGTTGTTGCCTGTTCGATATACGCCTACTGTCTGCGTGTCCTTCACCATCCCGACACCTGCGATCGGCAGACTGCGGGTTGTGTCTGGAAAACTGATCGTCTCGGTCTCAGGGATAGGGGAGCGCACCCTGGGCGACGTTGAGGCGTTCTGCGCACAAATGGATGCCCGCAAGGTGCCGGTGTCGTTGCTGGTGGCCCCCAGGCTGTCCGGCGACTACCGCCTCGACCGCGATCCGCACACTGTCGAGTGGCTGGCTGCCCGGCGGGTCGGAGGCGACGCCATCGTGCTACACGGCTACGACGACGCGGCCACCAAGAAGCGACGTGGCGAGTTCGCGATCCTGCGGGCACACGAGGCCAACCTCCGACTGACGGCCGCCGACCTGGTGCTCGAGCACCTCGGGCTACGGACCCGGCTGTTCGCGGCGCCGGGCTGGGTAGTCTCACCGGGTGTTGTCAAGGCTTTGCCGCGCAACGGCTTTCGACTGCTGGCTGATCTGCACGGGGTCACCGACCTGGTCCGTCACACTACCGTCCGCACCCGCGTACTCGGCATCGGAGAGGGCTTCCTGACCGAGCCGTGGTGGTGCCGCATGGTTGTGCTTTCCGCCGACCGGATTGCCCGTCGCGGCGGCATCGTGCGCCTCGCGATCGCCGGTCGTCAGTTGCGCAAGCCCGGGCCGCTGCAGGCCGTGCTGGACGCCGTCGACCTGGCTTCGATGCACGGGTGCACCCCGACGGTGTACCGATGGCGGCCCGATAAGGCCGTCGTCGACGCCGCCTGACCAAACCGTCTGATTAATCGCCCGGCGCGAGGCACTACCCTGTTCCGACATGAGCGATTCTTCGGCTGCCGGTTTCGCGGCCGACGCCATTGTTGTCGGAGCGGGCTTGGCGGGTCTGGTCGCCGCCTGCGAGCTGGTGGACCGAGGCTTGCGGGTGCTGATCCTCGACCAGGAGAACAGCGCGAACTTGGGTGGGCAGGCCTTCTGGTCGTTCGGCGGTCTGTTTTTCGTCGACAGCCCTGAGCAACGCCGCCTGGGTATTCGCGACAGCCACGACCTTGCGCTGCAGGACTGGTTGGGGACGGCTGCATTTGATCGTCAAGAGGACTATTGGCCACGCCAGTGGGCGCATGCCTATGTCGCTTTCGCGGCCGGAGAGAAACGCACCTGGCTGCGCGACCGGGGCCTGAAAATCTTTCCGTTGGTGGGCTGGGCCGAGCGTGGCGGCTACGGCGCACAGGGGCACGGCAATTCCGTGCCCCGCTTTCATATCACCTGGGGTACCGGGCCCGCGTTGGTCGAGACCTTCGCGCGTCAGTTGCGGGACCGCTCGAGCGTGCGTTTCGCGCACCGTCACCAGGTTGACGAGTTGATCGTCGAGGGCGGCGCGGTGACCGGGGTCCGCGGCACCGTACTGGAGCCATCGGCCGAACCACGTGGGGTGCCTTCGTCACGAAAAGCGGTGGGGCAATTCGAATTTCGCGCGTCAGCGGTGATCGTGACCAGCGGTGGCATCGGCGGCAACCACGATCTGGTGCGCCTGAACTGGCCGAAGCGGATGGGCCGCGTCCCCGAGCAACTGCTGAGTGGGGTGCCCGCCCACGTGGACGGCAGGATGATCGGAATCTCCCAGCAGGCCGGCGCGCGGGTGATCAACCCCGACCGGATGTGGCACTACACCGAGGGCATCACCAACTACGACCCGATCTGGCCGCTGCACGGCATACGGATCATTCCCGGCCCGTCGTCGCTGTGGCTGGATGCAGCGGGCCAGCGGTTGCCGGTTCCGCTGTATCCGGGGTTCGACACGCTCGGCACGTTGGAGTACATCACGAAATCCGGGTACGACTACACCTGGTTTGTATTGAATGCCAAGATCATTGAGAAGGAATTCGCGCTTTCCGGTCAGGAGCAGAATCCTGACCTGACCGGGCACAGCGTAAGGGAGTTGCTACGCAACCGGGCCAGTTCCGGGCCTCCGGGACCGGTGCAGGCTTTCGTCGACCGAGGCGTGGACTTCGTCAGCGCAAACTCACTGCGCGAGTTGGTAACTGGCATGAACAAGCTGCCTGATGTGGTCCCGCTTGACTATGCGACGGTGGAAGCCGAGGTCACCGCCCGCGATCGCGAGGTGGCCAACAGGTTCAGCAAAGACGGTCACATCACCGCGATCCGTGCCGCGCGCCGATATCTGGGTGACCGGCTGGGCCGAGTGGTGGCGCCGCACCGGTTGACCGATCCGAAAGCCGGGCCGCTGATCGCGGTCAAACTGCACATCCTGACTCGAAAGACGTTGGGCGGCATCGAGACTGACCTGGCTGCACGGGTACTGAAGGCAGATGGCACCCGGCTGACCGGGCTCTACGCGGCCGGCGAGGTGGCCGGATTCGGCGGGGGCGGCGTGCACGGCTACCGGGCGCTGGAGGGCACGTTTCTGGGCGGCTGCATTTTCTCAGGTCGGGCCGCCGGCCGCGGCGCCGCCGACGACATTTCCTAGGGCTCGCGCTAAAAGGCGACGCCGCTTTCTTCGGGCAGCACCTGGAAGTCGGTGTCGGTCATCTCAGTGAGTCGGCCGTAGTAGATGCCCCTCGCGTCTGGTGCGACGATCCCCTGGTGAATGGGTACCGCGCGCGCCGGCGCCACCGCGCGCAGGTAATCGACGGCCTCGGAGATCTTCATCCACGGGGCCGCCGCCGGAGTGGCCAATACGTCCACCGGCTCGTCGGGCACGAACAGTGCGTCACCGGGATGCATCAACCTTGCCCGATGGTCCGCGTCGCCTAGCAGGTACGAAATGTTCTCTATCACAGGGATTTCCGGGTGGATGACCGCGTGCCGGCCGCCGACGGCCCGAACGGTCAGCTCGCCGATCCGCAGCTCGTCGCCGACGTGTACCGCCCGGCAGGGGTCGCCGAGCTGTGCGGTGGTTTGCGGGTCGGCGTACAGCGCGGCATCAGGGTTGCCCTCGAGCAGCGACGGCAGCCGGGCGATGTCGACGTGGTCAGGGTGCTGGTGGGTGATCAGGATGGCGGACAGGTCGGTGATTCCCTCGAAACCGTGCGCGAAGGTACCGGGATCGAAGAGCACGCGTGTGTGGTCGAACTCGGCAAGTAAGCAGGAATGGCCGAAATGCGTAAGTTGCATGTCTACGATTGTGCCCTGACGGGGGTGATGCCGATGCGGGTGATCCTGGCGACGATGCTGGTTGCGGGTTGCCTCGCGGTGGCTCTCGTCGTCGTGGCACCGGCACACGCAGACCCCCAGACCTGCCCGCCGGTGTGCGACCAGATCCCGGACACCGCGTGGATCCAGCAGCGTGCGGTGCCGCTGAACTCGGTATACAACTGGCCCGCTCTGGCCGGACTGGCGGTGCAAGTGACGGGGACCAGGCCGCGCTTCCGGTTCGAGGGTCCTTGTCTGACGCCGGCGGCACCGCACGACCCGCGCGATTCGGCGGTCGCGGCCCGTGTGACGGCGGTCCACCCGGACGGTCAGTGGCAGTTGCAGGCTCAGATACTGCACTGGCGCGGTGATACGGCCCGCGGTGGTTCGATGGCGGCCTCGGTGTTCAGCAACGCCGTCGCCGCGCTGCGTGGCTGCCAGCAGGGGTCGCCGCAGCAGTCGCCATCGATCACCAGCGACCAGCCGAACCGGATGGCCGCCGTCATCAGCGGACCGGTCATCATGCATACCTACCTGGTCGCACACGTGGCCAGCAGCACGATCAGCGAGCTCACAGTCTGGTCGTCGGGACCGCCACAGGTGCCCTGGCCCTCGATAGCAGACGATCCGGTGCTGGACTCCATGACCGCGCCATTGTGCGATGCGTACATCGCTTCGTGCCCGTGACCCGCGTTCGGCACCTGTCGCCGGTAGAGTTAGCGCCGAGCAAGATCTGAGGAGGAGCGCCGGTGGCCCGGGTGGTCGTGCATGTGATGCCCAAAGCAGAGATTCTCGACCCGCAGGGTCAGGCGATTGTCGGCGCACTGGGCCGGCTCGGCCATGCCGGGATCTCAGATGTTCGCCAGGGCAAGAGATTTGAGCTCGAGGTTGACGACACCATCGACGATTCGGCGCTCGCCGAAATAGCGGAATCACTGCTGGCGAACACCGTGATCGAGGACTGGACGATAAGCCGGGAAGCGCTGTGACGGCACGGATCGGAGTCATTACTTTTCCGGGAACACTCGACGACGTGGACGCCGCGCGGGCCGCGCGGCGTGTCGGGGCCGAGGCGGTCAGTCTGTGGCATGCCGACGCCGACCTCAACAGAGTCGACGCCGTGGTGGTGCCCGGCGGATTCTCTTACGGCGACTACCTGCGCGCCGGCGCGATCGCCAGATTCGCCCCGGTGATGGCAGAAGTGGTGAACGCCGCGGGGCGCGGCATGCCGGTATTGGGAATTTGCAACGGTTTTCAGGTGCTTTGCGAGGCCGGGCTGCTACCCGGCGCACTTACTCGCAACGCGGGCTTGCACTTCATCTGTCGCGATGTGTGGCTGCGGGTGGCCTCGACCTCGACGGCGTGGACTTCGCGTTTCGAGCCTGACGCCGACCTGCTGGTTCCGCTGAAGTCGGGTGAGGGCCGCTATGTGGCGCCCGCGAACGTCCTCGATGAGCTGGAGCGCGAGGGCCGGGTGGTGTTCCGCTACCACGACAACGTGAACGGCTCGCTGCATGACATCGCCGGCATCAGCTCGGCCAACGGCCGCGTAGTCGGGCTGATGCCGCATCCCGAGCATGCCATCGAGGCGCTGACCGGTCCCTCTGACGACGGGCTCGGCCTGTTCTATTCGGCGTTGGACGCCGTTCTGGCGGCCTAAGCGGAAACGCCTGCGGCATCGCGTAATTCGGCAAACGCCGCGGTCAGCGCATCGGTCGCGTCGTGGGGGTCGTTGAACGTCTTGTCGTCGGTGAGCACCGCGACTCCCAGCTGGTCGACGTAACTCCACACGGTGATGTTGACCGGGGCACCGGGCGAAAGGACGCCGGTCGAGTAGATCTCGCTGACCGCGGCGCCGCCGAAGTGGCCACGCTCACGCGGCCCCACGACGCTGGACACGGCCACGTTCATCATCTTGTTCGGCACGTCGCGCCTGCCTAGCCACCGGAACGCGGCCGGGGCAATCGCGGTTGGCAGATACGCCATCATCCTGCCGTAGAGGCGTGGACCGAGAATTTCGTGGTCTTCCTTGGCAATTCGGGTCGCCAGCGCGACCAGCCGCACCCGCTCGGCTGGGTCGGCGATGTGAACGGGCAGCGAAATGGACAGACCGCTGATCTCGTTGCCGGTTATCCGGTCCGATTTGTCGGTGGCGGTTGGCACCGACGCGATGATCGGCCGGTCGGCTGCGCCATCGTAGTCCAACAACAGTTTCCGCAATCCGCCGGCGGCCATCGCCAGCACCACGTCGTTCATCGTGATGCCCAGCGCCTTGGCGGTCGCTTTGACGTCGGCCAGCGGCAGCGTGGCGCTGGCGAACCACCGTCGCGGTGACACCACGTGGTTGAGGAAGGTCGGGGGCGCGTCGAACGGGCCGGCCAGATCGGGGTGATCTCCCCGCTCCCTGGACCGGCGGCGTACCCGGGTCAATCCCACGGCCGCGTCTCTGATCAGCCCCGGCAGCCCGACGACTTGCCGGGCGTGGTCGCGTGCAGCGGCGCGCAGCAGATCACCGGTCGACGCTGTGACTCCGGCTTCGTCATTGTCGCGCTCGTCGGCCGGCGCGTCCTCGAGATCCATCGCGCGGGCCAGCAGGTTGACCGAGGCGACGCCGTCGGCCAGCGCGTGGTGAATCTTGCCGATCAACGCGAACCGACCCCCGGAGAGGCCCTCGGCGAAATGAAACTCCCACAGCGGGCGGCTGCGATCCAGCGGCGTGGAGGCCACCTCACCGATGACCCGGTCGAGCTCTGTCCGCCCGCCCGGCGCGGGCACCCGAACCCGCCGCAGGTGGTAATCCAGGTCGACGTCGCAGTTTTCCTGCCACATCGGATGATGCAGCTGCCAGGGGATGTCGACGAGCTTGTAGCGCAACGGTTCCAGCAGATGCAGCCTGCGGCTCACGTGGTGCCGGAACACCTCGAAACCGAACTCACCGTCGAAGTCGGAAGGGTCGATGACCGCCACCTTCAACGTGTGCGTGTGCAGGTTGGGCGTCTCGCTGTAGAGCAGCATCGCGTCCATACCGTTGAGTCTTTTCACACGCCACCTCGCCGCGCCGACGCGTCCAGAACAAAACTAGGGTCAGCCCAGCACGGGGAACCGGCGCTCGCCCGCCAGCCGGTCGAGCGCGGTCTGCATCACCGAACGCACGTGGGCGTCGACCTCGTCGACGTCGGGGTCCTTGCCGAATTGGGCGGTGAGGTCGATCGGCTCGAGTACTTCGGTGACGATTTTGGCCGGCAGCGGCACGTTTGGCGGGAAGATCACACTCAGCCCGAACGGGAACCCGAAGCTCAGCGGCAAGATGTCCATCCGGGCCTTGGTGATTCCCAGCTTGCGGGCTAACCAGTTGCCACGGGTCAAGAACAGCTGGGTCTCCTGGCCGCCGATCGACACGGTGGGTACGATCGGCACCCCGGTTTCGATGGCGGTCCTGACGTAGCCGGTGCGGCCGTTGAAGTCGATGGTGTTCGCACTGAAGGTCGGCCGGTAGGAGTCGTAGTCACCGCCCGGGAACACCAACACCACCGCCCCCGAATGCAGTGCCGCGGCGGCGTTTTCACGGCTTGCCTCGATGACCCCGAGGCGTCGCAGCCAGCCGTCCACGGGGCCGATGAACAGGCCGTAATGGCCCAGGGTGTAGATAGGGCGGTCGTAGCCGAAGGTGTTGTAGAAGGCCGGGGCGAAGATCAACACGTCGGGCGTGAGCATCCCGCCGGAGTGGTTGGACACCACCAGCGCTCCGCCGGCCGCCGGGACGTTGTGAACGTTTCGCACCTCGGCGCGATACCACCGCCTGATCCAGGGTCCGGCGGCGTTCGTGACCTGTTTGGTGAACGTCGGATCCCATTTGGCGGTCTCGTGATTGTCGGCCGCAACGCCCTGCATGGTTCTCTCCGCTTGTCTTTGTGTCGAATTTGAAGACGTGATGAGGATTACCTTGTGTTGGCTCTACATCTATAGAGGATATGGTACTCTCAGTTTACGAGAATGCCATATCCGCAGGTGTGACCTACCACACTTGGTGCGTATTCGGAGGAACGATGTCTGAAAGGGTTCTTGTCACAGGCGGCTTCGGCCTGGTCGGATCGCAGACCGTGCGACGGCTGGCTGCCGACGGCCATCACGTGGTCGCCACCGACCTCGGCACCCCTACCCAGCGCAAAGCGGCCGGTTCCCTGCCCGCCGGGGTCGAGGCACGCTGGGCGGACCTGACGGACCCCGGTGAGGTCGACCGTCTCGTCACCGAGACGGCACCGACAATGATCATTCACCTGGCCGCGGTCATCCCGCCGGTGATCTACCGGCAGCCCGAACTGGCCCGCCGCGTCAACGTCGACGCGACCGTGGCGCTGCTGCGCGTAGCGCGGTCATGCCCACATCGGGTGCGCTTCATCCAGGCCTCGAGCAACGCCGTGCACGGTGCCCGCAACCCGCACCGACACCACGAGCTGCTACACGAGGAAACCCGCCGCAGCCATCAGATCTCTACGGGGCACACAAAGCCGAGGTGGAACACCACGTCCGGTCCTCCGGCTTGGAGTGGGTGATTCTGCGCCTCGCGGGGGTAATGAGTGTCGAGCCGGGCGCGATGCCCTTCAGCCTCGATGCGCTCTTCTTCGAAGGTGCGCTGCCGACCGACGGGCGGCTGCACAGCGTCGACGTCCGCGATGCCGCGGTCGCATTCGCCGCCGCAACTACCGCCGACGTTGCCGGTGAGATCCTGCTGATCGGTGGCGATGAGTCCCACCTGCTGCAGCAGGGCGACGTCGGTAAGGCGCTGGCCGCCGCCAGGGGCCTGGTCAACGTCTTGCCCTGGGGCCGGCCGGGCGACCCCGACAGCGACGAAGACTGGTTTGTCACCGACTGGATGGATACCACTCGCGCTCAGCAGGCACTGTCGTTCCAACATCACACCTGGCCGGGAATGCTTGCGGAGATGCATGCGGCCGCCGGCTGGCGGCGCTACCCGATGCGGCTAATCTCCCCGGTCGCCTGGCACTTCCTCAAACGCCGCGCCGCTTACCGAAACGCCCCGGGGCGCTACGCCGACCCGTGGGGTGCCATCCGGACTGAGCTAGGGGACCCGCGCCCCGATATCAGGGAGCACGCGACGGTGTCGTGAGATCGCTCAGCCGGCGTCTAACAGCAACGGCTGCGCCATCGACGGCTGCTCGACCACCGGGTTCAACTCGCCGAAAAACTCGATCGCGGCCGCAATGGTGCGGTCGACGAAAGTCGCGAAATCCTCGAACGTGACGCGGCCCCGGATCCACTGCGATCGGCGTGCGACAAGGCCGATGCGCTGTGGGTCAGACGACCCGTGCACGATCGCAGTGACTTCGCGGTCCTGCTGATTCCACGTGTCGGCGAGGTGCGTCAGCCAAGGGCGGTCGGAAGCCGGGAAGAAGCATGCGGGAGCAACACGAATGAGCAACACGTCGTGATGCCCCGGCGCGATTTCGAGGTGGATGTGCAACCGGCGCGGACGGGTGTTGGCGACGTAAAAGTATTCGCGGTCGTGCGCGCCGCGGAAATACCGGCTGCCGCGAGTGCACAGGTAGCGTTCGATAAGGTTTGCGCGGAGCGGCTCACTCGTCATGCAAGCAATGCTGAGGCCAGTGACTTTGCGGATCCTTTGAGCCGAGCAAGCCGGCACCAAAGAATCTGTTGAGAATTCGCTGAGCGAGATGGCTGCCGTCAGGGCAGGACTCGCGCTGGAACGTTGGACCAGCCCGCGACGTTCGTCATGCTCACCCGTTTGCAGCCGTCCCAGATCACCTCGTACCGGGGCATCAGGTCCAACAGCTTCTCCAGTGCAACCGCGCTCTCCAGGCGAGCCAGCGCGGCGCCAAGGCAACTGTGCACGCCGTAGCCGAAACCCAGGTTTTGCGCCTGGGTGCGGTCACGGTCGATGTCGAATTTATCGGCGTCGATGAAGGCGTCGGGATCACGGTTGGCCGATCCGCCCAACAGGAATACCGCGTTGCCGGCAGGGATGGTGACGCCGTGCAGATCGGCGTCTTTGAGGGAATAGCGGACGTTGTACTGCGTGGGCGCCTCGAACCGCAATACTTCCTCGACCGCGTCCGGCACCTTGGAGCGATCGTCGAGCAGCATTTGCCACTGTTCGGGGTTACGCGCGAACTGCACAACCGCGTTCCCGACCAGTTTGGTGACGGTCTCGGCGCCCGCGCCGCCCAAAAGCGTTGCAAATCCTGTGATTTCGATGTCGTTCAGCTGGGTGGTGCCGCCGCCGTCGCGTACCACCTCCGCGGCGATCAGGCCGCTGATCATGTCGTCCTGCGGTTGTTCGCGACGCTCCTGGATCAGGTTGTAGTAGAACGCCCCGAGCTGATGGACTGATTCCCAATTGGTCTCGTCCATCTCGATTTGTCCGGGTTCACGATGCAAGGATGTGTCGACCCAGTGCCGGATCTGCTGCCGGTGTTCGGCGGGCACCCCGAGCAAAGTGCTGATCACTTCGACCGGGAACAGTGCTGAGAAGTCGGCGACCACATCGAATTGGCTGGTGTCGACCCGTGCCAGGTGGTACTCGATCAGCTCGGTGACCGTGTCTTTCAACGCGGAGATCGCGCGTGGCGTAAACACCTTGTTGACCAGGCTGCGCATCCGCCGATGTTCCGGAGGATCCATGAAGATCATGGACTTGGACTCCGGTGGAACCCCGCCCTTCTTGATCATGGACAGCTCGATCCCGCGCGCGGACGAATACGTTTCGTAATCCTTGAACGCCGCTGCCACATCCTCGTGGCGGGTCAGCGCGTAGAAGTCGTACTCCTCGCTGTAGTAGACCGGCGCCTCCTCGCGCATCCGCCGGTAAGTCGGATACGGGTCGGTGAAGAACTCCTCCGAGAACGGGTCGAAGACCAGCTGCGTGGCCGTCATTGTCTCCTCCTCAACCGCGTAGCCGAGACGTTCCCGGTGCTCGCCGATGCCGCTAGCCCATTTTGCTGAGCACTTGCTTAGCATTAAGTCCGCCCAGCGGTCAAGGTCGCGCGATAACTGCGTTCGGTGAACCGCTACGGCCCAGGTAGCGTTGCGATTGGGGTCGAATCCCGCGTCTCGACTATTCCGGCGCCTCCATGTCCCCGCCACGATGGGCCGACTCGCAGCGTTCACGGCCGCCCGGCGCGACGCGCTGACAGAGATCTTGGTGCGAGCACAGCGGCGCGGACAGATCCCCTCGCTCGAACGAGCAGACACCGTCGTCGACCAAGCATTCGGATTACTCTGGTACCGCATGATTTTCGCCCACCATCCGTTCGACGAACATGCTGCCGATGACCTCGCGGCCGCGCTTACGGCGCAGCTCCGCACCGATCAGGAGGGTTGAAAGTGGGATTCGCGGTCGAACGGTTCGACCATATTGTGTTGAATTGTCGCGATATCGAGGCCACCGCATCGTGGTATGAGCGGGTGCTCGGCATGAGCCGAGAGACGTTCGGACCGTCTGGCAGAACTGCCCTTTGCTTCGGAGATCAGAAGATCAACCTGCGACCACTCGGCGCGCTGGCCGACGATCCTGACTGGGTCACCGGATCCGTCGAAGCGGCCGGCTCCGAGGATTTGTGCTTCGTCACCCGTTCGACACCCGACGAGGTACGCGCCCACCTCGCCGGGTGCGGAGTCGAAGTGATCTCGGGACCGGTAACCAAGATCGGCGCATTAGGTCCGATGACCTCGCACTATTGCCGTGACATCGATGGGAACCTCATCGAGATCGCGGTCTACTGAGCACCTTCGAGCGGATACAGCGCGGGCAGGTTGATGACGATGGCCTCCTGGGTGCTGCGCGCAATCACGACTTCCGCCGGCGTGTTCGGGTCGGGGTTTTCTTCCCGGTGCGGCAGATATGGGGGGATGAAGACGTAGTCGCCGGGCGCAGTCGAGATGCGTACCTCTTGGATACCGTCGTGGAACACGAACTCCGGATTACCGCTTCTTACATAGATCGCGGTCTCCGATTCGCCGTGATGATGGTTGGACGAGACGGTTTCGGGTAACGCGTGTGTTTCACCCATCCACAGCTTCTCCGCACCTACCGACGTACCGGACAGCGCCGCGAAGCGCCGCAGTCCTTCCGACTGTGCGGTGTCGGAGGTGATGTCCGACGCCTTGACGTGGTGTACCCGGTTGCGTGCGGCTGTCGTTGCGGTCTCGTCGAAGTCGGGGTGAAATCCATCCGATGTCGCCATCAAGGGGCTCCTGTGTCAATTCTCGTCCGCAGACGAATCCCGGTAGGCCTCAAGGAGTCTCAGCCACAGCTCGCTGATCGTCGGGAAGCACGGCACCGCGTGCCACAACCGGTCGACAGGCACCTGGCCGGCGACGGCGATGGTGGCCGAATGCAGCAGCTCAGTGACACCGGGGCCGACCAACGTCATACCGAGCAGATAGCCCCGGTCCAGATCGACCACCATCCGTGCCCGACCGGTGTACCCGTCGGCGTAGAGCTTGGCTCCCATAACGACGTCGCCGATTTCGATGTCCACAATGCGCGCCCGGTAACCGGCTTGCTCAGCCTGCTCAGCCGTCAGTCCGACCGCCGCCGCTTCGGGATCGGTGAAGAAAGCCTGCGGGACCGCGTGATGGTCGGCGGTCGTCGCGTGCCTGCCCCACGGCAGCGTGTCCAGCGGTGTTCTCGCCGCGCGGGCGCCGATAGCCGCACCGGCGATGCGTCCTTGGTATTTGCCCTGATGGGTCAACAAAGCTCGGTGATTGACGTCGCCTGCCGCGTAAAGCCAACCGTCATCGATGGCCCGCACTCGACAGGTGTCGTCGACGTCGAGCCAGCCGCCCGGTGTCAGTCCCACTGTCTGTAAGCCGATGTCGTCGGTGAGCGGTGCCCTGCCCGTAGCGAAAAGCACTTCGTCGGCCCGCAACTCGGTGCCGTCGTCTAGTTCGAGGGTCACCTGGCCGTCAGGGTCGGGCCGGTGCAGCGCGCGGACTGATACACCCACGCGCACATCCACGCCCGCCTCGGCCAGTCCGCGGCCAATGAATTCCCCCACAAAGGGCTCCATGCGGGGCAGCAGGCCCGATCCCCGGGCCAGCAGGGTCACCGAGGAACCCAATCCCTGCCAGGCCGTCGCCATTTCGACACCCACACCGCCGGCACCGACAACCGCGAGCCGTCCTGGGACGTCGCTGCTGTCGGTTGCTTGACGGTTGGTCCAGGGCCGGGCTTCGGCCATGCCGGGCAGGTCGGGGAGCGCGGGGCGGCTTCCCGTGGAGACGACAACCGCATGACGGGCCGTGAGCGCCACTTCGTCGCCATGTGGAGTGGTCACCTCGACCCGCCGAGGACCGTCCAGCCGCCCGTGGCCGCGCACCAGGGTCGCGCCGATTCCAGCCACCCAGTCGGCCTGGCCGCTGTCGTCCCAGTTGCTCACATAGCGGTCACGGCGACCGAAGATCCCGGCCGCGTTGATCGACCCTTTGACTGCCTCGCGCGCGCCGTCGATCCGGCGGGCATCGGAGATGGCAATGACCGGACGTAGCAACGCTTTACTGGGCACACACGCCCAGTAGGAACATTCGCCTCCGACCAGTTCGCGCTCGACCATCGCAACGGAAAGGCCCGAGGCCCGGGCGCGCTCTGCGGCGTTCTGTCCAATCGGCCCCGCGCCGAGTACCACGACGTCGAATTCGTTGTTTTCTGCCATAGTCTTCAGATCCTCTCGCTTTTCGGCTCGTCGCGCCCAATCCGACGGCGGGGAGCTGCTCAATTGATGAGCTGCTCGGCGAGCTGGCGCACATCGCGTACTACGAGGTCTGGTTTCGGCAGGCCGTCGATTGGCAGGGGTGAGTTGCCGGGCCGCGTGATGAGGGCGCTGCTGAAGCCGACGTTCTGGGCGCCGAGGATATCCCACGCATGGGCGGCCACCATCATGCAATCCGCGGGCGTCACGCCGAGCTGTTGACACACATACCGGTAGACCGATGGCGACGGCTTGAACGCGCGGCAGTGTTCGACGCTGAACTGCTGCTCGAAAAAGTCCGCCAGCCCGGCGTTGTCGAGCGGCGTCTGCACTCCAGGCTTGTGCGGTGAATTCGTCAGTGTAACCAGACGAAAGCCATTGTCGCGCAAGGCTGTGAGCCCGTCCGCGACGTCGGGGTGCGCCGGCATGGTACGCATCCGAGCCTGCAGGCGATGTACGTCGTCGTCGGTGACGTCGACCCGATAGATGTCGGCCAACATGTGTAACACGCCTTGTCCGAGAGTGAAGAAGTCCACATAGGATTCCGCCAAGGTGGCGGTCATCGAGTACATGACGAGTTGACCGAACCATTCGCGGAGCACCCGCTCGTCACCGAACAGCTCCCCGAAAAGCGGTGCTAGGGACTCGATATCGATCAGCGTCTCGTTCACGTCGAACACGAGTACAGCCGGTGTGGTCAGCCGATCCTGTGCGTTCATATCGACTGATGGTGGCGCTCTTGCAGCACCCAGGCATTGCCGTCGGGGTCGCGGAAATCGGCAAAACTCGCGTAATCGGCGCGGTCTGGATCAACGCCCGGGAGGAATCCCCCGCGCCACCCGCCGCCGGTGTCCTTGTGCCAGATCTCGCTGACGGCCACTCCACGATCCGCCAGTTCCGTGCAGCAACCCTCGATATCGGAAACCACCAGGTAAAGACCCTGCACCGAACCTGGAGACGCGTCGGTCAGGCCGACACCGAACTGGATGGATGCGCCCGACCCCGGGGGCGTCAGCTGAATGACCCGGAAGTCGGTTGCGGGTGCGTAGTCGACGTCGAGGTCGAAGCCGAGCCCGTCTCGGTAGAACTGTAGCGATCGATCGGGATCCGATACCGGCAGGATGACAACCTCGAACAGTGCTTTCATCGGGTGATCCCGGTGGGTGTTTTCCCGAGCACCTCATCGGTGTCGAGTCCTCGGTCAACACCATGGGGAATGACGGTTTGGCCGGGCTCGAGGTGTAGTTGCTCGCCGTCGAGATAGACGTCGATCTTGTCGGGCTCAAAGGACACCAGATTAGTTACCCGCCCCACCTCTGGCCAGGCATTGATGTAGGACCACGCGGCGCGCTGGTGGCTGCCGATGTCATAGTAGGAACATATTCCTTTGTATGGGCAAAAGGTTTGTGTATCAACGAGTTTGAGGGCTGCTTCATCGATGTCCTCGCGAGGTACGTACCAGCGGGGCGCAAAGCCCGATTCATACAGCGCCAGTGGGTGTTTCGTGTCGACAATCACCTGCTCGCCATCATTTACGACGAGATGCCGTGAGGTAGATCGGATGTCGATGCGGTGATAGGCGTCGGCTGCGTGCCCGACGATGCGTTCGTTTTCTTCGTAGAAGGCGTCCATGGCGCGCCAGGCGAACGCCAGCCGCCCGTCTAGCACGGCCCCATGTTGCGGCAAGCCTATGTGCTGCCAGGCGGCGTGGTTGGCCTGCCGCTCCGCGACCTTGACGGTGAACCACTGCGTGTCGCCGAGATCCTGGTGTTGAGTGACCCGGTCCTCGGCGACAAGGATGTTGGGTTCGATATCGCCGCGTGGGAAATAACCCACCGGGTAACGGCCTGGTTCGTGGAGCAGTATGACGTCCTCGCTGTCGGCGATCCACGTGTCGGCGAAGCGCACCCGCATGCGGCGGCGCAACGGCTCCGCGTACAGCAGACGCGGCGGCAACGGCTGGTCGGTGAGGAAGTGTCCGATCGACCCGGTCGCCAGTGGACCCTGCTGCCATGCCAAACCCATCGTCGTGTCCCTCCTCATGCGAAAGTTCCGCACATCGGTATTTGCGGCCGTGCATCAGTTCAAGACGACGACCATCTTCCCGCCGGCTTCTCCCGCCTCCATAACTCGGTGCGCTTCGTGAATCTGGTCGAACGAAAAGACGCGCGACGGCTTTGCGTCGAGCGTGCCGTCGGCCACCTGCTGTGCGATGTCCTGCAGAGGCACGTCGGAAAGCGGGAAGCCGGGGGTACCGAACACGAAGCTGCCGAAAAAGTTCAGGTTCACCCCACTGGCCATGCGTAGCAGCGGGTTGAAGTCACCGATGGGATCAAGTCCACCCAGCCATCCCGCCAGGCAGGCCGTGCCGCCTCGGCGCAGCATGTCGAGGGAGTCGAGGATGGTGCTGTTGCCGACCAGGTCGAGGACGGCGTCGATCTGCTTGCATTCGGCGATGTGGGCCGCCAGGTCGGGCCTCTCCAACTCGACGCGCGAAGCGCCCAAATTCTCCAGCATTGAAAATCGCGTGGAGCTGCGCGTGGTGGCGACGACCCGGGCGCCGGCGGCGACCGCCATCTTGAGTGCCGCCTGGCCGAACGATGACGTCGCACCGCGTAATACGAGTATCTGTCCGGCCGCCAGGTTCAGGTTGCGGAACAGACATGTCCAAGCGGTCGCATAGGTCTCCGGCAGGGCTGCCAATTGCCACCAGGGCAGGTCGGATTCGATGAGGGCGACATTGGCGGCGCGCACGCGCGTGTATTCGGCATAGCTGCCGTTGATGGTTCGCCCGAGGCCACCCATCAGCGCCGCGACTTTGGCACCGACCGGGAACTCCCCTCCCGGGCACGAGTCGACGATGCCGACGCATTCGATGCCGCTGACTTCCGCCGCTTCTGCCCATTCCCCCCGACGCATGTGCATCTCGGCGTGGTTGACACCGAACCCTTGCACCTTGATGACGACCTCGCCGTCCCTGGGCAGTGGCTTGGGGATGTCGGTGTAGACCAGGCTGTCGAGCCCGCCGAACCCTTTCAGGATGACCGCGCGCATGCTTTCCCCGCCCGGCTGTTCACGTACTACCGCGGGCGCCGTGGGCAGTGTGGCCGGCGAACCTTGCGATGCTGCCATCACCCGTCTCTTTTCCAAATCGTTAGTCGGCCTTCGGATATTGGTTTGCGAACGCCGAAGTGCGGCGGTCACGTTACCATCGTCAGCACTTTTTTAATGGGTCAACTAACCCAATATTATGGGCGGTTCCACCCAAATTTGTCCAGGGCGGTGCCTATCATGTGATCGATGCCCTGGTAGCACCCCGGCATCTCTTCGATGCGTAGATCGCGGCTACCCGTCCTGGGCTGGGCCAACATGCTGGGCCAACTATGCTGCGGTGGCGACGCCACGGCTGGTGTGGTCGAATTTCGCGCATCTCTTCTCGGTGTCGCTGATTCCGTTCACCACCGAGTGGATCGCGGATAGCAGGCGGGCCCCGCGCCGGTGGCACTGTATGCGGCCGTGTTCGTCCTCGTTAACGTCACCTATGTCGCAGTGTGTTGGGAGGCGGTTGATCGACCCTCCCACGAGGACGTCTCGCAGCTTATGCGTCGGATGCTGCCGATGAGATCCGTGATTACGATCGGCGTCTTCAGCGCGGCAGCACTGATCGCTCTCAGATGACCGGTGATGGGGATGGCCTTGATTTGTCTGTGTCTTGTCGGCTATCTACGGCCAGACATTCCTGCACCGAAAAATTCTGCGGGCGAAGGGAACTGATCGTGGCAAGCGATTTAAGGCGCAGCGACTCAGGTCGGGATTTCGGCCTGGGCCGAGGCGACGTGGATCGGCGTTTGCGGGGCCCGGGAGTAGCCGTGAAGGAGCGCACGTAGTCGACGGCGGCATTGACGGCGACTCGCAGCGGCTCGGCGTCACCGGTGGCATGCGTGAGCATGGCGCCGCCCTGGTGTGCGACTACCAGCGACACAGCCAGGTGCCGCGGGTCGGCGTCAGAACGCAGATCGCCACGGCGCCGCATCGCCGTGAGGCCGGAATGGAATAGCTCAAGCCACCGGTCATACCCGTCGGCAAGATCGTCGCGAACTTCGTCGTCGGCGTCGATCAGCTCGCCGGCCAGCGAGCCATAGATGCATCCACCCAGCCGGTAGACGGTGTCGATGTCGGCGACGCAGGCGTCGGCCCACGCTTGCAGAGCCTCGAAACTGTCGAGCGCGCCGAGCTGCGGTTGCCTGTGGAACGCCATCACATCGTCGCGCCGCGCGGCGATGACCTGGCGCGTCAAATCGCGTTTGTCGCGGAAGTAGTGCGAGATCTGTGATCCCCCGACCCCGGCGGTGTTACGCACCTCGTCGATGCTGGTGTTGGCGGCGCCGCGCTCGAACATGAGCCGTGCGGCGACGTCGACGATACGTGCCCGAGTCGCCAGCCCCTTGCGAGTGAATCGCGATGTGCTGTCTTCGTTCACGCTGCCGCCCTGGCATCAGTGGGTGGGTTCATGTGGTGTGGCGCCGACCGCGGGGACGTCGCGCTGGACGCGAGACCCGTTCAGCGGTGTCGGTGGCGAACATTCGCAGATAGTTGACGGCGAACCGCGTGGCGTCAGCATGTGGCCACTCCGCCCGATAGGTAAAGGCCAACGTGGCTCCGCCTTGGTGAGCGCTGACGATCGCCAGCGCCAATTCTCGCGGGTCGGCGTTCGCGTCGAGTGCGCCGTGATCTTTCATTCGCTGGATCGCTCGTTCGAGCAACTCGACCCACTGCCAGTAGCCGGCGGCCAATGTGGCGCGGGTTGCGTCGTCGGACTTGGCCAGCTGCGCGGCCAGGGCGTGGTAAGTGGGTGTGCCACCAGAGGTTCCGATGCGCCGCAGGTAGCGCATGTTGAGATCGATCCACCGCTCGAAATCGTCGAACGTGTCCAGGTCTCGAAGCTTTGGTTGGCGGTGAAAGTCCAGAACCACGCCGATTTGGCGCCTGATGACCGCGCGAATCAGCGCGCCTTTGTCGGCGAAATAGTGCGCAAGCTGAGAACCACTGACCGAGGCAGCTTTGCGCACGTTCTCCATGTTCGAGGCCGACAAGCCCTGGGTGACGATGAGCTCGGCGGCGGCCTGCACGATCCTGTCGCGGGTGGCACGCCCCTTGGCGGTCAACCGTTGTTCGTCCTGAACATCGGGATGGGCCATCGCGTCAGGCTAACCTGTGAGCGCCTCCGATTATGGGATATCCAGCCCATTGCTGCGATGTGCCGTCCGCCGGCC
>DATKEW010000120.1:0-7081 GCA_035511785.1 Mycobacterium sp.
TGACGAGTTGCCCATTGCCGCAAACGCTTCGGACGTACCTGATGCCTATGCAGTTCATCCAGATAGCGAGGCCATGTTTAACTTCGTGCTAGCACTCCGATCAGGGTGTCACCGGCCTCATGGGTGACGAGGTGTCCGACGCCTGCTAGTTCGACATACCTGGCGGTCGGTATTAGTCGGGCCAGCCGCCGACCGTTGTCTACCGCGATCAACGGATCCTGGTCGCCGTGCACGATGGTCGTTGGTGCGCTCACGCGCTGCAGGCGTCCCGGCCCATGCCAGGACATGATTGCCCGCGCCTGGTTGACGAGGCCGCTTCGTGGTGTGATCCGCCGCATGATTTGGTCCCCGAGTTCATCGAAGACCTCGGGGTGGGAAGCAGCAAAACCATTGCCGGTCGTTTGCGCCCAAGTCGTGACGAAGAATTCCCGCAGACGCCGGTCGCGTAGCGGTCGACTCAGTGTTAGGCCCAACGCGCCGCGGCTCATGGGGGTATGCGCCGGGGTGGGTGGCATCGTTGCGACCAGGACAAGCTTTTCGACGATCTCGCTGTGACGGATCGCCAGCTCCTGCGCGATCATCCCGCCCATCGAAATACCCAGCACGGTGGCCCGATCGATGCCGCACGCCTTTAGCACATCTCGGGCATCTGCGGCCAGGTCACTAATCGTGAAGGGCGAAGGCGCCGAACGTGACCACCCGGTCCCGCGGCTGTCAATCCGGATGACGTCGTAGCCTTCTTCCAGGCGACGCAACCATGCTTCCGGCCACACCAGGCCGCTGGCCGTCCACCCGTTAAGCAGTAGCAACGGTGGACCGTTGCCGCTTCGATGCCAGTGAACGACCGAACGGGTTCTGTGACCTGTTGTGGGCGTGGCCGTTTCACCTTCAATAAATCGCGTGTCGATGACGCGGCCATGCGGCCAGCGCGTCGCCATGGTCGTCCTGCATCTGATCACCGCCGAGGCGATGTCCCCCGCCGATGCCAGCGCCCGCCGTACCGCAGCTTCGTTGCGGATCCCCAGTTCCACTGCCACGGCGACGGGCTCACTCGCGGTGCACAATGCGAGCGCCCCGGTCAACCGATCCCTGATTGCTTCAGCGCGCCTTGGACTCACTTCTAACCCTTAGGGCGAGCACCGTTCGCCTCGACGAAAGGGCGTTCGGATTTAGGGCTATTCGACCGCGGGGCGGAGAACCGGGTGGTCTGGTCCCGCGGTAACACCGCGTCAAGCCAGCCGATAACCGTGGGTATGGTTTTGGTCCGCATCGTGCTTCCGACGAGCAATCCGATGTGGCCCGCGTTGAGTTCTCGCTGCTCGGCCTTCTGTGATCCGACCAGCCCTATCAGCGGCTTGACCGACTCGGGCGGCGCGACGTGGTCCTTGCTGCCGTAGATGCTCAAGAACGGTGCGGTGATGCTGGACAATTCGCGAATGCGCCCGCCGAACGCCACCTTACCGGTGGTCAGGCTGTTCTCGCGGCTGAGCTTGCGAATCATTTCGACGAACGTTGCGCCAGGGAACGGGATGTGCCCGCGCGCCCATACCGTGAGCGCCCAAATCGCTTGTGTCGCTTCTCGATCATGTAAGCGGTCGAACAGGGTAACGTACGTGACGACATCGCCGAGCGGGCGGATCATCTGGAACGCAGCCAGCATCGCCGCCGGCGGCACGTTACCAGTTTCGTCGAGGACGTCTTCGGGTTCGATCCGGCCCTGCCGTGTTAACCACGACAGCGGTCCGACCGCGTCCCAGTTAGTGGGTGCTGCCAGGGTTATCAGCGCCGGCGGCTGCTGCTCGGTGGATGCTGCCCACAGCAGGGCCATCAGACCGCCGAAGCAGTGTCCGATGACGATCGGCACCGACCCGCACCTGCGTGTCGCCGCGGCAACGGCGGCCACCATGTAGTCGTCGACGTATGTCGACATGGTGTTGTGTGCATCGCGCGCATCGGGTTGGCCCCAGTCGAGGCACAAAACGTCATATCCTGCGCCCAGGAGATGCTCGACAAAGCTCTCGCCGTGGCGCAGATCCCAGATATGGCTGCGGTTTATCAGGCTGGGTACCAGCAGAATCGCCGGACGGCCGGCGTCGGCGCCTGCTGTGTAATGCATGAGGCTGGCACGCCCCCGTGACCAGATGACGGTCCGCGGTGTGCACCCGACGCCGGGCCGGTCCAGCCCGGCCGCTAGCCGCAGCCCGTTGACGACCCGTCGGACCTGGCGGCCCGCGATTGCCGAAACATAACCCGCCAGACCGGTGATTGAAGCCGCCCCGGTCATGGCTGCTGCGTGCTGTCGTCGCGGCCAGCCCGTGCCGACTGCTGCGCTTCAACGAGCCGGTCCATGCTGCGCTGCAAATCGGCAACCTGCCGCGATGTGGGAAAGCCTAGCGCGTCGGCGATCAAGTAACGCGCGCCGTCGGCTGATCTTTGGGCAAGGCGGTTAAGCGAATTGGCGACCGTCATCGCATCGAGGAACACGTCGGTGCGTACCGCCTGCTCGAGGCGTGTGGACAAGCGCCGCTCTGCCGCGAAGAACGGTACCTTCCAGTCGGTTGCCCAGTCAGGAAGTTTCACTGCCATGGCGTTGGCGTCGTCAATGTCATTGTGTCAGTGTCTTTCTACGGTAGGCATCAGCATCGACTGCGATGGCGGGTTTGGCGTCGTGTGCCAGGTTGGTGACACGTTGATCGGAGCCGCTGACCGCGCGGCTCGCCACATCGTGCGCGTAATGATCTGCTCAGCTTGCCACGCGCCGCGACCTACGCTAATGGGGACCGATACACGCGACGAGCCATCTGAGGCTGCAGAGCATCCAGAAATGGCCGCAGATGCCGCTTTCGTCGTCAGCGCCCGCTCCGTTGAAATAGCCTGGGGGCCGGTACTTCAGGAGGTCACAATGAACCTGACACTGTGGATTATCGCCGGCGCGCTCGCGGTGATGTTTGCGTTGAGCGGGCTGATGATGTTGGGCGTGCCGAAAGGCAAACTCGTTGCATCCGGCAATATGGGCGGGGCAGAGGGCTTCAGCCAGGCCCAGATCCGCTGGATCGGCGCCGCGGAATTCTGTGGCGCTGTGGGGCTCATTGCGCCGGCTGTGGTGCATATCGCGCCGGTGCTGGTTCCCATCGCAGCCGTCGGGCTACTTCTCGTGATGGTCGGCGCGGCGGTTGTACACGGCCGCCGGGGAGAGGTGCCGATGGTCGCGATGAACGTGCTGCTCTTAGCGCTGGCCGCCACGGTGGCATGGGGACGATTCGGCCCGTATGCGTTTACCGCGTAACGTCTGCTGTCAGATGGGTATTCGCGTGCCGAGCGGTCTGTCGGGCGCTGGGCGCATCTGACATGACAGCTGTCGGCCTCGACCCAAGAACACCCGTCGTGATCGGCGTCGGGCAGGTCGCTGAGCGCATTGAGGACCCCGGCTACGCGGGCTTGTCGCCAATCGATTTGGCGGTCCGGGCGGCGCGCGCGGCGGTCGCCGATTCGCAAGCCGACCGCGTCGCGCTGATCGCCGCCGTCGACACGATCGCCGCCACCCGCCAGTTCGAGAACTCCTCTCCCAGAGCGGTTGCCCCTCTGGGCAAGTCGACCAAGTTCCCGCTGTCGGTGGCGCATCGGCTCGGTGCGGCGCCGAGGCGAGCGGTGCTCGATGTCGTCGGCGGACAGTCCCCGCAGCAGCTGGTCAGTGGGTTCAGTCATGCGATCGAGGCGGGCTTGTCGGATATGGTGCTGCTGGTTGGGGCCGAGGCGATTTCAACGATTCGTCATTACGCCCGCGCCGAGCACAAACCAGACTTCTCCGATGATCCTGCTGGTCAGATCGAGGACCGCGGGTTCGGCTTGACCGGTTTGGTGACGCCTGCCTTGGCAGCCCATCGCATCGGCGCGCCGTCGACGCAGTATGCGCTGCTGGAAAACGCACGCCGGGCGGTGCAGGGCCGGGGTCGTGAGGAGTACGCCACGGCCATGGGTGAATTGTTTGCGCCGTTTACCGAAGTCGCTGCGAAGAACCCGTTTTCGGCCGCGCCCGTGCGGCGCACCGCGGACGAGCTGGTCACGGTCACCGAGCGCAATCGGATGATCGCTGACCCGTACCCACGTTTTGTGGTCGCGCGCGATCAAGTGAACCAGGGTGCCGCGGTGCTACTGGCATCGGTGGGTGCCGCCCAACGTCTGGGGGTAGCGCGAGACAAGTGGGTATTTCTGCATGGGCAGGCCGATCTTGTCGAGCGCAGCCTGCTGGAGCGCGCGGTACTGGGTGAGGCGCCGTCGGCGGTCGCGGCGGTGCGGCACGCACTGCAGGTCGCTCATCTGGGGCTTGACGACATCGACTTCTTCGACTTCTATAGCTGCTTTCCTATCGCTGTTTTCAACATCATCGATGCCATCGGCCTGTCGGCGTCTGATCCCCGCGGGCTGACGCTCACGGGCGGGTTGCCGTTCTTCGGCGGGCCCGGCAACAACTATTCGATGCATGCCATCGCGGAGGCAGTGGCCCGGGTGCGAAGCCGCGTCGGCAGTTTCGCGCTGGTTTCTGCGAACGGCGGGATGCTGTCGAAAACCTCTGTCGGCGTGTACAGCAGCACGCCCACACCGCGGCGCCCCGATCACAGTCAGCTCCTGCAGCGTGAGCTCGACGAGCGTGATGCGCCGGCGGTGGCTGAGCGTCCGACCGGCTGGGCCACCATCGAGACCTACACCGTCACTTACGGCCGCAACGGGCCCACGGGGATAGTGATTGGGCGGTTAGAGTCTGACGGCAGCCGATTTATTGCCAAGGTGGCCGACGGTGACGACGAGCTGCTGGCGCTGCTGCAGACCGGTGATGAGCCGGTAGGCCAGCGGATCCACGTCACCGCAGTCGGCGACGGGAACCGCGTCGGCATGTCGAGGGGCCCTGCCGCACAGCGCATTTCCGGCGCGCACGGCGGTGTTGCGCGGGCATGGTGATGCCGCAGGGGAGACTTCCGCTCGAGGGCATGCGGGTGATCGACGTCACCGACGGAGTCGCCGCGGTGGCTGGGCGTCTGCTCGCCGATATGGGCGCTGACGTGGTGCTCGTCGAACCACCTGAAGGGGTGGCCTCACGGCGTGCACAGCCCCGACATCACGGGCACGGCCTGCGGTTTGCGACCGAACATTTCAACAAGCGCGGTATCGTGTTGGACCTCAGCAGCGCCGAGCACCGCGACACGCTGCTGCGTCTGACCGACGCCGCCGATTTGGTGCTGGAGTCACGGCCGGTCGGCGAGTTGGACGCGCTGGGTGTGGGGCCGCGCATCATGCGGCGACGCAATCCCGGACTTGTTGTGGTGTCTATCACCGGCTTCGGGCAGACCGGCCCGTATCGCGGCTGGCGCGCCAGTGAGGCGGTACTGCTGGCGATGTCGTCGGTTTTGACCCGCTCGGGAGCACCCCACCGCGAGCCCCTGCTGCCGCCGGGCGAACTGAGCGGCCAAACCGCGGCCATTCACTGCGCATTCGCGGCATTGCTGGCCCACTACCGGGCGCGCCGCACCGGGCAGGGTGACTACGTCGACTGCTCCCTGCTGGACCTGGCGGTGCAAGATCTTGACCCCGGTTTTGGCATGGGCGGCTCGGCCAGCGGGGGTCGCCGACTTTCCGAGCAGCCGCCCGGTCGTCCCGACTTGCGTTTCCTCTATCCGATCATTGCGTGTGCTGACGGGCACGTGCGTATGTTCATCGGCTCGGCCAAGCAGTGGCGGGCGCTGGTGGGTTGGATGGGTAACCCGCCGGAGTTCAGCGATCGCGCGTTGGACCAGATGGGGATGCGGCATCGTAACTGGGCCACCATCCGGGCGGGCATTGAGAAGCTGTTCGCCGGCAAGACCCGAGACGAGATCGTCGCGCGCGGCGCCGAACTGGGGATTGCGGTGGCGGCGCTGCACACCGCCGCGGAAATGCTTGACAACGATCATGTCCGCCAACGAGAGTCGTTCGCTTGGGTCGAGGTTGCGCCGAACCTGTACGGCGCGATGGCCAATGGCTGTATCGCATTCGACGGCACACCGATGGGCTTCCGGCGTCGCGCCCCCCGCCTGGGCGAGCACGCCGCCGAGGTCACGTCCGACACGAACCGCCGACAACCCCGCGGCTCGGTCGTCTCGTCGGTTCTGCGCCCGCTCGACGGTGTTCGGGTGCTGGACTTGGGCGTCATCGTCGTCGGCGGCGAAACCGGGCGGGAATTGGCCGATCAGGGCGCCGACGTCATCAAGGTCGAAAACCGTGCGTTCCTCGATGGCACACGTCAGGGTGATCGGCCCGGCCGTTGTGCGTACACCTTCGCGATCGGCAATCGGGGCAAACGCAGTTTGGGTCTGAATCTGCGCAGTGATGCCGGTAAGCAGCTGTTCGGCGAACTGGTCGCGAAATCGGATGTGGTGTTGACGAATTTCCGACCCGGCACGATGGAATCGCTCGACTTGGGTTATGACCGGCTGCGCGCGATCAACCCCGGGATCATCATGGTGGAAAGCAGCGCTTTCGGTGCGAGCGGCCCGTGGGCCACGCGGATGGGTTATGGACCGCTGGTGCGGGCGGCCGTAGGCCTGACCGCACTCTGGCGACACCCCGACGCGGCGGACGGGTTCGGGGATGACAGCACCGTCTACCCCGATCACGCTGCCGCCAGGGCGGGTGCAGCGGCGGTGCTGGCTGCGCTGGTCCAACGCGATCACACCGGCACAGGCTGTCGTATCGAACTGTCCCAGATGGACACCGTGTTCATGCAGCTGGCCACCGAGTACCTGCGCGAATCGCTGCTGCCCGAAACCCTTGCCGCAGCCGGGAATTCCGGCGAGTTCGACGCGCCATCGGGGGTGTACCGATGTGCCGGTGAGGATGCGTACTGCGCGGTGAGCATCGACGGCGACGGCGACTGGGCCTTGTTGGCCGCTGCCATTGACCGCCCCGACCTGACCGCCAACCCGGTCTATGGCACCGCGGCGGGACGCCTCGCGCACCGTGCAGAGCTGGATGCGGCGGTGGCGCAGTGGATGGCGCGGCTCACACCGGCACAAGCCCAACAGATACTGCAGGGCGCCGGCGTCGCCGC
>DATKEW010000121.1:0-4023 GCA_035511785.1 Mycobacterium sp.
CGGCGCGGCGATGTCCATGCCCTGCGACCTGTCGGACATGGAGGCCATCGACGCACTGGTTGCCGATGTCGAAAAGCGCATCGGCGGCATCGACATCCTGATCAACAACGCCGCGCGGTCGATCCGGCGCCCCCTGGCCGACTCGCTGGAACGCTGGCACGACGTCGAGCGAATCATGGCGCTCAACTACTACGGCCCGCTGCGGCTGATCCGCGGCCTTGCGCCCGGAATGCTCGAGCGCGGCGACGGCCACATCATCAACGTCTCGACCTGGGGTGTGATGTCGGAGGCGTCGCCGATGTTCGGGGTGTACAACGCGTCGAAAGCCGCGCTGGGGTCGATCGGCCGGGTCGTGGAAACTGAGTGGGGCCGCAAGGGGGTGCATTCGACGACGCTCTACTACCCGCTGGTGGCGACGCCTATGATCAAACCGACGAAGGCATATGACGGGATGCCCGCGTTGACCCCGGAAGAAGCCGCCGAGTGGATGGTCACCGCCGCCCGCACCCGGCCGGTGCGGATCGCGCCGCGGATGGCCGTCGCCCTCGACGCGTTGAACACCGTCGGCCCCCGCTGGGTCAATGCACTTATGCAACGGCGCGCCGGCCACCTCAACAAATCCCAATAACTCCGGGAGGTTGCCATGTCTGACATCTGGACCACCATTGCGGCCGAACGCGGCGCGCTCGCCGAGGACCTCGCCAACCTGACGCCCGCACAATGGGATACACCGTCGCTCTGCAGCGGGTGGACGGTGCGCGACATCGTCGCGCACCTGTCCGCGACCGCCTCGCTCAACCCGGGCACCTTCTTCTTCAACATGGCCAAGGCCGGGTTCAACTTCGACAAGTTCGCCAACGGTCAGATCGACAAGCACCGCGGCCCTGACCCGGCCGCCACCCTGAGCGAATTCCGTGGCCTGCAGAACTCCACCTCGGCACCGCCGGGCCCCAAAACCTCTTGGCTCGGTGAGGTAGTGGTGCATGGGGAGGACCTCCGACGTCCGTTGGGCATCTCGCACACCTACCCACCCGACGCGGTTCGCGAGGTGATCGACTTCTACAAGGGCTCCAACATGCTGATCGGATCCAAGAAGCGCGTCGCCGGGCTCGCCCTCAAGGCCACCGACGATGACTGGCAGCACGGGGAGGGTGAACCTGTCGAGGGCCCGCTGCTGTCGTTGCTCCTCGCCATGACCGGCCGGGCCGCTGCTTGCGACGACCTCGTCGGCCCCGGCGTGCCAACGCTGCGCAGCCGATGCGTCCCGGCGCCTTAGAGACGTGATAGACACGAGGCTATGGAGATCCTGGCCAGCCGGATGCTTTTCCGGCCGGCAGACTATCAGCAGTCGTTGAGCTTCTACCGCGACAAGATCGGCCTGGCGATAGCCCGCGATTACGGGGCCGGCACCGTATTTTTCGCGGGCCAATCCCTATTGGAGCTGGCTGGTTTCGGCAGCCCCGACCACTCCCGGGGTCCCTTTCCGGGCGCGCTGTGGCTGCAGGTCCGCGATGTCGCGGCGACCCAGGCCGAGCTGGAGGGCCGGGGGGTGCCGATCGCCCGCGAGGCGCGCCGCGAACCGTGGGGCCTGCACGAGATGCACGTGACCGATCCGGACGGAATCACGCTGATCTTCGTCGAGGTCCCGGAGGATCACCCGCTACGCCGCGACACCCGAGGCGATCGCGGGGAAACGCCAGGTTAATGAGCGGCTAACATCTGACGACAAGTCACGGTACACCTGCGTTTCAGCTATCTCTGCATTCGACAACTTAATCCCCCAGCTACGAGAATCAGGCGCTGTGAACATCGATTTGTTCCTCCTAATCATTGTCGTAATCACGGCGCTCGCTTTCGATTTCACCAACGGCTTCCACGACACCGGCAATGCGATGGCAACCTCCATCGCCAGTGGCGCGCTGGCGCCCAAGGCCGCCGTCGCGCTGTCCGCGGTGCTCAACCTGGTGGGTGCATTCATGTCCACCGCCGTCGCGGCCACCATCGCCAAGGGTCTGATCGACGGGCACATCGTGACGCTGGATTTGGTGTTCGCCGGCCTGGTCGGCGGCATCGTCTGGAACCTGCTGACCTGGCTGTTCGGTATTCCCTCGAGCTCCTCGCACGCACTGATCGGCGGCATCGTCGGCGCCACCCTCGCCGCCGTGGGCGGGCACGGGGTGATCTGGAAGGGCCTGGTGTCCAAGGTGCTCATCCCGGCCGTCGTCGCCACGATCCTGGCCATCGTCATCGGGGCGATAGCCACCTGGCTGGTCTACCGGATCACCCGCGGTATCCCGAGCAAGCGCACCGAGGCCGGGTTCCGGTACGGCCAGTGGGGCTCAGCGTCGCTGGTCTCGCTGGCGCACGGCACCGGCGACGCCCAGAAGACGATGGGCATCATCTTTCTGGGGCTGATGTCCTACGGCTCGGTCAGCAAGAGCGCCGCGGCGCCGCCGCTGTGGGTCATCGTCGGTTGCGCCCTGGCCATGGCAATGGGTACCTACCTGGGCGGCTGGCGCATCATCCGCACCCTGGGCAAGGGGCTGGTCGAGATCAAGTCGCCGCAAGGCATGGCCGCCGAATCGTCCTCGGCCGCAGTCATTCTGCTGTCCACCCACTTCGGCTACGCGCTGTCGACGACGCAGGTCTGCACCGGTTCGGTGCTGGGCAGCGGGCTGGGCAAGCCCGGCGGCGAAGTGCGCTGGGGGGTGGCCGGCCGGATGGCGGTCGCGTGGCTGGTGACGCTTCCGTTGGCCGGGCTCGTTGGGGCGATCACCTATTGGATCGTGCACTTCATCGGCGGATACCCCGGCGCGATCGTCGGCTTCGGGCTGCTGGTCGCGGTCGCTACCACCATCTACATCCGGTCGCGGAGGGTCAAGGTCGACCACAAGAACGTCAACGCCGAGTGGGAAGGCAGCCTCACGGCCGGTCTCGAAGGCTCGGACGAACATAAGCCGCCCTCCGATATGGGCCCTAAGGTGGGCGTCGCCCCCCATCGGTCCGGCTCCGGCTCCGACGACGACACCGTGATCGCGGGGAACCCCTCATGAGCCACTTCAGCGACTGGTTCAACTACCAGGCCTCCCTGAAGATCCTGCTCTTCGCCATGCTGGCCGGCGCCGCACTGCCGGGGCTGTTCGCACTCGGGCTCCGGTTCCACGCCGTCGGGACTGGACACGTGAGCACCGACGGCAGCGCACCGCACAAGAATCCGGTGCTGGTGGCGATCGCCTGGGCGATCTACGCGCTGGTAATCGCGGTGATTGCCTTCGCTCTGCTGTATGTCTCCCGCGACTTCATCGCGCACCAGATAGGCCAGCCTTTCCTGGGGACCAAACCCCCGAAGAAGTAGCATCGAATCGTCCACCAGCCGATCCCCGCGCGGAGTGATAGCAACGTGAACGGATTCCTGAGTTCGATTGTCTCGTGGTTGCGCGCGGGGTACCCGGAGGGTATTCCGCCGACCGACACCTTCGCCGTGCTCGCCCTGCTGACCCGCCGGCTGAGCAACGACGAAGTCAAGGCCGTGGCCGGTGACCTGATGCAGCGCGGCGAATTCGACCATATCGACATCGGTGTGGCGATCAGCAATCTCACCGATGAGCTGCCGTCGGAAGAGGACATCGAGCGGGTGCGCACCCGGCTGGCCGCCAAGGCCTGGCCGCTCGATGAGGAGCGCGGCGACGGAGCCCACGCATAGCCGTTCTGCGTGCGCTGCCCGTCACACCGGGCGCCGCCGCCGCGACGCTGTTGCCGGCCCTGGAACGGGTGCTGGATGGCCGTGATCCCGCTCTGGTCGTGGTTCCGGCGGGTCATGAGTCCGAGCTGCGTGCTTTGCGGGTGGGCGAAGCCATAGACGACGACATCGCCCTGGTGGCGACGACGTCGGGAACCACCGGCGCACCCAAAGGAGCCTTGCTGACCGCGGCCGCCCTGACCGCCAGCGCAGCGGCAACCCACGACCGTCTCGGTGGCCCGGGGAGCTGGCTGCTGGCATTGCCGCCGTATCACATCGCCGGG
>DATKEW010000122.1:0-7382 GCA_035511785.1 Mycobacterium sp.
GCGTCCGATCGGTTCGGCCAGCCCGTGCCGCCCCCCGCCTGGGAGGGTGAGCGACAGGCCACCGATGACGGCCCGACCGCCCCGCAATTGCCATCGCGTCTGGAACCGGTCATGGGTGCGCCGGAATTCCACGAGCAGTCCTAGAACTGCCTGAACCTGACGATCACGACACCTGCAGCCGACGACGGCTCTCGGCCGGTGCTGGTGTGGTTTCATGGCGGCGCTTGGGTTTCCGGCGCGGGCAGCTGGCGGTGCTACGGAGGCCACCGGCTCGCCCGTGACGGAAACGTGGTCGTGGTCGCGGTGGACTACCGGCTGGGCATGCTCGGCTACCTGCGCTCCCCGGGCGTCTCCGAGGGCAATCTCGGTCTCGCCGATCAACTGGCCGCGCTGCGATGGGTGCGCGACAACATCGCCGCGTTCGGCGGTGATCCGGACGCGGTGACCATCGCAGGCCAATCCGCGGGCGCCCACGCCGTGCAGTGCATGATCGGTATGCCCACGGCCCGCGGCCTGTTTCGGCGCGCGATCATCGAGAGTTCCCCGGCCGGCCTCGGCCTTGGCAGCGCCCGCGTCGCCCGAAAGGCTGCCGCGCGATTCCTGACCTATCTCGGGGCAGACCCCAAGACGGCCCCGGTCTCGGCGATTTTGAATGCCCAGGCCAAAGTCGCGCGCACCTCGAACGGACGGCTGGGACTAAACCTCAAGACCGGCGTCACCCCGGTTCCGGGCGTCGGCCCGTTGCCGGACAAGCCGCACTGGGCCAGCGAACTGAGTGGTCGGGCGCCCGGTCTGGACGTGATCATCGGCACCACAGCACGCGAGATGGCCGCCTTCTACGCGCTGAACCCAACCTTGCTGCGCATCAGGCGGATTCCCATTCTCGGGCCGGTCATCGCCAACGCGATAGAGCGCGTCGTCGGCCGCGCAGCCTTCGGCGGCCTGTCACGTCGACTTGCGCTGCGGCTGGGCCGCAACGGCGCCCGGGTATGGATGTACCGGTTCGACTACGCCGCTCCCGGTTCACCTTTCGGTGCGACCCACTGCATTGAAATGCCCTTTCTGTTCGGCGAAGACGCCGACTGGACCGCCGCGCCGATGCTGGCCGGTGCGGACCCTCGTGACATCGACACCCTGGGGCGTCGGATGCGTTCAGCCTGGCTCGGTTTCATCCAAACCGGCACACCCGGCACCGACTCAGCCTGGGCGCAATTCACACCCGACGCACCCACGGTCCATCACTTGGGTGCCGTGCGCGCATGAGACTCATCGTCGGAGTCTCTGGAGCGACGGGGGCTCCGTTGGGTGTGGCGCTGCTCAAAGCCCCGAGCGAGACGCCGGATGTCGAAACGCACCTGATCATCTCGAAGTGGGCGCGTGCGACCATCGAACTCGAATGTGGTCGCTGGGTCGCCGAAGTAGCCGCGCTGGCCGACGTCGTGCACCAACCCGCGACCAGGCCACCAACCGCGCTGTGGTCCGGAAACTGAATTCTGACAACCACTCTGGAGGAGATCATGAACTGTCCCCGCTGCGATCACGCTGCCATCGACACCGTGGGACGCAGCCCCGTCCCCGGGCTGTGGGAAGTGCGCGGATGCCGCCGCTGCTTCTATATGTGGCGCAGCACCGAACCGGCGGATCGTTCCACCCGCGAGGGGTATCCCGTTGAATTCCGGATCACCCAGACAGATATCGACAACGCAATTATCGAGCCCGAGATTCAGGGGCCTGCGCGATGAACGCCACGATGCGCCGGCCCACGCGCATGTGGGAGGTCGTCGCGGCCGACGGAGCCTCCGATGATCTCGTTACGTGGGTTCGCACCACTATGTTGCCGGCTGAGCGCGCCAAAGATCCGACCTTCTCGGCGGAGGTGTACGTATCCCACGACAACCGAGTGTGCGTCATCGCGCGCGTCGCGGGCGGCGCACCGGAGCTGGCCGAGCCACCCGCGCATCTCGTCACCAGAGCAGTGCATCAGTGGACCTTCTACCAACTGCCGGATTGAACCAGGGCGGGAGCTGATTGAGCACCTCAGCCGCTAAGGTGCCAGTCATGGCGGGACCGGTGGAAGGCATCAAAGTCGTCGAGCTCGGGGTCTGGGTGGCCGGCCCGGCCGCCGCCGGCATCCTGGCCGACTGGGGCGCCGACGTCATCAAGATCGAGTCGCCGCGCGGCGACCCGGGGCGCATGTTCGGCCGGATGCTGGGATGTGATCTCGGGGTCAACCCGCCGTTCGAAATGGACAACCGGAACAAGCGCAGCATCGTCTTAGACCTCACCACCGAAGAGGGCCGCGACATCGCATTCGAATTGCTCGCGGACGCAGACGTTTTCGTGACCAATGTGCGCCCCGGCGCATTGCAGCGTCTTGGCCTCGACTTCGAGACGGCGTCCGCCCACAACCCCCGCCTGGTTTACGGCCTGATCACCGGATACGGCGAAAGCGGGCCCGACGCCGAGCGCGCCGCCTACGACGTCGCGGCGTTTTGGTCGCGCGCTGGTGTGGCCCACCTGCTCACCCGGCCCGGCGACACACCCCCGTTCCAGCGAGGCGGCATGGGTGACCACTCGGCCGGCATGACCCTCGCCGCGGCCATTTGCGCGGCGCTGCTGGCTCGCGAACGCACCGGGACCGGTCAGCTCGTAACCACCTCGCTGTACCGCCAGGGCGCCTACACCGTGAGCTTCGACATCAACACCTATCTGCTGACCGGTCAGCCGATCGCGATCGGGCAACGCGAAACCATGGGCAACCCGTGCATGAACAACTACGCCGCCGGCGACGGGCGCAGGTTCTGGATCGTCGGTCTCGAAGGCGACCGGCACTGGCCCCCACTGTGTCGCGCCGTCGGCCACTCCGAGTGGCTCGACGATCCCCGATTCAGCGATGCCCGCGCCCGCGCCGTAAACGGCACGGAGCTCATTGCCGAGCTGGACGAGATCTTCGCGACCAAATCGCTTGACGAGTGGGCGCAGGTCTTCGCCAGCGAACCGGACTTCTTCTGGTCGCCGGTCAACAGCATCGAGGACGTCGTGGCCGACCAGCAGTTCCACGCCGCGGGCGGCGTCGTCGACGTCCCGGACAAAGAAGCCAGCGTGCCGATGGTGGCGACACCGGCGGATTTCCATGGCACGCCGTGGGCACCGCGTTCTGTGGCACCGGAACTCGGCCAGCACACCCACGAAGTTCTCGCCGAACTCGAGGCGCGCCGCACGTCGTAGCGGCCGAGGACCTTTACAAATTTGCGTCGAAGTGTCACGCTGTCCGATGAGTCGCGTCACCCGCCACGTGAGGCGGCAGCCCACAACGAGAAGCCCACGACAAGCGCTGCAGGTAACGCCAACGCACCGGGGTGCGGCGGTGAGGAGCGGATTGATGGTCACTCCATACATCAGCGAGAGCAGCCGGGTTAGCGCTGCGCGAGCAACCCGGGCAGACGGTGAGTGTCTGCGATATCGATTGGACGTCGTTGCGACCAGCGCAGCCGACGTCGTGCAGTCGGCCGGCGGTTGGCTCTACGACCGGGTGATGGCCGGATGGGAGGTAACCGTGCTGCTGCCGCACAGCTGCGATTCCCGGTCACTGCGGATTCTCGGGGTGCGGACATCGGAACTGGACGCGGAGTTCGCCTTGACGTGGACGGGTTCGACGAGCCAGAGCCTGGCAGTCAGTACGGAGGCATTCACCGCGGATGCGCGCGTACGCGACAAGGTGCTCAAGTCTCTGGACAACGGATTGACCGAAGTCGCGTTGTGGGGTGACGGGTGGCCGCTGGGAGTGAATCGCGCGATGACCAGAGCGCAGCACGTACTGAGCGCGGCGGCGCGGACGTTCAAGGGCTACGCGCTTACCGCTGCCGGGATTGCGTGTCACGCAGTCGAACCCACTGAGCCGTTGCTGTGTGAAATAGCAACACGTTCGCGGGTCGACTCGGGGCTTATCCGGCTCGACTAGCACCCCGACTAGCCCATGAAGAAGTACTACGGACATACACTGCTCTACCTGCACGAGACGATTTCGCTGGGGTCCGGGCGAAGCGATCACTTCACCGAGGTTTTCACCGACACCTACCAGCCGATGATGACCGAGCTCGGTGCCCGGCTGTTCGCGATCTGGGAATCCACTCCCTACAACGGTCACTGGCCACAAGTGACGATCATCTGGGAGATCGACGCCTTCGCCGACTATGCCCGGATCGGAGCGGCGCAGGCACGCGGTGGCAGTCACGAGGCCGCGGCCGGAAAATGGTCGGCGTTTCTGGCCGACATCGGTGCCTCGGGGGAGGGGCGAATCATGTACCCCGGACCCAGCAACAAAACGCTGGCCCAGTTGCGTGACGCCAATTTCACTGCGCCGCTGGTGATCCAAGAGATCATGCAGACCAAGCCCGGACGTCAAGACGACTACATCCGCGAGCTGGAACGGCTTTATGTCCCGTGGTCGGAGCGCACCGGTAAACGCTGGCTGGGTTCGTTCACCACGACCTTCCGCTTCAACGAGGTCATCCACTACTGGGCACTGGACGGCGGCTGGGAATGCTTCGCCAACCACTACCCCTCGTGGAAAGAAAGCCCGCCCGCTGAAATCGTCACCTGGATGAGCGTGGCGCCCGCGCTGCGCGACGGCTGGGAAGATTCGATTCTGCAATCCCTACCGCCATCACCACTGCAGTGATTCCTATGAGTGAAACCGCGGACTTCAGTTATGATCCGTTCGACGCGCAGGTGATGGCAAACCCGTTGCAGCACTACCGCATTCTGCGTGACGACCATCCGCTGTACTACATGCCGCAGTGGGATACCTTTGCGCTGTCCCGCTTCGAGGACATCTGGCAGGTGCTGGCAGTCAACGACGGGACATTCGTCGCGTCCGAGGGCACATTGCCCCCGACGGCGGTGCTCGCCAAGCACAACACCGGCCCCGTCGAGGATCCGCCGTTGCATCCCTTGCCATTTCACGCGGTGTTCGACGCCGATTTGTACGGCGAGATCCGGCGGGCGCATTCCCAGCCCTTGCGGCCGAGGTCGGTCGCCGGGCTGGAAGCAAGGATACGCGACCTGGCCAATGAGAGGCTCGACGTGCTGCTGCCGCGCGGTTCGTTCGACCTGACCCAGGAGTACGGCGGGATCGTGGCCGCCTCGATGGTGTGCGGATTGCTCGGTCTCCCAGACGATCTCGCGTCGCAAGTGTTGGCCGCCGTTAATGCCGGCAGCCTCGCCGAGCCGGGAGTGGGCGTCGACACCGCCGAAGCCAGGCCCAACTACCTGGAATTCTTGACTCCCGTCGTCGAGCGCCGACGCGCCGAGAAGTCGGGGGCGCCCGGCCTACCCATTGTGGACGGACTGCTGGGCTACCGGCTGCCCGACGGCAGTGCCCTGACCGACACTGAAGCCGCGACCCAGATGCTCTGCATCTTCATCGGCGGCACGGAAACGGTGCCCAAGATCGTCGCTCACGGGTTGTGGGAGCTCAGCAAGCGCCCCGACCAGTTGGCAGCGGTGCGCGCCAACCCCGCCACCAATGTGCCGCTCGCGCGTGAAGAGATGATCCGCTACTGCGCGCCGGCGCAGTGGTTCGCCCGCAGCGTCCGCAAGCCCCACACCATCCACGACAAGACGATTCAACCCGGCCAGCGCATCATCACCTTGCTGGCGTCGGCCAACCGAGACGAGCGGGAGTACGAAAAGCCCGACGAGTTCGTCTGGGACCGGCCCATCCGTCGATCGCTGGCATTCGGTCGTGGTCAGCACTTCTGCATCGGCTACCACCTGGCCAGGCTGGAAATCGATGTGCTGCTGGCCGAATGGCTTCGGCGGGTGCCGGACTACGCAATCCAAGGCGAGATCGCCACCCGGCTGCCGTCCAGCTTCCAGTGGGGATGGAACAAGATCCCGGTGGAGGTCTGACGTGTGGTCCTACCGGATCATCGCCCCCTATCTGTTCGAGCGGACCTCGATCGCTGACAAGACACCCGAGGACCTGGCCGATGGCCAGGTGTTGCTGCGGTTCTTGGCCGCAGGCGTGTGCGGCAGCGATCTGCCTGCCTTTCACGGTGCCCGGGGCAGACTCCCGGGCGACGACGGACCAAGCGGCGCAGAGAAAGACGGGTTTCCGATCCACGAAGTCGCAGGCGAGGTGATCGCCAGCCGGCATCCCGACCATCGTCCGGGCGATCGTGTGGTGGGCTGGGAGTCCGGATTCGACGGCTTGATGGAGCTCGTCATCACTGACGGTAACGGACTGGCACCCTACGATCCGGGGCTGACACCGGCGGAAGCGGTCGGTCTGCAACCGCTGGCGTGTGTCCTGTATGCCTGCGAGCAATTGCCGGACCTGACCGGACGCCACGTCGCGATCATCGGCCAAGGCTCGATCGGACTGCTGTTCTCCTATGTCGCCAAGGCGGCCGGTGCCCGGCGTGTTACCGGGGTCGACCCCATCGATCGCGTAAGCCTTGCAACAGCATTCGGAGTCGACGACGCGGTACGTGCGACCAGCGACCGGTGGGTGAGTCAACTGGGGCCCGCGGACCGGGCCGACGTCGTCATCGAGGCCGTCGGTCACCAGGTGGCCACGCTCGGGCACGCCATCGAAGCCGTCGCCCCCGGCGGCACCGTCTTCTACTTCGGCGTTGCCGACGACGAGGCCTACCCGATTAGCATGCGTCTCATGCTACGCAACAACCTGACGCTGAAATCCGGTGTGACGCTTGACCGACGCCGGGTATTGGAGCTCGCCGGCAAGTTCGCCGCGGACCATCCCGAGCTGCTCGGCTCCTATCTCACCCACACCTTCGGCGTCGACGACGTGCAGGGCGCGTTCGAGCTGGCCTGCCGACCGGTTCCGGAGCGCATCAAGATCGCGATCGCAGGCTGAGCGTGTCGCAGATGTCTCAGAGCAACCTACAACACGCGCTGAACAAAAAGACTCCGATATGGGGCGGCTGGGTCACCGGCCCGACGCTGATCGGGCCGGAGGAATTCGCCAGGGCCGGTTACGACTACGTGGGCTTCGACGCCCAGCACGGCCACCTCGACGACGCCGATATCGCCGGCGTGCTGCGGCGCATCGAACACGTACCCATCGCGACCGCGGTGCGTCTCCCCAACGCCGACCCGGCACCGATCGGACGGGTGCTGGACGCCGGCGCCGACGCCGTCGTCATCGCGATGATCGAGTCCGCCGACCAGGCCGCCGCGGCGGTGGCCGCCACCCGCTACCCGCCGGCCGGCAGCCGCAGCTTTGGCCCGCTACGCGCCAGCTTGGGTCTTGACCCGGCCGCCCACGAATCCCGGGCGAGCGTATTCGCCATGATCGAAACGGCAGCGGCACTGTCGGGCCTCGATCAAATCTGTGCCGTCGACGGTCTGGCCGG
>DATKEW010000123.1:0-16826 GCA_035511785.1 Mycobacterium sp.
CGAATACGGGTTCCCGAACTTCACTGCCTTGCTGGCGCACTCAGAATCCGCCCGCTAGCCTGGGACCGTTAGCGAAGGGGAGTAGCCCCGAATCGTCGAGTCGACATACTGGCGCACAGCCCGGCCGGCGAACCGGTCCAAACCGGATCGGTGGGCGAGACCTTCGACCGATGTTCCGCGACTGCAGTGGTCGTCGACAACGCGTCGAAAGGTCGTTTCCATGCTCGCCGCCACGTTGTTAAGCCTCGGGGTGGTTTTCCTCGCCGAACTCGGCGACAGGTCCCAGCTCATCACCATGGCCTATGCACTGCGCTACCGATGGTGGGTCGTGCTGGCCGGGGTCGGGGTCGCCGCGTTCGGCGCGCACGGCGTCTCGGTGACCATCGGCCACTTTCTGGGTACTGCGCTGCCGGCGCGCCCGATGGCCTTCGCGTCTGCGATCGCGTTCCTGATCTTCGCCGTGTGGGCATGGCGCGAGGGTGCGACCAAACACGACACCGTCTCCGGCACTGCCGAGCCCCGGTTCGCGCTGCTTGCCGTGATCTCCTCGTTCGTGCTCGCCGAAATGAGCGACAAGACCACATTGGCGACCCTCACGCTGGCCAGCGACCATGACTGGCGCGGCGTGTGGATTGGCTCAACTCTGGGCATGGTCTTGGCCGACGCCCTGGCGATTGGCGTGGGGGTGCTGCTGAATCGGCGGCTTCCCCAGCAGTTGCTCCACGTGTTGGCCAGCTTGCTGTTCCTGGTGTTCGGCTTGTGGATGCTTTTCGACAGCGCGTTTGGCATGCGGCCGGTAGCCATCGCCGTGTCCGCGACGGTGGCGCTGGCCGCCGCGACGGCGGTGGCCTCGCAAACCCTGCGACGGCGCCGCCGAGCTGAAGCCTCGATCACCGGGAGGTCACCGGACTTCGTCTAGGTGCCGATGCACCCTGCCCATCACTCCAGACTTCGGTCGGGTCAGGCAGCCGCCCCAGAGGTATCTCCGTGGGGCACTGAGTCGTACCTCCGGTCCGTTTCGGGGGCGCTTTGCAGACCCTGACAGCAAATGAGCCTCTCGATGGGTATGAGTTGCCTGTTAGTTGCGGTGCGAGCGCCCAGCACGTTCCGTCCGATCGCCTCGCCCTAGCTGAGCCCGATTGCCCGCCACGCCGGCGCTCAACCCGAATTCTGCGGATAACCTGTGAGTTTCGGATATTTAGTGGACACCCCAGCGAATTAGTTAGACGCTCGTCGAGTGAGGATTTGGCAGGCGCCAGCAACGCCGGTACCAAAACCGCTCGGGTTTGCACTTGGTCGCGGTCTCGAACGCCCGCTACCATGACCAGCAAATATGCATAGGCAATAGTTCACTTCTACAGCCCAGTGGAGGTCATATCGATGAGCACGACGTTCGCCGCCCGCCTGAATCGCCTGTTCGACACGGTGTATCCACCCGGACGCGGCCCGCACACCTCCGCGGAGGTGATCGCGGCACTCAAGTCGGAGGGCATCACAATGTCGGCTCCTTACCTGTCGCAGCTACGCTCAGGCAACCGGACGAACCCGTCGTCAGCCACCATGGCTGCCTTGGCTAACTTCTTCCGTATCAAGTCGGCCTACTTCACTGACGACGAGTACTACGAAAAGCTCGACAAGGAATTGGCGTGGCTGTCCACGATGCGCGATGACGGTGTGCGCCGCATCGCGCTGGCCGCCGCCGAGTTGTCTGCCGAAGCCCAGCAGGACCTCGTGGAGCGCGTAAACGAGCTGCGCCGCAAAGAGCAGGTCGGCGCCTAAGCGCACTCAACGACTTCCCAGCCCGACCTCAACGGCTCCCGCCTGCCTATTCCGATTAGGGTTGGCCCACGGATCGCGTACACGCGAGAGCGATATTCCACGAGATACCGGGAGGCGGCCGGGAATGGGCCTGTTCCGCAAGCGAAAAAGTCGCGCGGCACGTCGCGCTGAAGTCCGCGCGATCAAGGCCCGCGCCAAGCTGGAGGCCAGGCTGGCTGCCAAGAACGACGCTCGCCGCATCAAGGGCGATCGCCGGGCCGCGGACAAGGCCCTCAGGGCGCAGATCAAATCCCAACGGGACAGCGACCGGACGGCGTTGAAGGTCGCCGAGGCCGAGCTCAAAGCGGCACGGGAAGGCAAATTGCTGTCGCCGACGCGCATCCGCCGGTTGCTGATGGTATCTCGGCTGCTCGCCCCGATCCTGACGCCGCTGATATACCGCGCGGCCATGGGGGCGCGCGCGCTGATCGACCAGCGCCGCGCGGATCGGCTTGGCATCCCATTGGCTCAGATCGGCCAGTTCTCCGGGCACGGCGCCGAGCTGTCGGCACGGATCGCCGGGTCGGAAAAGTCACTGCGGATGGTGCAGGAGAAGAAGCCCAAGGACGCCGAGACCAAGCAGTTCGTCACCGCCATCAGCGAAAGGCTCACCGATCTGTCGGCGGCCGTCACCGCTGCGGAGAATATGCCCTCCGCGCGACGCCGGACGGCCCACGCCGCGATCTCGTCGCAGCTCGACGGTATCGAGGCGGATCTGATGGCCCGGCTCGGACTGGCCTGAAAGCGGCGACCTGACATGGCATTCGACGACAAGTGGATTTCGCGTGTCCTGATCGCAGGCGCCATGGCAGCCGCGCTGTGTCTCGGCGCGGCGGCAGGAATCCCGCCCGCGTGGGCACACGTCCACGCCAGCAGCGACAACGCGGTGCGCGGCGCGATGGGGATCGTCACCTTTCAAGTGCCCAACGAATCCGACAAGGGCGCGGCGACCACGGCGCTGACCGTGACCCTTCCCAATGTGGCATCCGCAAGCACCGAATCCATGCCCGGCTGGACGGTCAAGCTGGATCGCGACGGGGTGTCCGGCACCGTCCGCTCGGTGACCTGGACGGCCGCACCCGGCGGCGGGATCGGAGTCGACCAGTTCGCGCTGTTTCGGATATCGGTGCAGTTGCCCGACACCGACACGGTCAGCTTCCCGGCCATGCAGACCTATTCCGACGGGTCAATCGTGAGGTGGGACCAGCCGCCGCTACCAGGTGGCGGTGAGCCGGAACATCCGGCACCGATGTTGAACCTCGCCGCAGGGCCGGTGGCACCGCACGAACACCATCCCTCTTCGGGTATGCCGGCCAATCACGCCGCCGCGGCCGAGCGGTCGAAATCGCCTGACAACACCGCCCGCCTCTTGGGCGGGGCGGCTCTGGTGGTAGGCGCCCTGGCTGTCTGCCTCGTGCTGGTTCGCCGACGAGCATGAGCCGCGTAGTGGTCATCACGTGGGCAGGGCTGCTGTTGGTCGCCATGACGTTGACCGCCACCCTGAATGCGCAAGTGGCGTTCGCGCATGCCGCGCGTGTGTCCGCCGAACCCGCAGACAACGCGGTTCTGACGACCGGCCCCGACCGGGTGAGCGCGACCTTCAACGAGCGATTGCAGACCACGTTCGCGGCCATGACCGTCGTCGGGCCCGACGGCAACGTGTGGTCTACCGGGGATCCGACGGTGCAGGGCGCAGTCGTCGGCATCGGCCTGCGGCCGCTCGGACCGATCGGGACCTACACGGTCAACTACAGGGTGACGTCTGCTGACGGCCACGTGGTCTCCGGGTCCTGGTCGTTTCGGCTGACGGTCGCCGGCACCGGCACCCCCGGGCCTGCCGCGGCTGCCACCGACGCCGGCCGCGGCATCCCGGTCTGGCCGTTTGTGGTGGTAGCGGTGGCGCTCGTCGCCGCGGGCGGCCTATGGGCGGTGCGGCGCAGGCCGTGACCGGCCCCGGTCACCGAGACGCCGCGACGCGTCCTGGCATGATGGGACGCTAGAACCCGGTGCGCTGGACAAAGTGAGAGAAAGCTGCAAAGGAGCGGCCGCATGGCAGACCCCCAGGATCAACCCAACAGCGAACCCAACGGCGCATCGACACCGCCGGAGAAGAAGCCTCCCGCCAAGGCAGTCAAGAAGGCCGCAAAAGCGCCCGCCAAAAAAGCACCTGCGAAAAAGGCTCCCGCTAAGAAGGCGGCAGCCAAGAAGGCGCCCGCCAAGAAAGCACCAGCCAAAAGCCCTGAACCCACGCCGCCGAACCCTGCCGAGCGGCCCCTCGACACACAACAGCGGATCGGAGGCAACGGCCAACTTGCTGCCGCGAAAGATGCTGCAGCACAGGCGAAGTCGACGGTAGAACACGCCAACAACCCGGTCTCCTCCGATGTGCCGGCGCCGACACCGAGCCAGCTGCCGGTGCCGCTGTTGGTTGCGCTGGCGCTCAGCCTATTGGCCATACTGCTGGTCCGGCAGCTGCGACGCCGCTGAACTGTCACTGGCTAGCATCGAGAAGTGACCGTGTCATTTCGGCCAACCGCCGACCTCGTCGACAGCATCGGGCCCGACGTTCGCAGCTGCGATCTCCAGTTCCGCCAGTTCGGCGGCCGCGCGCAATTCGCCGGGCCGATCAGCACCGTGCGCTGCTTTCAGGACAATGCGTTGCTGAAATCGGTGCTCTCGCAGCCGAGTGCGGGCGGCGTCCTGGTGATCGACGGCGCCGGCTCGCTGCACACCGCGCTGGTCGGGGACGTCATCGCCGAATTGGCGCGCTCCAACGGGTGGGCCGGGCTGATCGTCAACGGCGCGGTGCGAGACCCCACGGCGTTGCGCGTCATCGACATCGGCATCAAGGCGCTGGGCACCAATCCCCGCAAGAGCACCAAGACCGGCGCCGGCGAGCGCGACGTCGAGGTCGCGCTGGGTGGGGTGATGTTCGTGCCGGGCGATACCGCCCATAGCGATGATGACGGCATCGTCGTCGTCGCTTCAGGTGACTAAACCGCCACTGGCACAGGCTTTTTCGCGAATCGTAGGCCTTCGTCGGCGATCTTGCCGCGCCGGATCAGCCGGATGTCGCGCAGATAATTCTGGTTCAGCCGCCACGGCTTGCGGGAGCCTTGCTTGGGCAACTCGTCCAGCGAGCGCAGCACGTAGCCCGGAGTGAACTCCATAAACGGGCGCTCCTCGACGTCGGAGCCCGGGTGCTCGACCACGACGGTCTCAAAGCCGTTGGCGTCCATGTGGTTCAGCAGCCGGCAGACGAATTCCGAAACCAGGTCGGCCTTCAACGTCCACCCGATGTTGGTGTAGCCCACCGTGTAGGCCATATTGGGTAGGCCGGACAGCATCATGCCCTTGTAGGCCATCGTCTTGGTGAGGTCCACTGGCCGTCCGTCGACGGTGACGGTGGCCCCGCCGAAGATCTGCATGTTCAATCCCGTTGCGGTGATGATGATGTCGGCGGGCAGTTCGCGGCCCGAGTTGAGCCGGATGCCGGTCGGGCTGAACCGCTCAATGGTGTCGGTGACCACGTCGGCCTGCCCGTGGCGGATGGCGCGGAACAAATCGCCGTTGGGTACCAGGCACAGTCGCTGATCCCACGGGTTGTAGTGCGGACCGAAATGCTTCTGCACGTCGTAGCCGTCGGGAAGCTGGCGCTCAACGTAGCCGAGCAGAATGTTTCGCATCCGCTGCGGCCACTTCTGGCAGGCCTGGTACAGCGCCACCTGTCGCAGCACGTTCCTCCACCGGATCGAGGCATAGGCCATTTTTACGGGCAGCCAGCGGTTGAGCCTGTCGGCCATTTTGTCCTTGGCTGGCTGAGAGATGATGTAGGTGGGTGAGCGCTGCAGCATAGTAACGTGCTTGGCACCCGAATTCGCCAGCGCCGGAACCAGAGTGACCGCGGTGGCACCGCTGCCGATCACGACGATGTCCTTGCCGGCGTAGTCGAGGCCCTCGGGCCAGTGCTGCGGGTGAGCGATCGGGCCGGTGAAATCTTCCGAGCCCGGGAACGTCGGCGAGTAGCCCTGCTCGTAGTTGTAGTAGCCGCTGCACAAGAAGAGGAATGAGCAGGTGATTGTTCTTGCCGTGCCGTTGTTTTCGATGTGCAAGGTCCAGCGGTTCTCGGTATTCGACCAATCGGCATTGACCACCTTGTGGTTGAGCCGGATGTGCTTGTCGATGCCGTACATGGCTGCGGTGCTCTTGACGTAGTCGAGGATCGGCTTCCCGTCGGCGATGGCTTGGGGCTCGGTCCACGGACGGAACCGGAAGCCGAGCGTGTACATGTCGGAGTCGGACCGAATCCCCGGGTAACGGAACAGATCCCAGGTGCCGCCCATGGCTTGCCGCTTCTCCAGGATGGCGTAGCTCTTGGTCGGGCAGCGGTCCTGCAGGTGCCATGCCGCGCTCACCCCCGAGATACCGGCGCCCACGATGACAACGTCGAGGTGCTCAGTCATGTCGCCACGCTATCAACGTAGTGTTGAACTCGTCAACGCGATGTCGAAATTCTCAACTCTGTGTAAAGTAGCGGGCGTGACCACCGCCAGTTCGACCCGTTCCCCCCGGGGCCGGCGTTCCACCCGCCCGTCGGGCGACGACCGCGAGCAGGCCATCCTTGCGACTGCCGAGCGGCTGCTCGAAGAGCGCGCGTTCGCCGACATCTCCGTCGACGACCTGGCCAAGGGCGCCGGCCTTTCGAGGCCGACGTTCTATTTCTATTTCAAGTCCAAGGAGGCGGTGCTACTCACGCTGATCGAGCCGATGATCGCCCGCGCCGACGCAGAGTTCGACGGCGCGGTGCAAAGGCTGCCCGCGGATCCGCGCCGGGTGTGGCGAAACGGCATCAAAGCGTTCTTCACCGCGTTCAGCTCGCACCGTGCGGTGGCCCGGGCAGGGATGGAGGCGCTGACCACCAGCTCGGCGGTCCGGGCCGTGTGGTCGGGCTTCATGCAGAAGTGGATCGACCAGACTGCAGCCATGATCGCCGCGGAGCGAGCGCGTGGTGCAGCACCGGAGACCATCTCGGCGGCGGACCTCGCGACGTCGCTGAACCAGATGAACGAACGCACCATGATGGCCGCGCTATCCGCCGAGACACCGGCCGTCGACGCGGACCGCGTCGTCGACACCCTCGCCCACATCTGGGTCAGCAGCATCTACGGCTAGGGCTACTAAACTAGGCCAACCTGTCGGTACCGCATGCGAACATATGTTCGTGCGGTGTGACGCGACGATCCTGCACGCGGACCTGGATTCGTTCTACGCGTCGGTAGAACAGCGCGACGACCCAACGCTGCGTGGTCGCCCGGTGATCGTGGGCGGCGGGGTGGTGCTGGCGGCCAGCTACGAGGCCAAGGCCTACGGGGTGCGCACGGCGATGGGTGGCGCACAGGCGCGGCGGCTGTGCCCGCACGCCCTGGTGGTGCCGCCCCGGATGTCCGCCTACTCCTGTGCCAGTGACGCCGTCTTCGACGTATTTCGCGACACCACACCGGTCGTCGAGGCGCTCTCGGTGGATGAAGCCTTCCTCGACGTCGGCGGCCTCGGCCGGGTCTCCGGCACGCCGGTGCAGATCGCCGAGCGGCTGCGCAGCGACGTACGCGATCGCGTCGGACTGCCCATTACGGTCGGGGTCGCGCGGACGAAATTTCTTGCGAAGGTCGCCAGCCAGGAAGCCAAGCCCGACGGACTGCTGTTGGTACCGCCCGATCAGGAGCTGGCATTCCTCCGCCCGTTGCCGGTGCGCCGATTGTGGGGCGTGGGTGCGGTGACCGCCGACAAGCTGCACGCGCACGGCATCGCGACCGTCGCCGACGTCGCCGAGCTCAGCGAGTCGACGCTGGCCTCGCTGCTGGGCGCTGCGATGGGCCGCCAGCTCTATGCGCTGTCTCGCAACATCGATCGTCGCCGGGTCACCACCGGGGTGCGTCGCCGGTCGGTCGGTGCCCAGCGGGCGCTGGGCCGCGCCGGCAATCGCATGTCGCCCGCCGAGGTCGACGCGGTGGTGGTCAACCTGATCGACCGGATCACCGCCCGGATGCGCGCCGCCGAGCGCACCGGTCGCACGGTGGTGCTGCGCCTGCGGTTCGACGACTTCAGCCGGGCGACCCGGTCGCGCACGTTGCCGTGGGCCACGTCGTCGACGCAGCCTATCCTGGCCGCCGCCCGGCAGCTGGTCGCTTCGGCCGCGCCGGTGATCGCGCAGCGTGGGCTGACGCTGGTGGGCTTCGCGGTCTCGGGGATCGACCGCAGCGGCGCCCAGCAGCTGATGCTTCCGTTCAACGGGGAGTCACTCGCGGTAGACGCCGCGGTCGACCAGGTGCGCCGGCGCTACGGCAAATCCGCCCTGACGCCGGCTGTATTGGTCGGCCGCGACCCCGGCTTGGAAATGCCGCACCTACCCGACTGACGCGGTCCACTCCAGCAGCCGCTCGGCGGGCCAGGTGTTGACGATCCGGTCCACCGGAACATCGGCGTCCAACGCGCGCTGGGCGCCGTAACCGAGGAAGTCCAGCTGGCCGGGGGCGTGCGCGTCGGTATCGATGCTGAATACGCACCCGATCTCCAGGGCCAGGTTCAACAAGCGGGTCGGCGGATCGCGGCGTTCGGGACGGGAGTTGATCTCCACCGCGGTGCCGCGATCGCGACAGGCGGTGAAGACCGCCTCGGCGTCGAACTTCGATTCGGGCCGGATGCCGCGGTTCCCCGCGACCAGTCGGCCGGTGCAGTGGCCAAGCACGTCGGCGTGGCCGTTGGAAACGGCGCGCACCATGCGGCGCGTCATTGCGTCCGAGTCCATCGACAACTTCGAATGCACGCTGGCCACAACCACATCCAGGCGCTCCAGCAGCTCGGGTTCCTGGTCCAGGCTGCCGTCCTCGAGGATGTCCACCTCAATCCCGGTGAGAATGCGCATCGGCGCGAAGTTGTCGCGCAACCCGTCGATGACGTCGAGCTGTTTGCGCAACCGCTCCGGCGAGAGCCCGTTGGCGATCGTCAGGCGCGGCGAATGGTCGGTCAACGCGCAATACTCGTGGCCCAGCGCCGCTGCGGTGGCCATCATCTCCTCGATCGGCGCCGATCCGTCCGACCAGTTCGAATGCAGATGCAAGTCCCCACGGAGTGCGGCACGCACTTCGCCGCCACCGAGATCGATTGCAGCAGAGCGTAATTCGATCAGGGCATCGGGTTCACGTCCGGACCAGGCCTGAGCGATGACCTTCGCGGTCTTGGGCCCGATGCCCGGTAGCGACTGCCAGCTGTTGGCCTGCCCGTGGCGTTCCCGCACGGCGTCGTCAAGACCCTCGATGATGTCGGCGGCCTTGCGATATGCCATCACGCGTTTGGGGTCTTGACGGCTCCGGTCCTTGTAATAGGCGATTTGCCGCAGAGCGATTACCGGATCCATAGCACCAGTGTGCCTGCCGGCTCACAACAGTTGCCCCAACGACGAATCCGGCGGATGGCCGCAACGAACAGCAGCGTGATCTTGGTATCGATTCCGAGCGCGCTGGTCATCGTCCGGGCGAGTTTAGTTGCGCTTAATAAAGTTGGACTACGGTCGAGTGCATGCGATTCGCCTTCAAAACCGCCCCGCAAAACACCACCTGGACCGACATGTTGGCCGTCTGGCAGGCAGCCGACGACATCGAGGTCTACGAGTCGGGCTGGACCTTCGACCACTTCTACCCGATCCTTTCCGACAGCAGCGGCCCATGTCTGGAGGGCTGGACGACGCTGACCGCGCTCGCGCAGGCAACCAACCGGCTGCGGCTGGGCACCCTGGTCACCGGCGTCCACCACCGCCACCCCGCCGTGCTGGCGAACATGGCCGCCGCGCTCGACATCATCTCCAACGGGCGACTCGAGCTCGGCGTCGGCGCGGGCTGGAATGAGGAGGAGTCGGGCGCCTACGGCATCGAGCTCGGCAGTATCAAAGAACGCTTCGACCGGTTCGAGGAGGCCCTGGAGGTTCTGACCGGCCTGCTAAGCGAAGAGACCACCGATTTCGACGGCAAGTACTACCAGCTCAAGGGTGCCCGCAACGAGCCCAAGGGCCCGCAGCGCCCGCACCCGCCGATCTGCATAGGCGGCAGCGGAGAGAAACGCACATTGCCGCTCACCGCGCGCTACGCCCAGCACTGGAACTTCGTCGGCGGTTCACCCGAGGTGTTCGCGCAGAAGCGCGACGTACTGGCCGCGCGTTGCGCAGACATCGGACGCGACCCCAAGGAGATCACCATGTCGGCCCATCTTCGCCTGGAGGCGGACCGTAACTATGGACAGGTTGTCCAGGACGCGGCCGGGCTCGCCGCCGAAGGACTGGACCTGGGCATCGTGGTCATCGCACCGCCGCACGATCCCGCCGTCCTGGAACCATTGGCGGAGGCGATCCGGGATTCGGGGCTGTGGAATGGGTGATCTTCGAGGATTTAAGGTCACGCGCCGGGGATAACTACCAGGTCACGCTGAGCAAACGTAGCGGTGCACACGAGGATGCACGCGCTCAGTGGGCTATACCCCGAAGGCCATCAGTTCTTCAGCGGTTACCAGCCGCTCCTGCTTCGCGGGGAACTCGCGACTCTTTACCGGGTGACGAAACCATGACCAGGCGATTCGCCCCATCCGTGATCGGGGCACCGGGTTGATATGCACAGTGACCACTCCTGCGATCCGTTCCGTTCCACGGGACTCCCGCTGTGACGAAGCCCACAACGACCTATTACACAACAGCCGCCTGGCAAACGGGGGCAGAAACGCCGAAAAATATATTTATGTTTCTAATGTGGCTGCTGTGACTACTGAAGCGGTGCGGCGGTCGGCTTGATGGGTGCCGGCAGCGCCGTCGACCCGGTCAAATACCGGTCCGCGCCCGCCGCTGCAGCCCTGCCCTCAGCTATCGCCCAGACGATCAGTGACTGGCCACGACCCATGTCCCCGGCAACGAAAACGCCGGGGACCGAGGTGTCGAAGTCGGCACCGCGCGCGACGTTGCCGCGCTCGGTGAACTTGACTCCGAGGTCGGTGAGCAGGCCCGGCTTCTCCGGACCGACGAATCCCATCGCCAGCAACACCAAATCGGCCTCGAGTTCGAAATCGGAACCCTCGACTTTGACGAACTTGCCGTCCTGCATCGTCACTTCGTGCACCTTCAGCGCAGTCACGCGCCCGTCTTCGCCGACGAACTGCTCGGTGTTGACCGAGAACACCCGCTCGCCGCCCTCTTCGTGCGCCGCAGACACCCGGTACATCAGCGGGTAGGTCGGCCATGGGGTGGATTCGGCACGTGCGTCCGGCGGACGCGGCATGATCTCGAACTGGTGCACGGCGACCGCACCCTGCCGGTGCACGGTGCCCAGGCAGTCGGCCCCGGTGTCACCGCCGCCGATGATGACGACCTTCTTGCCCTTGGCGGTGATCGGTGGCTCGCCGTCCTCTCCCAGGACGTCGTCGCCCTCCTGCACGCGGTTGCCCCACGGCAGGTATTCCATCGCCTGGTGGATGCCGTCCAATTCGCGGCCCGGAATGGGCAGATCGCGCCAGGCGGTGGCACCGCCGGCCAGCACCACTGCATCGAAATCGGCGCGCAGCTGTTCGGCGGTGATGTCCACCCCGACGTTGACACCGGGCTTAAATTCGGTTCCCTCAGCACGCATCTGGTCCAGTCGCCGGTCGAGGACGCGCTTTTCCATCTTGAATTCCGGGATGCCATAGCGCAGCAGACCACCGATGCGGTCGTCGCGCTCGAAGACGGTCACACTGTGACCGGCGCGGGTCAGTTGCTGGGCGGCGGCCAGGCCTGCGGGCCCCGAACCCACCACTGCGACGGTCTTTCCGGTCAGCTTGTTCGGGGGCAGGGGCACCACAAAGCCTTCCTCGAAGGCCCTGTCGATGATCTCCAGCTCGATCTGCTTGATCGTCACCGGATCCTGGTTGATGCCAAGCACACACGCCGGCTCGCACGGTGCCGGACACAACCGGCCGGTGAAGTCGGGAAAGTTGTTGGTGGCGTGCAACCGCTCGATCGCGTCGCGCCAACGGCCCCTGCGCACCAGGTCGTTCCATTCCGGGATCAGATTGCCCAGCGGACACCCGTTGTGGCAGAAGGGGATACCGCAGTCCATGCAGCGGGTTGCCTGATGGCGCAACGTCTCCTCATCGAAGTCTTCGTAGACCTCGTTCCAGTCCCGCAGCCGCAGCGGGACAGGCCGGCGCTTCGGCAATTCCCGATGAGTGAATTTCAGGAAGCCGGTCGGATCAGCCATGCGCGGCCGCCATGATCGCCTTGTCGACATCCACGCCGTCGCGTTCGGCTTCGGCGATCGCCTGCAGCACCCGCTTGTAATCCCGCGGCATCACCTTGGCGAAATGCCGCTGCTGTCCGGACCAGTCGGCCAAAATCCGCTGGCCGACAGCGGAATCGGTGGCATCGACGTGCGCCTGGATCATGCCGTGCAGCCAGTCTGCGTCGTCCTCGTCGAGGCTCTCGAGCTCGACCATCTCGGCGTTGAGATTCTGCGGCAATTCGCCGTCCGGGTCGTAGACATAGGCCACACCGCCGGACATGCCGGCCGCGAAGTTGCGGCCGGTGCGGCCGAGAATGACCACCTTGCCTCCCGTCATGTATTCGCAACCGTGATCACCGACGCCTTCGACCACCGCATGCGCACCGGAGTTGCGAACCGCGAATCGTTCCCCGACTACACCGCGCAGATAGACTTCCCCACTGGTTGCGCCGAACAGAATCACGTTGCCGCCGATGATGTTTTCCTCAGCGACATAATCCTGCGGCGCATTGTCGGACGGCCGCACCACGATTCGGCCACCGGAGAGGCCCTTGCCGACGTAGTCGTTGGCGTCGCCGTAAACGCGCAGCGTGATCCCCCTGGGTACAAAGGCGCCGAAGCTGTTGCCCGCGGATCCGTCGAAGGTGATGTCGATGGTTCCGTCCGGCAAGCCTTGGCCACCATAGGCTTTCGTCAGCTCGTGGCCCAGCATGGTGCCGACCGTGCGGTTGACGTTGCCGATGGTGGTGGAGAACCGCACCGGTTTGCCGGAATCCAGCGCCTCGCGGCTCATCACGATCAGCTGCTGGTCAAGCGCCTTGTCCAGGCCGTGGTCCTGACGAGAGCTGCAGTACAGGTCCTGGTTCATGAACGCCGACTCCGGCTCGTGCAGCACCGGCGTCAGGTCGAGTCGGTGCGCCTTCCAGTGCGCCCGCGCCAGCGTGGTGTCCAGCGATCCCACCTGTCCGACGGCCTCGTTGAAGGTGCGGAAGCCCAACTGCGCCATGTATTCCCGGACTTCCTCGGCGATGAACATGAAGAAGTTCTCGACGAATTCAGGCTTGCCGGTGAACCTCTCCCGCAGCACCGGGTTCTGGGTCGCCACCCCGACCGGGCAGGTGTCCAGGTGGCATACCCGCATCATGATGCAGCCCGCAACCACCAGCGGGGCCGTGGAGAAGCCGAACTCCTCGGCACCGAGCAGGGCGGCGATCATCACGTCGCGGCCCGTTTTCAGCTGGCCGTCCACCTGAACCACAATCCGGTCGCGCAAGCCGTTGAGCAGCAACGTCTGCTGCGTCTCGGCAAGACCCAACTCCCATGGCGCGCCGGCGTGCTTCATCGATGTCAGCGGGGTCGCGCCGGTGCCCCCGTCATGGCCCGAGATCAAGACCACATCGGCATGTGCCTTGGACACACCCGCGGCCACGGTGCCCACACCGTTCTCGGAGACCAACTTCACGTGCACCCGCGCGGACGGGTTGGCGTTCTTCAGGTCGTGGATCAGCTGCGCCAGATCCTCAATGGAGTAAATGTCGTGGTGCGGCGGCGGCGAGATCAGCCCGACGCCCGGGGTGGAGTGCCGGACCTCGGCAACCCACGGGTACACCTTGTGTCCCGGAAGCTGGCCTCCCTCACCAGGTTTGGCTCCCTGCGCCATCTTGATCTGGATGTCGGTGCAATTGGTCAGGTAGTGCGAGGTGACGCCGAATCGCGCGGAGGCGACCTGCTTGACGGCGCTGCGCCGCCAATCCCCATTGGGATCGCGATCGAACCGCTTGACGTCCTCGCCGCCTTCGCCGCAGTTGGATCGGCCACCCATGCGGTTCATTGCAATAGCGAGCGTCTCGTGCGCCTCGGCGGAGATCGAGCCGTAGCTCATCGCCCCCGTCGCGAAGCGCTTCACGATTTCGCTGGCAGGCTCGACCTGGTCCAGCGGAACCGGAGGACGCACATCCGCGCGGAACTTGAGCAGGCCGCGCAACGATGCCATCCGCTCACTCTGGTCGTCGACCAGACGGGTGTACTCCTTGAAGATCTTGTACTGGCCGATGCGCGTGGCGTGCTGCAGCTTGAAAACGGTCTCCGGGTTGAACAGGTGGTACTCGCCCTCCCGGCGCCACTGGTATTCCCCGCCCACCTCGAGTTCGCGGTGTGCGCGTTCGTCCGGCCGGTCCAGGTACGCCAGCCGGTGCCGGGCGGCGACGTCGACGGCGATGTCGTCCAGCGTGATCCCGCCGGTTGGACAGCTCAGCCCGGTGAAGTACTCGTCGAGCACTTCCTGGGAGATGCCGACGGCCTGGAACAGTTGCGCGCCGGTGTAGGAGGCCAGCGTCGAGATGCCCATCTTGGACATCACTTTCAGCACGCCCTTGCCGGAAGCCTTGACGTAGTTGTTCAACGCCTTATTGCGGTCGATGCCATCGATGACACCGCGGTCGAGCATGTCCTCGATCGACTCGAACGCCAGGTACGGGTTGACCGCGGCCGCCCCGCAACCGATCAGCAGTGCCATGTGGTGCACCTCGCGGGCGTCGCCGGATTCGACCACCAGGCCCACGTGTGTGCGGGTCCGATCGCGCACCAGGTGGTGGTGCACCGCGGCAACCGCGAGCAGCGACGGGATGGGAGCCAGCCGCTCGTCGGATGCCCGGTCGGACAAGATGATGACCCGGGCACCGTCGGCGATGGCCGCCGACGCTTGCGCGCGTACCTCGTCCAGCGCTGCAGCCAGCCCGGCGCCGCCGTCGGCGACCGGGTACAGACAGCGAATCACCTTGGACCGCATGCCGTGTGGGCGTCCATTGACCTCGTCGTCTGGGTCGAGGTTGATCAGCTTGGCCAGCTCGTAGTTACGCAGAATCGGCTGGGGCAGCATGATCTGGTGACAGGAATCCTCGTTCGGGTTGAGTAGGTCGCGCTCACCCCCGGTGGTGCCCTGCAAGCTGGTCACCACCTCTTCGCGGATGGCGTCCAGCGGCGGATTGGTCACCTGAGCGAAGAGCTGGTGGAAGTAGTCGTAGAGCATCCGGGGACGCTGTGACAGCACCGCGACTGGAGTGTCGGTGCCCATCGACCCGATCGGCTCGGCGCCGACGCGGACCATCGGTGCCACCAGCAGGTTGAGTTCCTCGTAGGTGTAACCAAAAGCCAACTGCCGCATGACGAGTCGATGGTGGGGCATCCGCACGTATTTGCCCGCCGGCAACTTGTCGATCGGAACGAGCCCTTTGTCGAGCCACTCCTGGTAAGGGTGCTCGGCGGCCAGTTCGGCTTTGATCTCCTCGTCATCGACGATTCGGCCCTGCGCGGTGTCCACCAAGAACATCCGGCCCGGCTGCAGCCGCATCCGGCGGACCACCTTCGACGGGTCCAGATCCAGCACACCGGCCTCCGAAGCCATCACCACCAAGCCGTCCTCGGTCACCCAGATCCGCGAGGGACGCAAGCCATTTCGGTCGAGCACGGCGCCCACGATGGTGCCGTCGGTGAAGGTCATCGACGCCGGGCCGTCCCACGGCTCCATCAGCGACGCGTGGTACTGGTAGAACGCCCGCCGCGCGGGGTCCATGGACTCGTGACGTTCCCAGGCCTCGGGGATCATCATCAACACCGAGTGGGCGAGGCTGCGTCCGCCCAAATGCAGCAGTTCAAGCGCCTCATCGAAGCGGGCGGTGTCGGAGGCACCCGGGGTGCAGATCGGGAACAACTTCTCGACGTCGTCTTCCGACCCGAAGATGTCGGTCTTCATCAACGCCTCACGGGCCCGCATCCAGTTCTCGTTGCCGGTGACGGTGTTGATCTCCCCGTTGTGGGCTATGCGCCGGAAAGGATGCGCCAGCGGCCAGGATGGGAAGGTGTTCGTAGAAAATCGGGAGTGCACGATGCCCAGTGCGCTGGTCAGCCGATCGTCCTGCAGATCAAGGTAAAACGCCTTGAGCTGCGGGGTGGTCAGCATACCTTTGTAGACCAGCGTCTGGCCCGACAGGCTCGGGAAGTAAACCGTTTCGCGGCCGGGCCCGTCCTGTCCCGGGCCTTTGGTACCGAGCTCGTGCTCGGCGCGCTTGCGGATCACATAGGCGCGGCGCTCCAGCGTCATGGCGGAGGCCCCCACCATGAACACCTGCCGGAAGGTGGGCATCGCGTCGCGGGACAGCGCGCCCAGCGACGAGTCATCGGTCGGCACATTGCGCCAGCCCAGCACCTGCAGGCCCTCGGCTTCGGCGATCTTCTCCACCGCGGCGCAAGCGGCCGCGGCGTCTTTGGACGACTGCGGCAAAAACGCGATACCGGTGGCGTAGTTGCCCGGGGCGGGCAGCTCAAAATCCACGACTTCCCGAAGGAATGCGTCCGGGACCTGAATCAGGATGCCCGCGCCGTCACCGCTGCGCGGCTCGGCGCCCTGGGCGCCACGATGTTCAAGGTTGAGCAGCGCGGTAATCGCCTTGTCGACAATGTCGCGGCTACGACGGCCGTGCATGTCGACGACCATGGCTACCCCGCACGAATCGTGCTCGAACGCGGGGTTGTATAACCCTACGCGCTTGGGCGTCATACGCACCTGACCCTTCACCGGAACTTTCTGCGCGGCCGTTATTTATGGCTCCGACGGGGCCGCACCCGGAGGTTGCGGGCTAAAACCCCTTCGGTCTTGTCGATAGGCGGTCTCCCCGGCGGAAGATGATCCGGTTAGGGAATCGTCCGTGCAGCGTTGAA
>DATKEW010000124.1:0-10238 GCA_035511785.1 Mycobacterium sp.
GATGGGGTGGGGAACCGCGGCCTCGGCGCGGGACCAGCTGGCCAGCCAGGCATCGTCGGGACGCCCGGTGAGCACCAGGATCGGCGGGCAGGTCGCGAGTTCGTCTTTGAGTTGTTTGGCGATTCCCATGCCGCCGGTCGGCGTCGCTTCGCCGTCGAGGATGGCCAGGTCGATGCCGCCCTGGTCCATCGTCCGTATCACCATCGGGCCGGTTGCCACCTCGATGTAGCTCAGCTCGGGGAGATCCGGGTGCAGATGCTTGCCCAGCGCCCGCATCACCCGTTCGCGGGTTTGCACGTTGTTGCTGTAGACGAGTATCCGCAGGGCATCGGTGGCAGCCACGGTGCAGATGGTACTGGTGTCGCGGCCTTACCTGGGCGCCCGCACGAAGATCGCTTCTGCTGCTGCCGTTGCCGTCGTGCCGATCACGCCGAACTTGTTCCAGCTCAGGTCGAACTGGGACCGATCGACCTTGGTTTGGCCGGAGATCCGGATGAAGCCGTCGTCGAGCTCGGTAATCGCGATGACTCGCAGCGCGCGGGCCTTGTCATCTGTGCTGGCGGGGTCCCGGCGCGCGCCCACCCGCCATACCGCGATGTCGCCGCTCCACATTCGGTCGACCGCCGCCATATCGCTCTTTTCGATCGCCGTGAACAAGCGGTCGGCCACGTCGACGATGGCCTCGGCAGTAGCGGGCATGGGCCTGGCTCCTATTCGCTGTCGTATCCGGGATGGGCAACCGCTAATCGATGTCGCACCAAGGTCCGCAGGCAGGCCGTGACGTCCGCCGTGCGCTCGTCCAGCTCACCGGCCCGGATCGCGGCGGCAAGACCGGCCTCATCGTCGAAACCCAGGCCGGCCAGCGCCGCGCGGGCGTCCGCTGCACTGTCGTCGAGCAGTTCGCGCTCGACGGTGCGCAACACGTTGGCGGCCACCCTGGCGTGGAAGTTGACCTGTCCGCTGGTCGCCTCCCGCACACCGCCTTCGATGAATTCGGCCACCGCCGCCACCAGTTCGGCCGCCGTCGGCCGCCCGTGCAGCGGGTCAGACGTCATGTGTGGGCCCTTTCCTCGAGCAAGCCGAGCAGATCCCACTCGGTCTCGCAGACCCGGCGCCCGATTGCCGCCAACTCCACCGAGCGAACCTGCCCGCTCAAGTGGCGCTCGGCCTGATGCCGGCAGATGACACCCCAGCGCAGCGTGGCCAGCACCATCCACCAGTGAAACGCCACCCGATCGACGGTAGCCCCGCTCGCCTCCTCGTAGGCAACAAGGAAGCTCTCGACGCTGCCCAGGCCGCCGGCCCCGAGGCTCGCCGGGGCACCGAACCGCCAGGCCCGGATGCAGAACCAGGCCAGGTCTTCGTATGCCTGGCCGACGTGCACCAGCTCCCAGTCCAGAACGGCGGCAAGGTCGGACCCGTCGACAATGAGGTTTCCCATCCGGAAGTCGCCGTGCACCAGCACCGTGGGCGAGGGTTGCGGCCTGCGGGCGGCCAACCAGCGAAACCCCCACTCAAAGGTGGCGGTGGTATCACCCATGGCATCGAGCCGCGCGCGCCACTCGATGAGCTGGTCCTCGTCGGTGAGACCCGGATCGTGCGCATCGGCGCGGTGGATGGCGGCCAGCGCCCGCGCGCACTGCCGCAGCAAGCCGGCGCGGCCCGCTTGCCCGTCGGCGCCGTCGAGCTGACGCTGGATGCGCCGGACGATGGTCTCGCCCTTGATCTCATCGCAGATGAGAAACGGATTGCCCAGTGCGGCAGGCGAATCGTCGGCCACCAGGATGTGCGGGACCGGTGCTCCGGCCGTGGCGGCAGCGGCCTGAGAGCGGGCTTCGAGTTCCATGCCGGCGTGCACGTCGTCGGGCGGGCCGGTGCGCAGGATCAGCGAACGGCGTTGCTCGCCCGTGACGGCGTCGAATGCCCACGTGGTTCTGCTGGCGCCACCGGTGAGTGCACGCAGGTTGTCGATCGTGGTGCCGGCGCCGAGTGCCGTCTCCAGAACGCCGGCCAGCCTGGGCGCTAACGCCTCCGGGTCTTTGATGACCGTCACTTGCTGCCAAACTTGAACAGCCGCTGGGCCACCCGCCGAATCTGAATCTCCTCGGCGCCCTCGGTGATTCGGTAGCGGCGGTGATGGCGGTAGATGTGCTCGAAGGGCTCATGACGGCTGTAACCGAGACCGCCGAAGATCTGCATTGCGCGGTCGGCGGCGTCGCAGACCAGCCGGTTGGCGCGGTAGTTCGCCATCGACACTTTGTCGGAGACCTCCATGTGGTGGTTGCGGTCCAAGTGCCAGGCCGCGTACTGCACCAGCAGTCGCACCATCTGGGCCTCGGTCTGCAGCTCGGCCAGTGGCCATTGCACGGCCTGGTTGACCGACAGCGGTTTGCCGAACACCGTTCGCTTACCGGCGTATTCCGCGGCCCGGTCGATGCAGTATTGCGCCGCTCCCAGGCTGCTGGCGGCTTGGCGAATCCGGTTCTCGTGCAAGAACGTTTGCGCAACCTCCAGACCGCGGTCCACCTCACCGAGTACCCCATCGGCGGCCACCCGCACATCGGTCAATTCGACTTCTCCGTGGTCGGTGGGCATGTTGAACGTCCACCAGTAGTACGGGACGTTGAACCCGGGCGCGTCGGTGGGCACCATGAACGCGGTGATGCCCCTTGCTTGCCCCGGTTCGCCGGACGTGCGGGCGAAGATCAAGTCGTGGGTGGCGCGGTGCACGCCGGTGTTGAACCGCTTGGAGCCGTTGATCACCCAGTCATCGCCGTCGGGTTTGGCGTGGGTTTCCAGCCAGGTCGCGTCGGAGCCGTGCTGCGGCTCGGTGAGGCCGAACGCCATCGAGCGCTCCCCGGTGATCAGCGCTTCCGACCAAACGCGGCGTTGCTCGTCGGTGCCGAACCGCTCCATCATGATCACCTGCGGGAAGTTCCCGACGATCGACGATTCGTTCTGCAAATCGTTGTGCAGACCAAGGCCCTTGTGCGCCAAGTGCTCCCGGATGACGGCCATGTCGACGTTGGTGCCGTCGCGGCCGCCCAGCGAGGCCGGCAAGCCGTACCGCAGCCAGCCCGCCTTGTCGGCCCGTCGGCGCATCTCGGCCAGCAGATCCTCCCAGTCCCGGGTCGGGATGCCGTCGTTGTCCCAGTCGGTGCGGGCGTGCTCCCGACGCTGGTCGAAGTACTGCATGTTCTCGGCCTGCAGCGGAGCGATTTCGCGCTCGATGAACGCGTCCATATCGGCAAGCAGCCCCGGAAGGTGTTCTGGCAGAGTGAAATCCACATTGACTCCTTAAGCGCCGTAGAGGGTTTTCTTCCAGACCGTCGACAGGGTGGCGATGGCGTCGTGGTCGCTGATCTGCAGGCCCGGGACAGACGGTCCCACGACGACGCTGGTGAAGTTTTCGAACAGCAGCGCGATGGCGGCCGCGGTGTGTTGCGGGTTGAGCTCGGTCCCGTAACCCTGCTCCTGGGCGCGGCGGACCGAGGCGGCCACGATGTCCATGCCGAAGCGACGGAATTCGTTCTGTACGGCCGCGAAGCGTTGCTGGGTAGCGGCGAGCTGGGCGACGGCAATCATGATGCCGATGTTCTGCTTGAACATGTTCCAGTACCCGGTGACCACCGAGGTGAAAAACGCGTCGTCATCGGGCGATTCCGGCAGTTCGAGGCTCAGCCCGGACGGTGTCACGACATCGTGCTGAAAGGACTCGGCCAGCGCGGCCAGCAGGTCTTCCTTGTCGGCGAAGTACCGGTAGAACACCGCCGGTGATTTCCCCGCAGCCGATGTGATGTCGGCCAATGTGGTCCCGTGAAAGCCACGTTCGGCGAACAGTTTACGTGCAGCCTGCTCGATGGCCTGCCTGGTCTGGCGGCCCTTGGAGGTCAGCTCCCGCGAGCGCATCAGGCCTGGATTCGGTCGCCGGCGCGCAGCAGAGCGCTCGGCAAATCATGGCCGACAACCGATTTCGCGACTTCCGCCGCGGCGATGGCGGCCTGCAGGTCGACGTCGACGCTGATATCGCTGTCGCGCAACAGGTACACCAGATCTTCGGTCGCGATGTTGCCGGTGGCGCCGGGTGCGAACGGGCAGCCGCCCAGCCCGCCGACCGACGCGTCCAGCCGGGTGACGCCGGAGGTGACTGCCGCGTAGGCGCTGGCCAGCCCGGCGCCGCGGGTGTTGTGGAAATGCCCGCCGAGTGGCATGTCGCCGATGACCGGACGTAGTTGAGAGATAAGCGAATTCACCCTCCGCGGGGTGGTCGTGCCGATGGTGTCGGCGATGGAGAATCGGTCCACGCCCTGCTCGCGGGCCGCGGCGGCGATGTCGAGCACCCGCTGCGGGGGGGTGGGGCCTTCGAATGGAGAGTCCCACGCGGTGGCGACGATCACCTCAACGGTGACGTCGCTATCGTGCGCGATGGCCACGATCTCGCCGATCTGGTTGGTGGCTTCGGCGCTGGTGCGTCCGACATTGGCCTTGCTGAATGTGTCGTCGGCCGCCACCACGTACTCGATCGATCGCAGGCCGGCGGCGATGGCGCGCTTGGCGCCGTTAGGGCTGGCGACCAGGGCGGAGAACTCGATGTCGGGATAGTTGTGCAGTTGCGCGGCCAGTTCGGGGGCGTCGGCCATCGACGGCACCTTGGTGGGGGAGACGAACGCGGTGGCCTCGACCTCCCGTACCCCGGTGGCGGCCACGGCCGCCAGCAGTTCCAGCTTGGCCGACAACGGGATTGGCTTCTCGATCTGCAGGCCGTCACGCAGCGACACCTCGCGAATATCGACTCGGGACGGTAGCGCCTCGTTCATAGCACCTCCTCGGCACGCAATTCCTCGAGTTCCTCGGCGGTCTTGCCCAGCAGCCCGATATAGACGTCGTCGTTGTGTTGTCCGGGGCGCGCGGGACCGGCGTTGCGGACAGCGCCCGGAGATTCGGAGAGCACCGGCACGATCCCGGGTCCCAAAACGTTACGCTCGACGCGTTCGTCATAATGCTCGACCAGCATGCCGCGAGCCCGCAGCTGTGGGTCGTTGACCACCTCGGCGACCGTGTTGATCGGCCCCGAGATCACGCCTGCAGTGCTTAGCGTTTCGATGATGTCGCCGGGTTGCCGTTCGGCGGCCCACGCGCCGATGATCTTGTCGAGTTCGTCCTGGTTGCGCCCGCGCGCCCCATGTGTGGCAAAGCGGTCGTCGGTGGCCAGTTCCGGGCGGCCCATTGCCTTGCACAGGCGGGCGAACACGGTGTCCTGGTTCGCGGCGATCACCACCCACGACCCGTCGGAGCTGCGGTAGATGTTGGACGGCGCAATGCCGTCGAGCCGGGTGCCCGACGGTCCACGGACTACGCCTCCGACGTCGTAATCGGGGATCGTGGATTCCTGTACAGCCAAACATGATTCGGTGAGCGCGACGTCGACGACCTGGCCGTGCCCGGTCACGCTGCGCCGATACAGGGCAGCCAATGCGCCCTGGGCGCCGAACATGCCGGCCAGGCTGTCGCCGAGCGAAAGGGCCAGCCGGGGCGGTGGCCCGCCCGGGAAGCCGTTGAGGTGTCGCAACCCGCTGGCGGCCTCGGCCACCGAGGCGTAGCCCGCCTTGCGCGCATCCGGCCCGGTCTGCCCGTAACCGGATACCCGGACCAGGATGATGCCCGAGTTGCGTTCGCTGAGCACGTCATAGCCCAGGTTCCACTTCTCCAGCGTGCCCGGCCGGAAGTTCTCCACCACGATGTCGGATTTCTCGACGAGCTCGAGGAAAAGCTCCCGGCCGCGCGGCTGGCGCAGGTCGAGCGTGATGCCTCGTTTGTTGCGGGCATGGACCGTCCAGAAGACGTGGTGCCCATCGAGTTCGGCCTGGCCCCAGGTTCGCAGCGGGTCCGGGGCGCCGGGCGGTTCCACCTTGATGACGTCGGCGCCCATGTCGCCGAGCAGGCGGCCGGCGAACGGTCCCGCGATCAAGGTGCCGAGCTCGAGCACCCGGATGCCGTCCAGCGGTCCCGTGACCGTCATTCGGCCCCCGCGAAGTCGTGACGGACCAGCCAGTCCGTGATGATGCCGACGGCGTGACGCAGCTTATCGCGCTGATCGGGCCCGGCGTAATAGTGTGTGGCGCCCGGGATTTCGTGCATCTCCTTGTCGAAGTGCCCGATCGCCTCGAACAGCCGTCGGGTGTGGCTGGCCGTGCAGGCGTCGTCGGCAAGATTACCGATCACCAGCGCCGGGATCTTCAGATCGCGGCCGCACTCGACGCCGTCGCCGCGCGCCTCGTCGTAACTCCATTGCGACAGCCAGCCACGCAGCGTCGAGAAGCGGGCCAGGCCGACCGGGCTCATGTTCACCACTTGAGGATCGCCCAGGTAGCAGGTTCCCGGGGTGCGTTCGTTGGGATTGACGGTTGGATCCAGCCAGCGCGGGTCGGCCATGGTGCCGTGCACGACGAATCCGAACTCGTCGTCGGGCCGCCCGTTGGCTTGCAACTCGGCGAGCTTTGCCCTGACCCACGCGGTGATGCGGCGGTTGCGGTCGATCTGTGCCTGCCGGTACCGGGCGAGAAACTCCTGGCTGCAGGGCGGTTGGTTGGGGTTGTCCGGGTTGTACAGATCAAGCTCGGGATCGCGCTTGGTGGGGTCGGATTCGTCGAGAATGGATGCATCCAGCCATTCGGTCAGCGTGCCGTGCCGGCTGATGTGCGCGGCGAGCAACATGATTCCGTCGGCGGCGGGCAGGTCCAGCGCGGTGAGGTCGGGGCCGTCGCCGGTTGGGCTCGACCTGATGGTCGCGTGTTGAGCCTGCTGCTGGTAAAACACCGACAACGAGCCGCCACCGCTCCACCCGGCCAGTACGACCTTCTGATAGCCCAGCCGTTTTTTGGCGTCCTTGATGCACTCGCCGAGATCCTCGACCACCTTCTCCATCAGCAGCGCCGAGTCCGTGCCGCGGAACCGGCTGTTGCAGTAGATGACGTGATGACCGGCCCGGGCCAGTCCGTTGATCATCGGCAGATACGCGCCACCGCCGATCGGGTGCATGAACACCAGCACGGTGTCCGAGGGCTTGTCTTTCGGCTTGAGCAGATAGCTCTCCAGTATGGTCAGCCCGGCTACACCACCATAGACGTCCCGGACAGCGGAATTGTTCTGGAAGACAACGAGGTACGGGATCCGGTCGTAGTCGTGCTTCACGGCTTGTCTCACGGCTTGAGTGCTCCCCATGTCAGTGCTGTCCCAGGTCGTGGGCGAGCACCTCGGCCGACGGTGTCAGGCGCCGGCGGGTGTCGATGGCGATGACTTGCCAGTCGACGCGCGAGTGCTCGTCGAACTTGCGCCGCGCCCGTTCCCGCGCCTTTTCCGGCGCGCCATGGTGAACCCCTTGTGGCGCATGGGAAATCAGACCCCGGAGGCATCGGGATGCCGTAGAGCGAGCCCCCGTGGAAGAACGCGATTTCGTCGTAATCGACGTTGCGGTGATACCAGGGTGTGCGCTCGGTGCCGGGGACGCTTTCGGCGGGCCGTGGCAAGAAGTTCATCACATAGACCCCGGCGGCCTGCATGAACAGATGCGCGGTCGGCGACAAGTGGACACTGTCGGAGGTGATGACGTTGTAGTCGGCGATGTTGAAGGTGAATGCGAAGTTGTCGCCGCGCCAGCCTTCGACATCAATCGGATTGTGTTGGTAGTAAAGCGTTGTCGGGCCGCCCTCATGGATGAGCCGGATCTGGTACTCGTCGCGGCCATCATCTTCGATCGGCGTCGGCTCGGGGATGGTCGCCTGTGACGGGTCGAACGGAGCATGTGGTCTCGCGATCGGGGACCTGGCGCCAGGTGCACGCCTTCGGGATGTAGACCCAATCGCCCTCCCGGTAGCGCAGCAGCCCGAACTCGGTCTCCAGCCCTCCGGTGCCCTCGTGCACGAAGCACAGCAGGTCCCCGTCGACGTGGCGGGTGTAGAACGGCATCGCCTCACGGCGACGGCTCAGCAAGATTCGGCAGTCGGCATTGGTGAATATCAGCAGCGGGCCCCCGTGGGCATCGGTGGCGTCGCTGGGTTTGAGTTCGCTGGACAACACGTCGAGGGGGCGCAGCGGGCCCACCGAGCGGTACGCGGTGGGGTCGTGGCGGCGGTAGATGTTGGCGGTCCGGCCGGTGAAACCGCCCCGGCCCAGCTCGTCGTCTGTGAGTCCGTCGAGGTCGGCGTGCAGGCGCCGCGGTGTCTTGCCTTTCCGCAGGTGGACAAAGGATTCCATGCTGGCTCCCGAGTCGCGTGGCTAGAAAACTGAAAGTGACATTACTTTTCCTTTTGGCCTGGCACAAGGGTCTTCGCGACGTCGTATCACCGGACCGCGCGTGGGTTTTCGCATCCGCCACAGGCGTCTCACCCGGGGGAAGGGCACGCAATGTGCCCGTCTCACAGCGACAAGGTCGGTGGGCCCAACGCGGTTGTCGCTCGAAGGCGGGCAAACAGCCAATTCCTTCTCCGCTGAGGCTTGTGTGGCGGATGCGACATGCGATCCCGCCGAGTTTTCGTCAATCGCGGACGCGTAGGACGACTTTTCCTTTGGCGGTCCGATTCTCCAGCGATGCGACGGCGGCGCCAGCCTCGTCCAGCGGGTAGACCACCGGTTCGGGAGGAGGGAGCCGGCCCGAGCTGAGCAGCCGCTCGAGTGCGGCCCACTGTTCGGCGAGCGCATCGGGGTGCGACAGGGTCCACGCGCCCCAGCCGACGCCGACCACGTCAACGTTGTTGAGCAGCAGCCGGTTTACCTTCACCGTGGGTATCTCACCGCCGGTGAAGCCGACAACCAGCAGCCGTCCCCCCGGGGCCAGCGAGCGCAGCGAATCGGTGAACCGGTCGCCGCCGACCGGGTCGACGACGATGTCCACACCGCGGCCGCTGGTCAACTCCTTGACCGCGTCCTTGAAGCCTTCGGCCAGCACCACGTCGGTCGCGCCGGCGGCCGTGGCGATCTGGCCCTTCTGCTCGGTGCTGACCACGGCGATAGTGCGGGACGCCCCGAGCACCGACGCCAGCCGCAGTGTCGACGTTCCGATCCCGCCGGCCGCCCCGTGCACCAGCACCGTCTCGCCCTGTTGCAGCCGGCCTCGGACATTGAGCGCGAAGTACACGGTCAGGTCGTTGAACAGCAGGCCGGCTCCCGCCTCGAAGGTCACGTTATCCGGCAGCTTGAACACTCGGTCGGGCTGCAGGATCGCGACTTCGGCCATGCCGCCGGTGAGCATTGTCAGACCGACGACCCTGTCGCCGGCGCGCACATGCGTGTTGTCCGGTGCCGATCGCACCACCCCGGCGATCTCTGCGCCGAGCACGAACGGCGGCTCCGGCCGGTACTGGTAGAGACCGCGGGTGAGCAGCGCGTCCGGGAATGCCGCGCCGGCCGCGTGCACCTCGACGACCACGCCGTCGCCTGCGGGCTCGTCGATCTCGGTCACCTCGAGGCCGCCTGGCCCATCTAGCCGAGTCACCTGTACCGCGCGCATGCTGCCTCCGTCATCAGGGCCCGAGATCCTCCGGCCGGCGGTTCAATAGCCTACTGGCGTCCCTCGGCTCAGAATCCGCCGGCGACCCGCACCACCGCCCGGCCGGAGAACGCGCCGGCGCGCACCTGATCGATCACGCTGACCACGTCTTTGACGTCGACATCGCTGATCACCGAGTCCAGATGACGCGGCCGCAACGAGTCGCCCAGCAGCGCCCACAACTTGCGGCGTGGGCCGATCGGCATGAGCACCGAATCCATCCCCAGCAGCGCGACGCCGCGCAGGATGAACGGCAGCACCGTGGTATGCAACGCCGGACCGCCGGTCAGGCCGCTGGCGGCCACCGCCCCGCCGTAGTCGACGGTGCTGAGCACGTCGGCCAGCGTCGCGCCGCCCACACAATCCACCCCGCCCGCCCAGCGCGCCTTACCGAGCGGTCGCGGTTTGGCATCGGGATCGGCGGGCAGCCGGCCGATAATCTCCGCTGCACCAAGGGCTTTCAGGCGGTCAGCGACTTGGTCTTGCTGGGCTTTGCCGGTCGAGGCCACCACCCGGTACCCGGCGCCCGCCAGCAGGTCCACGCTGACCGAGCCCACCCCGCCGGTGGCACCGGTGACCACGATGGGTCCGGCCTCGGGCGCGATTCCCCAGTCGACGAGCGCCCGCACGCTCATTGCGGCGGTGAAGCCGGCGGTGCCGATCGCGGCGCCCTCGTGCGGACTCAAGTTGCCGA
>DATKEW010000125.1:0-11114 GCA_035511785.1 Mycobacterium sp.
CCGAGCTCGGTGCCGAGCGCGACGCACACGTCCGATGTGACCACGGCCTCGACCGCCGCGGACGAAAAGCCGTAGGGAAAGGTGCGATCCTCCAGCCCGGAGATGAACGACGTGCCGCCGGATGTCTGGATCACCGGGCACGCCATCAGCTCGGCCAGTTCCCTGACCGCCTGTCCAGTGCGCGACGTATGAACGCCGTGGCCGACCAGCAGGATCGGTTTCTTGGCCCCGCGTACCAGCTTGGTCGCCTCGACGATCTCCCGTGCGCCGGCCCCATGATTGACAAGGCGATACGCGCTGGGAGACAGGGGATCTGCGACATCCAACTCTTCCAGAATCACATGGGACGGAAACTCGATGTAAGCCGGGCCCGGCGTTGTCGACATCGCACGTCGAATCGCCTCCCGAACGATTTCGTCCGTTTGGTCGGCATATTCGATCGACCCGCTGTACTTCACGGTCGGCGTGAAAAGCGCTTCCTGGCGGACGAACTGGATACGCCCACGCCGGACCCGCCGTTCGGTAATCCGAGCCCGTTGACCGCCGAGGAATATGACCGGCGAGTTTTCCACCTTGGCGCACATCATCGCCCCGGCAATGTTCGCCACACCCGGACCCAGCGTGCCGATGCACAGGCCTGGCTTGCCCGTCATCCGCGAGACCGCCTCGGCCATGAACCCGGCGCTCTCTTCGTGATGAGGCGAGACCACCGTCCAGCCACGCGATTCCGCCTCGAGGAACATGTGCACGAAGTTCGGGTCCGGGATGCCGAATACCGTGTTCACGCCCTCGGCCTCGAACAGGTCGAGGATGCGCTTGTAAACGGGCACAGCCATTGTTGAAAACTCCTTAGCGATAGATACCGTTGAGCGAGTCGTTTTCGACAGCCCGCGGCCGCGCAGCCTCCTGGCTCATTCCGACGTCCACGCGCCCCCTATCCCGAACCCAACATGGGTTCCCCGTCGACCGCCAGGCCCAGCTCGTCGAGGATCTCTGCGGTGTGGGCGCCGAGCTCTGGCGCCGGCCCCGCAACGCGACCCGGTGTCCGAGAGAACCAGGTGGGTACGCCCGGGAAGCGCACCGGTCCGTGCGGGGTATCCACGGTCTGGAACATGCCGACGGCGTTGAGATGCGGATCGTCGAACAGGGCGCCGGGCGTATTCAGTGGCGCGGCCGGTATCTCGAGTTCACGGAACAGTGCCAGCCACTCCTTGGTCGAGCGCTGTTTTATCGTCTCGGCCACCAACCCGTAGACGGTGTCAATCTGGCGTGCGCGCTGTTCCAGCGTGGAATACAACTCACTGGCCCACGGTGGCCGCACGACATTGATGAAAGCGTCCCAGTGCTTGTCGTTGTAGATCAATGCGGCGATGTAGCCGTCGCTGGTGCGGTAGGGGCGGCGGTTGGGTGCCACGGTGCGCGGATACACCGCCGGCCCCAGGGGCGGGTCGAACATGGCGCCGTTGGCGTGTTCGACAAGGATGAACGAGGCCATGGTTTCGAACATGGCGACCTCGACTTCTTGCCCCTCCCCGGTACGCTCGCGGTGAAACAACGCCATGGTCGTCGCATACAGCGCCGTCAACCCGGCGACCTTGTCGGCCATGATGGTTCCGACATAGTCGGGCTCGCCGGTCAGTTGCTGTTGAACTGCCGGCAGGCCGCATTCGGCCTGGATCGTGTCGTCGTAGGCGGGCCGGTCGCGCTCGGGTCCGCGGTGGCCGTACCCATAGCAATTGGTGTAGATGATCCCCGGGTTGATCGCGGCGACGTCGTCGTAGGCGAAGCCGAGCTTGGCGATCGCCTTGGCGCGCATTGAGTGGATGAATACGTCCGCGGTCTCGACAAGCGCGCGCAACGCACGTGCTCCGGCGTCGGTTTGCAGATCCAGAACGATGCCGCGCTTGCCGCGGTTGACGTTGACGAACACGCCGCTCATGCCCGGCGCCGGACCGACCGAGATGTAGCGGGTGTTATCGCCTTGTGGTGGTTCGACTTTGATCACGTCAGCGCCCATATCGGCCATGATCTGCGTGCAGTACGGTCCCATCACCATCGCGGTGAGGTCGATTACCCGCACACCGGCCAGCGGTCCCCTAAGTGTCGGGCTAGCCATGGAGTGCGCCTTGATCGCTAGAGCGGTGCGCCAGTCCGAAGCTGTAGCGGATGTGTTGGGCATGCCCGTCGGGCACGACCGGAAAAACCAGCGGTGCCTCCACGTTTCGAATCGCATTCAGATACGCGCCGACATCCTCGACCGTCCACGATGGCCGGCACACGCCGGGGCTTTCGCCGATGACCGCCCGTGCCACCCTGCCCGCCAGCGCGATGAACACCTCTCCGCTCACCGAACAGGATTCGTGTGCTAGCCAGCCCACCACGGGCGCAACAAGTTCCGGGCCCATCGGCGGGTACGCCGAGATGTCGATGCCCTCGGCCATCCGCGTCACCGCGGCCGGCACGATCACGTTGCACGTCACGCCGTCGGCGGCGCCTTCGAGCGCCGCGACATTCGACAGCCCGATCACGCCGGCCTTGGCGGCCGCGTAGTTGGCCACACCGTGGTTTCCGTACAAGCCACCGATCGACGACGTGAGCACGATGCGCCCGTGGCCCGCATCGCACATCACGGGGAACACCGGCCGCACGACATGGAATGCGCCGCGCAGGTGGACATCCAGCACCGCGTCGAAGTCCTCGTAGCTCATCTCTTTTAGCGATGCGCGGCGCACGATCCCGGCGTTGTGGATAAGGATGTCGACGCGGCCGTACATATCGAGCGCCGCGTCGATGATCGCCTTGCCGCCGGCTGCGGTGGCCACCGAGTCGGTGTTGGCCACGGCTTGACCACCGGCAGCGCCGATCTCACGCACCACATCGTCGGCCGGACCGGCATCGGTGCCGTCACCGGTGAGGCCGCCCCCTGGATCGTTGACGACAACCTTCGCCCCGCGCGAGGCGAGCAGCATGGCGTAGGAGCGGCCGAGCCCTCGGCCACCCCCGGTGACGACCGCCACCCTGTCATCGAATCGCAAGTCAGCCATCTATGTTCGCCAGGACCAGACCGTCTAGGTCGCCTTTTGCACGCCATTCCTTCAGCAAGTCGTCGAACACGTAGAAGCCCGGCATAAAGGGATCGCCGATGGCCGAGCGGATGCCCTCGCCGCCACCGCCGCCCTCATTGTTGTAATAGCCGGGCGTGCAGGAGACCGCGAATTCCGAGCTATCTACCGAGAATTCGCGGATCGTCTTGACCCAGTTGTCTTGAGCTTCCCGGCTCGGCTCGACGGTCGTCGCGCGACGCGCTATTGCTTCGGAAATGATGTAGGCGATGTGTTCGGCCTGTTGCTCGAGCATCGCGGTGGTGTTCCCTGCCACGCCGCCCTGAATGAAGCCGGTGAAGAACTGGTTGGGGAAGCCTCGGCTGGTCATCCCATGGAGTGATTTGTAGCTGTCCCGCCAGTGATCGAAGAGCGACAGGCCCTCGCGGCCCTCGATCACATCGACCGCGTACCGACGGCTGATATCGGTGGTGATCTCGAAGCCGCTCGCGAAGATGACGCAGTCGACTTCGTATTCGACGCCGTTGGCGACGATCCCCTTCTCCGTAAGTCGTTCCACGCCTTTGAATTCCGACACGTCAACCAGCGTGACGTTCGGGCGGTTGAACGTCGGCAGGTATTCGTCGTTGCTGCAGGGACGCTTGCACATGAACCGGTAGTACGGTTTGAGCGCTTCGGCGGTCTCCGGGTCATCGACCAGCTCCTCGACGCGCCGCCGCAACCGCTCCATGACCTTGTAATCCTCTTCTTCGCGCATGGTCATGATCTGCTCGATGGTCAGCGCTGTGGGATCGTCGGCAGCTGCGACCCGCGCGGTCAGGTTGCGCCCGAGTTCAGTCCAGAAGTCGCACACCATATCGGGCTCGTCGAACACCACACCTTCCCCCAACGGTGACCAGCGGTGGAAGTTGCGCTTGCGTTCCTCCCGCCAGCCGGGCTGCAGGGAAGCCGCCCACTGTGGGTCCGTCGGCTCGTTGCCTCGCACGTCCACCGATGAGGGCGTGCGCTGAAAGACGTAGAGGTGCCGGGCGTCTCGGCCCAGGTGCGGAACCAGCTGCACGCCGGTCGCACCGGTACCGACAAGCGCAACACGCTTGTCACGCAGCTTGTGCAGTCCGCCGTTGGCATCTCCGCCCGTGTAGTCGTAATCCCAGCGAGCGGAATGGAATGTGTGTCCCTTGAAGTCCTTGATACCGGGGATGCCGGGCAGCTTCGGCCGGTTGAACGAGCCCTGTGCCATCACCACGAACCGGGCACGAATGTCGTCACCGCGGTTGGTGCTCAACCGCCAGCGCTTGATCGTGTCATCCCAACGCACCGCGCGAACCTGGGTGGAGAAGATCGCGCCGTCGTAGAGCCCGAAATGCTTTGCGATGCGACGGCAGTGCTCGTAGATCTCGGCGCCGTCGGCGAGCTTCTTCGACGGAATGTAGTTGAGTTCTTCCAGCAGCGGGATGTAGCAGTAGGCGTCGTTGTCGCACTGGATTCCCGGGAAGCGATTCCAGTACCAGACCCCGCCGACGTCCCCGCCCATCTCGATGATGTGCACGTCTTCGACGCCGGCTTTCGTGAGGTACGCGCCGGCCAACAGCCCGGTGAGGCCGCCGCCAAGGACCGCCACCTCGATGTTCTCGTCGATCGGCGTGCGCGGCGTCACCGGCGTGTGCGGATCGACCTCGGCGAATTCCGCGAAGTCGTCCTTGAGTTCCAGGTACTGCTTCGAGCCCTCCGGGCGCAGTCGCTTATCGCGCTCGACTAAGTACTTTTCGCGCAGCGCGTCGATATCGATGTCGTCCGGCGTCTGCGTCGGTCCGCATGTATCGAACATTGTCATCTATCTCAAAGCTCCTGCGGTTCGCCGGTACCCATGTACTTCGACAATTGGTAGTGCAGATTGACGGTGCTGCGTTCGCGGTATGGGTTGGGCTTGGTGCCCGCAAAGCCAAGGGATTTCATACCCTGCTGCACGGCGGCCATGTTGGAGAAATCCTGCGGCAGAACCGACCGCCACCTGGGGTCACCGACCGGCGTGTGCTCCCATTGCGTCTGGGGCTCTTGGCCCTTCGGACAAAGTTCGAACACGGAGACCTCGAAGATGCACTTGTCGGGGTTGTAGCTGGGGTGCGGCCGCGCGCTGTAGCACAGCGCGCTGGTCAGGCCCTGCCCGATCTGGAAGTTCGGAAAGATCTGCCATGCGGTGCCGGCCTGTCCGAGGATGTCCGATGGAATTGTCGGCCAGACGACGCCGCGGGCTTCGTCGTCGCGGCGCGCGGAGGCCAGCCAGTGCTCGAGAACTTTGTCGGCCGGTGTCCCCTCGGGCAATTCGTCAACCAGCCGCTTGGCGGCGTTCACCAACGTCTGGGTGGTGGTGGCGTTGGTCTCCTCCATCGTGTACACCTGCATCTCGGCGGTCGACACACGCGGATCGTCGCCGATGCCGAGGCGGATCTTGGACTTGGTGGCCTCCATATCTTCTGGAGCGTCATAGCCGATGTTGCTGTGTTTGCCTTGCGCCTTTGCCCATCCCTTGAATTCGCCAAACTTGTTGAACTCCGGATGCGTCGCATAGACGTGATAGGTCTCGTTGAAGGCCTCCATCGCGACTTTCCAGTTGCAATCGAAGGACAGCCACTTGCGCCATTTGTAGCGCATGTTTTCCAGACCGAACGGGTCGAGAATCTTCGCGGCGGGGAACAGGTAATCGGCCAGCGGCTCGCAGTCGGGGTCCATGTTGATCCACAACCAGCCGCCCCAGGCGTCGACTTTGACCGGTCGAAGGTGGGTGTTGTCGGGAGTGAGCGCTTCCTGCCAGTCCTGTCGTTCGCGGATGTGCGTGCACGCCCCATCTAGGCCATAGGTCCAGCCGTGAAAGCCGCACACGAACGACTTACGGGTGCGGCCACAGGCGTTCTTCGCACCCTCGGGCGTGTCGATCAGCCGGCGGCCACGGTGCATGCACACGTTGTGGTGGGCCCGAAATCCGTCCGATTCGTTCTGGCCGGTGCGTACCACGATGATCGAGTCGTCGAGAATGTCGTAGGTCAGGTAACTGCCCACCTCGCGCAGCTCTTCGACGCGGCCGACCTGCTGCCAGACTTTTCGCCATAGCTTGTCGCGCTCAGCACGGGCATAGTTCCCGCTGGTGTACGCCTCCACGCCGATCGTCATCGGTTTCGATAGTTCCTCGGCCGCTGCGGGATTCACGTCTTTAGCCAGATTGGTCATTACATCCTCCTAACGGCCGCGCGGAAGGATTCGTCTTTGAGAAACAGCGAGGTGTTGTCGGCGCCGAGATGGCTCCATTTGAGGTCGAGCCCACCGTCGACGAGCAGCGTCTGGCCGGTGATGTAGCTCGACAACTGCGAGAGCAGGAAAAGGATGGCGCCGGCCTGTTCCTCGGGCCGCCCGCGCCGGCCCATCGCGATCGCCTGCCGATCCCGGTCCGGGTCCTCCTCGACGTAGGTACGCGAAGCAGCGGTCTCGGTGACGCCCGGCGCCACGGCATTCACCCGGATTCCCCTCAGCGCCAGCTCGAGCGCCATCGTGCGGGTCATCGCCGTGACCGCGGCCTTGGCGGTCCCGTAAGCGATGTGAAACGGCGCGGTGTTCATGCCGCTGATCGAGGAGATCGACACGATCGACCCGGGCAGCTCTTGCGCGACCAGTTCGGCTGCCACTGCCCGGCTCATGAAAAACGCCGTCTCAAGATTATCGGTGAAGATCTTGCGCCAGTCACCGCGCGTCACCCGAGTCGACGGCATCCACGTCGACGGCGCAGCGCCACCGGCGACATTGACGAGCCCGTACAAGCTACCGTCGGCGCACCGCGCTTGGTCGATCACCACAGCGATGCCCTCGTCGGTCGACGCGTCGGCCGCCACGGGCACGACCGCCAGACCCTGTTGTGCCAGCGGAACGACGTGCTCGTCGAGGTTTTCCTTCGACCGGCTGACCGCGATCACCGTTGCCCCCGCCCGAGCGGCCATCGCCGTGACGGTCGTGCCGATACCGCCGCCGCCGGCGCCGGAGACCACAACGATGCGACCGTCGAGCCCGAGGAGATCTTCCATGACCTGCTTTCCCCTGCCGCGGACTCCCGCGAGCGCCCGCAACGGGCTGTGCTGCAATTTTTGTCCGGACATTATATTGGGTTCTGTCCTTTGGAGAACACTATTCCCATCGGTAGACTCCGCTGTCAAGGTCGAGCGCGATGCTGTGGCAGCTATTGTCTGGACTAGTGGGACTTTGATAACGTCCGGCCCAAACGGTCGACGGGAAGGATCTTGGCGAGACCATGGCCATCGCGGCGCAGCCATCGCGGTATGCCCCCTCGAATTCCGGGGCCTATGTCGAAGTCGCGGACGGCTGGCGACTCGAGCGGGTCACCGCTCCGAGTCGCCTGTTCGGCGCCAACGGTCTACGTACGGGCCCGGACGGTCGCGTTTACATCGCTCAGGTGACCGGCAGTCAGATCAGCGCGCTGGATCACCGCACCGGGCAGCTGGACACCGTCAGCGCCAAGGGTGGCGAAATCGTGGCGCCCGACGACGTCGCGTTCGACGCAGGCGGCAACCTCTACGCGACCGAGGTCATGGACGGCCGGGTCAGCATGCTCGACACCGCCGGCCGAACCCGGATGCTGCGCGACGATGTTCCGTCGGCCAACGGCATCACCGTTCATCGGGGCCGGCTGTTCATCGGTGAATGCCGTGAGGGTGGGCGCCTGCTGGAATTCGACCTGGGCGGCGGGTCGCCACGGGTGCTGCTGGAGAACGTGCCTTCACCCAACGCGATGGAGGTCGGCCCGGACGGACTGCTGTATTTCCCGGTGATGGGCGCCAACGAGATCTGGCGCGTCGATCCTGACGGCGGCGAACCACAGTGTGTTGCAGGCGATCTCGGTGTGCCCGACTCGGTCAAGTTCGACGCGCAGGGCTGCATCGTCTCGACCCAGGTTGCCAGCGGACAGGTGCTGCGCATCGATCCCCGCAGCGGCGAACGACGGGTGCTGGCCCAGCTGAGTCCGGGGCTGGACAACTGCACGTTCGTCGGCGACCGCGTGCTGGTATCCAACTTCACCGGAGAGATCACCGAGATATCGCCAGACGGCACAACGCGAACGGTGCTGCCCGGCGGGCTGAACTGGCCGCTGGATCTGACCGTGGGTCACGACGGCCAGCTCTACATCGCCGACGGCACCTACTTCTATGTCGCCCAGCCCGACGGGTCTTTGCAAACCGTGGGAATGTTGTTCAGCCCCGGCTATCCGGGATTCCTGCGCGGCGTCGTGTCGAGCGGAACCGGCGAGTTCGTCGTGACGACGTCGGGTGGTCAGGTCACTCGCTACCGGCCGGCAGCAAGCGAAAGCGAGGTACTGGCAGACGGTTTCGACCAGCTCTACGGTGTCGCCGTCAGTCCCAACGCTGTGATCGTTGCCGAATTGGGCACCGGCCGGCTGCTGTCGTTGCGCTCGGGCGGCATTGAGGTGCTGGCGACCGACCTGCGCGACCCGATCGGCGTCGCGGTCGACGCGGACGGGGCGTGCCTGGTGGCACAGGCCGGCGCCGGAACTGTGGTCAAGGCCAACGGATCGAGGATCGAGACCGTCGTCGCCGACCTGCAACGCCCGCAAGGCATTCTGATACGCAACGAGGTGCTCTACATCGTTGACGCCGGCGCCAAGGAGTTGATCGCGTTCGACCTGAACACCAACGCTCGGCAGACCATCGCTTCCGGGTTGCCGGTCGGCCCCCCGCCGGGTGTGGTGCCCAAGCCGCTGAAAGGAGTGCCGCCGTTTTCCGGGCCCCAGGGCCCCTTCGCCGGCATCGCTGCCGCGGCCGACGGGACGCTCTACATCTCGGCCGACGCCGACGGCAGCATCCTGGCATTGCGCCGGTCGCAGGACGGCCGCTGATGTCCCAAGCCACCTCCAGCGAGCACCGCTACCTACAAATCGCACGCACGCTGCGTAAAGAAATCGTCGACGGCGTCTATCCGGTGGGCTCACAGCTACCGACCGAACACCAATTGTGTGAGCGATTTGCGGTCAGCCGCTACACCGTCCGCGAAGCGCTCCGACGGCTGCGCGAGGACAACCTCGTCGCGTCGCGACCGCGGGCGGGCACCCGCGTGGTTCCCCGACCAGCGTCCAGTTCCTATGCGCAGGACGTGATGTCGATCGACGACCTGCTCGCGTTCGCGGCTGGCGCGCAACTGAACATCGAGTCCAGCGCGATGGTGACGATCGACGACGACCTCGCCGCCCGGACCGGACTGGAGGTCGGCACGCAGTGGCTATCCGTGTGCGGCTACCGGCAACCCGAGGGCGCGTCGGTGCCCCTGTGCCGAACGGAGTACTACATAAGCCGCACTTTCGCCGCCGTGGGCAGGCTGCTACAGCGCCATGCCGGCCCGATTTTTCCGTTGATCGAGGACCTGTTCGGCGTGACCGTCGCCGAATTGCACCAAGAGATCGCCGCGGTACTGCTCTCCGCCGAACTGGCCGACGGCCTCGGAGTTGAGCCCGGAACCGCAGCGCTGCAGATGCAGCGCACCTATAAGACCTCTGATGGCGAGGTCGCTCAGGTTACGATCAACACCCACCTGTCGTCGAGCTTTCGGTATGCGATGACCATGCGCCGCGTGAGTGATTAGGCCGGTTGAGGTGATGGCCCGAGCCCGCCATGACATGGCACGCGCGGCAGAGGCATACCAGCGCGGGCTGTGGGTCCCTACCACACTGGCCGATTCACTGCGCGCGGCCGCAGAGACCTCACCGCAGCGAACGGTGTTGGTGGACAGGGACATTCGGCTGGACTGCGCCACGCTGTACGCCCAGTCCATCGGGCTGGCGACCGCCCTACTGGCGCGCATGCCGACCGGCAGCGTCGTGTCGTTCATGCTGCCGAACTGGCACGAGGCCGCCGTCATCTATCTGGCCGCGACGCTGGCCGGGATGGTGGTGAACCCGATTCTGCCGTCGCTGCGCGACCACGACCTACGCTTCATCCTCGAAGACGTCGAAACCGCGATGATCTTCATCCCGCAGCGATTCGGCGGCCATGACTACGCAGTGATGCTCGACCGCGTGACCGCGGCAATGAGCTCAGTCCCCGAAGTGGTGGTGCTGCGCGGCGAGGCCGGTTCGCATACGCCCTACCCAGGGCTGTTCGAGCATCAGCCGGGTGCCGCGAAGCCGCCGGCCCTGGATCCCGACGCCGTGCGGATGGTCCTGTACACATCCGGCACCACGGGCCGACCCAAAGGCGTGCTGCATAGCCACAATTCGATGCATGCGCTGATCTGTCAGATCCGCGACCACTGGACCGTCAATCCGGGCGACACGTTCTTGGTCCCGTCGCCGATCGCCCACATCGGCGGCTCGATCTATGCGTTCGAATGCCCGCTGCTGCTGGGCACCGCCGCGGTACTGATGGACCGATGGGATCCGGCCACGGCTGTGGCCTTGATGAACAACGAACGGTGCACCCACGTGGCCGGGGCAACACCGTTTCTGCAGCAGCTGTTGTCCGCTGCCCAGCGCGCCGGCACCCGCCTGCCCGACTTGAAGGTGTTTATCTGCGGCGGCGCCTCTGTGTCGCCTTCACTGATCCGCCGCGCCGCTGGGTACTTCGACCAGGCGGTGGTCACGCGAGTGTACGGCTGCACGGAAGTGCCCGTCACCACTATCGGCGCACCTCGGCGAGGCGAAACCGACCGCGCCGCAAGCACCGACGGAAGACCTGGCATCGCCGAGGTCAAACTCGTCACACACGAAGCCGCACCGACCGGTGACGGTGAAATCTGTGTGCGCGGCCCGCAGATGCTGCTGGGTTACCGGCATCCCGAGGACGACCTCGACGCATTTGATGCCGCAGGGTTTTTCCGCACAGGAGACCTTGGGCGCTGGGTCGATGACCACTATCTCGTCGTGACCGGCAGGGCCAAGGACATCATTATCCGCAACGGCGAGAACATCGCGGCCAAGGAAGTCGAGGACCTGCTCGCCGACCATCCCGGCATCGCCGAAATCGCGGTTGTCGGGCTGCCCGA
>DATKEW010000126.1:0-21791 GCA_035511785.1 Mycobacterium sp.
GAACGCGAACGACGTCCGGGTCCAGGCCAGAATCGTCCGTTCCGCCGCCAGACTGCTAGCCGGCGGACCGCCCGCCGTCGACCGGGTCAACCCGCGACCACCTTGAGGATGACCAAGCCGAGCGCAATGATCCCGACCAGGATGAGGCCCACCGCGAGGTAGGCCGGGGACGGGTGACGGGGCAGTGGGTCGCCGCGGCGCATGGCGCGATCCGCCTGTTGCCAGCGCACCAGTCCCATTCCGCTGGTGACCGTTGCCAGCACCGCGAGCCCCACCCCGAGCAATCGGCGCGCGCCGGGGATGGCCAGCTCCGGAACGAGCTGCACGAGTGCAACCGCTGCCGCGAGCAGGCCCAGTGCGGTGCGCTGCCAGGCCAGGAACGTCCGCTCGTTGGCGAAGGTGAACCGGTAGTCGAGTTCCGACTCTTCCGCGCTGTCGGTGCCGTGCTCGCCGGCGGGTGTAGCGGTGTTATCGGCCACGAACCACCTCGCAGGGCGCAGTTACGGCAAGCGTTTCGACGTCCCAGATTTTAACCAACCGCGTGGCCCGCCACGTCGTGTTTCAGGGCCCCGCTGCATGATGACCCTTGTGGTCAAGGCGTTGTTGTTCGATGTGCAGGGGACGGCGACGGATTTTCATTCCACCGTCTGCGGCGCGGCCCAGCGGCTCAGCGCCGGCCGGCACCCGGGTGTTGATTGGTCCGACGTGGTGCGGCGCTGGCGCGCGGGCTACTTCGCCGCGCTGGAGGCGGCCCAGAGTCGCCACCGCGGATGGGTTTCGGTGCACTCGGTGTATCGCGACGCATTGGAAGCCGTCCTTAACGAGTGCGGCATCACCGGGTTTTCGGATGTCGAGCGCGCGGAGCTCACGCTGGCCTGGCAGCGCCTGGCGCCGTGGCCGGATGTGGTTGCAGGACTGACTCGGCTGAAAGTTGCGTTCACGTTGGCCACCCTGTCGAACGCCGACGTGTCCGCGGTGATCAACATCTCCAAGCGAGCGGGGTTGCCCTGGGACGCCGTCTTTGCCGCCGAGATGGCCGGGGTGTTCAAGCCCGATCCGACGATCTATCGTATGGCCGCGACCTACCTGGGTCTGGATCCCGCGGAGATCATGATGGTGGCAAGCCACAAGTACGACATCCGCGCGGCAGCCCGCCTCGGTTTCCGCTCGGCCTTCGTCGCGCGCCCACTGGAATTCGGGGTCGACGGCGACGCCGATGTCGCCTACTCAGACGAGTTCGACATCAACGCGTCCGACTTCCTCGACCTCGCCCAACAGCTCGGCTGCTAGCGGTCAGCGATGCGCCGAACCGGTGAGAGATTGACCGTTGGCGGCTTGCAGCAGGCAGATGACGGTGCTCGGGGCGGGGTTAGCCCCGGTTCGGTCTTGGTTCGAGTCGATGAGATACGTGATCGAAAATCGGCTGCCCTCAACGGACTGCCCGGTGTAAGGAGCAAAAGCCGCCGCGCAGTCCCGGTTGGCGACGTTGGCGATCGCCGCGTCGACGCCCATCGGAGCGCGCAAAAACACCTCGGCCAAATGCGCTGTCGCACAATCGACCACGGTCACCGTCACCCGGCTCAGATCCGCCGGCGGAAGGTCCGCCAGGCAGTCACCGACCTGCAGGTTGATCCACTTCTCGGTGTGTGAGCTCAGCGGTGCCGGAGCGGTAGCTTTGGCGGCTGCCGTGGTCGGTGGTGGCGAGGTTGGCGCCGGGCCGGAATGGACGCCGTTTGCGGCGCAGGCGCCCAGCAGTGAGATCGCGGTCAGGCCGCATATCGTGTGAAGGCTTGGTATCCGCATCGCAGCCTCCTTGATCCATCGCTTCGCGGTGGAGTTTAGGCATCCGCAGCCCCGTCAGGAGCGTATTGGCAGAAGTGACGGCGCTTTTAGCGTGCTTGCGCGAACGTCGGCGGCACGGTGTCGGTCAGCGCCGGATCCGGCTTTTCGGACGACATCGACAGCAGGCCCCGCACGCAGCGCGCGGCAAGGAGCCAGTTCGACGGCTTCTTCATGTTCAGCCCGCCCAGAAGCTGTTTGATCATGGTGAGCGTGTCGAAGTAAATGCGTTCGCACACAAGCGTTTCCGCGTCATCGAACACGAAGTAAGCCGTCATGCGGACCCGGAACCGGCTGCCGGTGGGCGGAACCTTGCCCAGATAACCCCGATGCGTTCCCATCAACCAGAACTCGACGATCACCGCGTCGGCGCTGTGTCGCAGCGCGATGATCTCGTGGTCCTGGTCGGGAAATGCGGTGCGGGTGTAGGTGTAGTAGCCGCGCACCGCCTCGTCGCCGTCGTGGACGACCATCTGCGGGATCAGCTCGTAGCGGGGGTGCGGGAAGGTCGCCAGCACATCGTCCCACGCCTGGCGGACCTCATCGTGGAAGTGGTCGAGCACGAGTTTCTGGCGGGCGGTCAGCACCTCGGGAGGGGGAGACGCGGGAATGGTCACGCCGGGGTCCAGGCAACCGGCAGCCTCTTGATGCCGTGAATGAATTGCGACAGCAATCGTGCGGGTTCCTCCGTCGCGACGATGTCGGGTATTTCGCGGCGTAATTCGTCGAATGCGACCCTGATCTCACGACGAGCCAGGTTGGCGCCCAGGCAGAAATGGGCGCCTCCGCCACCGAAGCCGAGGTGAGGATTGGGGTTGCGCCCGACGTCGAAAGTCCACGGGTCGGCGAACTTTGACTCGTCACGGTTGGCCGAGTTGTACCAGAGCGAAACCTTGTCGCCCGCCGCCATCTTGGTGCCGCTCAGCTCGATGTCCCGGGTCAGCGTGCGTCGCATATAGACCACCGGCGAGGCCCACCGCACGATTTCCTCGACCGCCGTGGGCGCCAGAGCGTCGAAGTCGGACCACAACTTTTCCCGTTGCTCGGGATAGCGGGACAGCGCCACCACGCCGTGGCTGATCGCATTGCGCGTCGTCTCGTTGCCGGCCACCACCAGCAGGATGAAGAACGACGCGATCTCTGACGACGACAGCCGTTCGCCGTCGACCTCGGCTTCCACCAGGCTCGTGGTCAGATCGTCGTGGTGATTGACGCGGCGGTCCTCGGCCAGCGCGCTGGCGTATGCGCCGATGTCCATCGAAACCCGAACGAACTCCTCGGGGTCGATGGTCAGGTCGGGATCGCCGACGCCCAAAATCACGTTGCTCCAGTGGAATATCCGCTGGTGGTCCTCCTCGGGGATGCCCATCATGTCGCAGATGACCTGCAACGGCAGCGGTCCGGCGAGCTCGCTGACCAGATCGGCTTGTCCGTCAGGATGATTGGCGATCATCGCTGTGACGAGCCGGTGCGCCCGTTCCCGCACCGACGCCTCGATGCGCGCCACCACTTTCGGGGTGAACGCCCTGCTGACGATCGAACGCAGCCGCTGATGTCGCGGATCGTCGAGCACGATCATCGAGCCGAAGTACTCGGCCACCTCGGGGTTCTGATCGTTGATGGTGATGCCGGGGGAGGAGCTGAAGATGTCTGGACGGCGGCTGGCGTGGAAGACATCGTCGAGCTTGGTCAGCGCCCAATGTCCGGTACCTGCCGCGAATCCGGGCAGTTCGATCGCCGGCCAGAACGAGATCGGCGCCTCCCGCCGCAAGGTGGCGAAAGCGCCGTCGCGATAGTCGTCGTCGAGCTCCCAGAACTCCAGCGAGCCGAGCTGAATATCGGCAAGCGGAATCTCAGGCGGTGGTGCCCCGTTCGGTCGCGTCGCAATGCCCGTCTCGAGGCTCACCTAGACTCTCCTTCGCCGTTGAAGAGGTAACACTGGCGGCCCTAGTGCGTACAGACAGTTCTGGCGGGAGTGCCCGTCGTCGCCGTTGCATTACTCACCACATTGCCGTCGAGCAGAATCTTGCATGTGAGAGGGCCCGGTCCCTGTGCGCTGACGACGAACACTTGGCCCGCAAAAGAAGTGAACTGCGTCGACCACGGCAGCATCGCATTCACCTGGTGCAGCTGACCTGCGTCGGTTTGGTAGTAGATGAACTCGGCGACCCCAGGGCCGCTCACCTCGTAGCGGACCTCAGGGTTGCCGGGCAGAGCGTTAGCGACACCGCACGCGTTCGCGACCCCAATCCCGACAGCGAACAGGAGAGAGGAACCGCTGAGAGCCAATCGACTGGTCATGGATGACATCGTGTCATCACGCCAGACGGTACGGAAGTGCCTTTGCCTGCCTGACGGTCGAAGCGACCGGATGCCGGTCTGGATGCCACCCGTGCTCGCGCTTAGTGTGAAGCCCAAAGCGAGGCTGGTGACCGGGAAGGCGGCTGTCGAAGGTGGGTATGTCGGAAAGCGGTTCGAAGCGTGTTGTGGTTTGGGGCACTGGCTTCGTCGGCAAAATGGTGATCGCCGAGATCGTCAAGCATCCGCTGTTCGAATTGGTGGGCGTCGGCGTCAGCAATCCGGACAAGGTCGGTCGTGACGTCGGCGACATCTGCGGATTGCCCGAGCCGGTGGGCATCGTCGCGACCGACGACGTCGACGCCCTGATCGCTTTGAAGCCCGACGCGTTGGTGCACTACGGCCCGACTGCGATCCACGCCAAGGACAACATCTCTTTGATCACCCGGTTCCTGCGGGCCGGCATAGACGTCTGCTCGACGGCGATGACGCCGTGGGTCTGGCCGACGATGCACCTCAACCCGCCGAACTGGATCGCGCCCATCACCGAAGCTTGCGAGCTGGGCGAGTCGTCGTGCTTTACCACCGGCATCGATCCGGGATTCGCCAACGACCTGTTCCCCATGACACTGATGGGCCTGTGCTCAGAGGTGCGCCGGGTCCGGGCTTCGGAGCTGCTGGACTACACCAACTATGAGGGCGACTACGAGAGCGAGATGGGCATCGGCCGTGAGCCCGAATTCAGCCCCATCCTGGAAAACCGCGACGTGTTGATCTTCGCGTGGGGGGCCACCGTCCCGATGATCGCGCACGCCGCCGGCATCATGCTCGACGAGATCACCACCAGCTGGGACAAGTGGGTGACCCCGACCGAACGCAACACCGTGAAGGGCGTCATCAAGCCCGGACATGTGGCCGCCGTCCGGTTTACCATCAACGGGGTCTATCAGGGTGAGACGCGCATCCAGCTCGAACACGTCAACCGCATCGGGCTTGACGCCGCACCCGACTGGCCGACGGGCCACGACAACGACGTCTATCGGGTGGATATCGAGGGCACCCCGAGCATCTTCCAGGAGACCGCGTTCCGGTTCACCGATGGCTCGGGCCGGGACCCGGCCACGGCCGGATGCCTTGCGACCGGGATGCGGGCGCTCAACGCCGTTCCCGCGGTCAACGACTTGCGGCCGGGCTGGGTCACCCCGCTCGACCTTCCGCTGATCGCGGGCGCCGGAAACATCCGGTGAACAGGTCGCACAGCTGTGGCCATGTCATCACACAGCACACGCATAGCAGAGGCTGAGACTGGCTATACGTTTTAGCGGCACAATCTAGAGTCGGGGGGATGCGGACGCGCCGGGCGCGGGCCGCTGAGCACGGGGATTGGACAGATGGCCGAAGGAGCTAGAGCCGCTTTGGGCTTGTCGGTCGGCGCCACCAACCTGGCGGCCGTCACCGCCGACCACGCCCTAACCCGTAAGCCCGTCCTGACCTTGTACCGTCAACGCGCGCCCGAGGTAGGCGTCCCGTCGGAAAACCCCCGGCTGGACGAGCCCGGCCTGGTGATATCCGACTTCGTGGACCGGGTCGGAGAGCCGGTTGGAATCGTCGCGGCTGACGGCTCGGTCCATCGCAGCGACGCATTGGTCGCCGACGGGTTGCGCGCGCTGGCCTACGCCGCGACCGGCGGGCGCACCCTGCCCGAAGGCGTCGCGGTGACGTATCCCGCTCACTGGGGATCGCAGGCGGTGGACGCGTTGGGTTCCGCGTTGAGCCGGGTGGCGGAATGGTCGAACCGTGCGCGGCCGCTGACGCTGATCCCCGATGCCGCGGCCACCTTGTTCGCCCTGCGGGCCAATCCGGGCATACCGGCACGCGGGACGGTTGTGGTGTGCGATTTCGGCGGAAGCGGGACCAACATCACGTTGATGGACGCCGCCGGGGACTATCAACCGCTGGCCGCGACCGTGCGGCACCACGACTTTTCCGGCGACCTGATCGATCAGGCGCTATTGGCCGCCGTCATGGCCAACTTGCCGGCCACCGGTTCATTCGACCCGTCCGGCACTTCCGCGATCAGCTCGCTGAGCCGGCTGCGGACCAGCTGCCGAAGCGCCAAGGAGCAACTGTCGTCGAGCACGGTGGCCACGCTGTCCGACGAATTGCCGGGGGTGCGCGGCGATGTCCGCCTCACCCGGAATGAACTTGACGACGCCATCCGTGATTCGCTGAACAACTTCGTGGCGGTCTTGGATGAAACTTTGGCGCGCAACGGAATTCGCGATCTCGTATCGGTGGTTTCGGTAGGCGGCGGGGCGAACATCCCGTCGGTCACCACCATGCTGTCGGGGCATCTGCGGGTTCCGGTCGTAACGACGCCGCGGCCGCAACTCACGGCGGCCATCGGGGCTGCCCTGCGGGCGGCGCGCGGTCCAGGCGATATCAATCCAACGGTGTTGACGCCGGCCGCGCCGGCGTTGGCGCCACTGGCACCGCCGGCGTTGGCGCTGGCGCCACTGGCACCGCAAGGGGAGAAGGCCGCGAATACCGACGGGCGACCCTCGGGACCGATGTCGAGCCTGATGCCCGCGCTGGCCTGGTCGGAGACGGACGACCCGTCACGCGTCATGCCCGTCGGCACCGGCGAGTATCCGAAGGCCGGCGGTGGTTCCGGCTACACGTCGGCGCGTCCGGCGCTGAATTTCGAGCCCGCCGCGCGCCCGCGCCCGGAGAAAAAGCACCCGATCATCCCCTGGTATCGGCTGCCGGCGGTGCTGATCGTCGGTACGGCGGTGGCGGTGCTGCTGGTGGGGATCGCGGTGGCGATCGGCTTGAGCTCCGATGAAAAACCGGCGACGACGCCGAGCACAACTCCAGTTTCTTCCGCACCGGCGACCCCGGCACCGGGACCCGGTCAGACGCAGCAGGCCCCGCCGCCACAGTCGACGGTCACGGCACCCTCGACCACCGATGCTCCGCCGCCCGCGACGACAGATACGCCGACGACGGTGCCGCCGGCCGCTCCGCAAGCCCCCGCCGCCCAGGCTCCGGCTCCTCAGGCTCCGGTGCAGCAGGCGCCGCGAGCGCTGCAGAGGGCGCCGCACCTATTCGGATACGGCCCCTAACCGAGCGACTCAGCGCGTTTCGCCCTTGTGTTCCTGGGCTGCGGCTTTCCTGAGTTCCTCGTTCCAGGCCTTGTCCTTCTCGATCTGCTCTTCCCTGGCTTTGTGGTCCTCGCCCTGGTCGTCGGAGACTTCGTCGTTGCCGAGAGGGTTGCCGTCCTCGTCCAGCCAGTCATTGACGGCCGTGCCCGAAACCATTCCGCCGGTACCGGGCAGCACCAAGGTCGGCCGGTCTTCGTAGGCCTTCATCATTTCGGCGGCTTTTTTCTTGTCGTCCTCGTCGGGCTCTGGTTTCTCAGTTGACTGCTGTTTGTCAGTTGTCTGCTGATCGTCCTCTTGACCAGCGGCTTTGTCGTTCTGCACGCTCATGCGTCTACCCCTTTGCGGTTGCAGTTCCGACCCGTTCCCCTGCTGAGGGTTACCCGTTGTGGCGTTGTGTCGAAACTCTCATCGGTGCGATTGCTCCGGTTTGACCAGCACGAGCGGGGCGAGCGGAATCGGTTGCGGCTAGGTCGCGCGCTTGACAACCCCCTGTGGAACCGGGCCCACAACCGGTCCTCGGCGTCTGTCTGCACCTTTGCCGAAAAGCGCTGTGCCAGTTATCAGTTCGACGTCGGGTAACTGACACCGGTGAGCTGTTCGGAAAACTCCCACAGTCGCCGGCTGTCATCCTCTTTTTGGGCATTAGCGGGCACCTTGGCCATCGCCACCCCGCCGCCGGCCAAACCTAAGAAGCCGCGGGGCCCGTAGAACGCGCCGCCCTCGGCGTTCGGCGCGGCGGCCGCGTAGAGAGCTGGCAGGATCCCCTCGTCGATCTCTTGCCAAAGGAAAGGCGTGAAACGCCATGACGACTTGTACAACCGCTCCATCAGCGCCGGCTTTTCGCGGCCATGCGACGGACCGGCGATCTGCAGGTTGGTCTTGGTCAGGCCCGGGTGGGCGGCATTGGACATGATGCCCCAGCCGGCCGCGCGGCTGCGCTTGTCCAGCTCGCGGGCGAACATCAACACCGCCAGCTTCGACTGGCCGTAGGCCGACATCGCCGCGTAGGACTTCTCGAACTGCAAGTCGTCGAAGTGGATTTTGCCGCTCTGGCGGGCCGCGAGGCTGCTCAGCGATACGACGCGGGGGCGCTGGGCGGCGCGCAACAGCGGCAGCAGATGCGCGGTCAGCGCGAAGTGTCCGAGATGGTTACTGCCGAACTGCAATTCGAAGCCGTCGTCGGTGGTGTCGCGTTCCGGCGGCGTCATGACCCCGGCATTGTTGATCAGGATGTCGATCGGGCGGCCCTCGGCGTTGAGTTGTTCGCCCAACGCGGCGACGGAGGAAAGCGAGGACAGGTCGAGGGATTTGATGGTCAGCTTGGCGTCGGGAACGGTGGCGCGGATTTCGTCGATCGCGGCCTCGCCCTTGGCGCGATTGCGGATCGCCATCACGACGTCGGCGCCGGCCGCGGATAGGCGCTTGGCCAGCCCGAACCCCAGACCGCTGTTGGCTCCGGTGATGATCACCAGCTTCCCCGACAGATCGGGTACGGCGGCGACGAGATCGTTGGCCATGCGTATCACTCCTTTTCGGTATGGGCCCCGTCTTAGTGTGCTCTTTGTGGGGCCGTCAGCGAATCCGAGCGGCACTCTGATCGATGTGGCCCGGGCCTTTCGACGGCGCATCCCTGGCCTGGCTGCGGCGTTGGTCGCCGGCGCCTTACCCGCGCTCGCTTTTCCCGCGCCGTCGTGGTGGTGGCTGGCCTGGTTCGGCGTGGTCCCGCTGCTATTGCTGGTGCGGGCGGCGCCGACGCCGCGGGACGCGTGCGCGCGAGCGTCCTGCGGTGTCGCCGGGTTTGTGCTCACCAACCAGTACTGGCTGGTGACCAGCATTGGTCCGATGCTGGTGGTGCTGGCCATCGGGCTCGGCACGCTGTGGCTGCCGTGGGGGTGGTTCGCGTATCGGCTGTTGTCGGCGCCCGTCACCATCGGGCGCACGGTTGCCGCCATGGTCGTGGTGCCCAGCGCGTGGGTGGCCGCCGAGGCGGTGCGGTCGCTGCCCTGGCTGGGCGGTCCGTGGGCGTCGCTGGGCGCGTCGCAATCCAACCAGCCCGTCACGCTGGCGTCGGCGTCGTTGGGCGGGGTGTGGTTGACGAGTTTCCTTCTGGTTGCGGTCAATACGGCTATTGCCGGCGTGATCGTGCACCGGGAGGTGTCGGGTCGGCTCGTCGCGTTGGCGGGCGCGCTGGCGTGTGCGGCGGTGGGCCCGGCCTGGTATCTGCTGGGACCCGCGCCGGTCGCCCGTCCAACGGTCCGGGTGGCGCTGGTGCAGCCCGGCGACATCGCCGACTCGGACGCGCGGCTGGCGGCCAGTGAGGCGCTGACCGTGGCGGTTGCCGCCCAGCGACCCGATTTGGTGGTTTGGGGAGAAAGCAGCGTCGGACAAGACCTCGCCAGCCATCCCGAGCTCCTGGCCCGGCTCGTGGAGCTGTCTCGGCGGGTGGGCGCGGACCTGTTGGTCAACGTCGATGCGCCCACTGCGGGTGGGGGGATCTACAAGTCGGCGATGCTCATCGGAGAGCACGGATCATTGGGCGGCTACCAGAAGACGCGGCTGGTGCCGTTCGGCGAATATGTGCCGCTGCGACCGCTCTTCGGCTGGATCACCCGTCACAGCAAGGCCGCCGCCGAGGACCGGCAGCGGGGGGCCGGGCCGGTGGTGCTGCACGTCGGTGACCTCTCCCTCGGACCGTTGATCAGCTACGAGGCGACCTTTTCCGACCTTGCCCGACGCGAGACGCAACTCGGCGCGCAGCTGCTGGTGTATCAGAGTTCCACCTCGTCGTTCCAAGGAAGTTGGGCGCAGGCGCAGCTGGCCGCCCAGCCGGCGGTGCACGCCGTCGAGGTGGGTCGCCCGGCCGTGCACGCCGGGTTGTCCGGGGACAGCTCGGCCTTCGACTCGCACGGCCGCAGGCTGGCGTGGTGCCCGTCGGGCTTCCGGGGAGTGATCGTCGTCAGCGTTCCGTTGGGGTCGAATGCCACGCTGTACCAACGGCTGGGTGACTGGGTGCCGGTGACGGCGTTCGCGATCCTCGGCGGTGCTGTCGGCCTTGCGATGTTTCGCTGGCACCGTTTGGCCCGCAGTGACACACTGCGTGGATGAGCAGCAGACGGCTGGCAAAGATTTCGCTGGCCGCCGCCGTCGTGATGATGGTCGTGGCGGTGGGCGGATTCGTCGTCTCCCTGGTGCTCAACGCATTTGTTCTGGACAAGTACAACGCCTACGGCGAGGTGCCGATCCCGGGTTCGGGCAGCCTGCACCTGCCCGCCGGTGACGTCACCGTCAGCCTGCACACCGTGGTCATCGGCGGTCCCAACGGTGGTGGCCTGCCGGTGCCGCCGCTCGGGGTCACGATCTCGCCGCCCGAGGGGGTGCCGCAACCTGTGGTGACCGAAAACATCGGCAGCACAACGACGGTCAACAATGACGCGCACGTGCGGGTGTGGGTGGCTCAGATCCCCGCTGCCGGCACCTACAACATCATGACGGACGGCAAAGTCAACGGGTTCATCGACCCGCGACTTGCCTTCGGCCACTCCAGCTCCTATGGCTTTCTGGTGTGGGTGTTCGTTGGTTTGTTCGTGGTGGGTTTGGTCGCTTGCTCGGCGTCGGCGATATGGCTGGGTCGCATCAGACGCAGCGCGATGTCGGCGGTGGTGCCCGCGCACCCCGAGTTCCCGGTGGAATCGGTGGCGGCACCCGAGGCGCCGCCGGCGGCGCATGAGCTCACCGACGAGGGCGTCCGCCTCGAGCGCCTGAAAACGCTAGCGGCGCTGCGGGATTCCGGGGCACTGACCGAGGAGGAGTTCGAGACCGAGAAGCGCCGGATCCTCGAGGGGCACTGAGTTTTTTGCCGCGAGCTGGGGGCACCTCCCGCTTGCGGGGGAGCGTGTCTGCACACCGACACGCCGCTGCGGCCGGCAATCTGCGCACGCTCGCGGGCAAAACCTAGTGGCCCCGGGCCACCCATTCCTCGTAATGGACGATCTCGTCGCCGACGGTGGTGCTGTCGCCGTGGCCGGTGTGCACGACGGTGTCGCCGGGCAGCTTGCCGAGCCGCTCGGAGATCGACTGCAGAATCGTCGGGAAGTCGGAGAACGAGCGTCCGGTCGCGCCCGGTCCGCCGGAGAAGAGGGTGTCGCCGCTGAACACGACACCCAGTTCGGGGACGTACCAGCACACCGATCCGGGCGAGTGGCCCGGGGTGTGCAGCGCCTGCAACTCGGTGCCGGCGACGCTCAACGTGTCCCCGTCGGAAATGGTCCGAAAGTCCTTGTCCGGGTGAGTCATTCGCCACAACACATCGTCGCCGGGGTGAAGCAGCACCGGCGCGTCCAGCGTGGCACCGAGCTGCGGAGCCACCGTCACGTGATCGTTGTGGCCGTGCGTGCACACCACCGCAACCACATTGCGGCCGCCGACCGCCCGCACGATCGGTTCGGCGGCGTGGGCGGCGTCGAACACGACGACGTCGGAGTCGTCGCCGACGAGCCAGATGTTGTTGTCGACTTCCCAACTGCCGCCATCGAGTTCGAAGGTCCCGTGGGTTACCACACGCTCGATGCGGGCCACTACAACACCACGACCGACCGCAGCACCTTGCCCTCGTGCATTTTGTGGAATGCCTCCTCGATGTCGCCCAGCTCGATGCGTTCGGAGACGAACTGCTCCAACGGAAGCCGGCCCTGCAGGTAGAGGTCGATCAGGGTGGGGAAATCGCGCTCGGGCAGGCAGTCGCCGTACCACGACGACTTCAGCGCCCCGCCGTGGGAGAAGAAATCCAGCAGCGGCATGTCCAGGCGCATGTCGGGCGTGGGCACACCCACCAGCACCACGGTTCCCGCGAGATCGCGGGCGTAGAAGGCCTGCTTCCATGTTTCGGGGCGGCCGACGGCGTCGATCACCACGTTGGCGCCGAAGCCGTCGGTGAGGTCCTGGATGGTCTTGACGACGTCGAATTCGCGGGCATTGACGGTGTGGGTGGCGCCGAACTTGCGCGCCCAGTCCAGTTTCGTGTTGTCGGTGTCGACCGCGATGATCCGCTTGGCGCCGACCAGCGCGGCTCCCGCGATCGCGGCATCGCCCACGCCGCCGCAGCCGATCACCGCGACGGTGTCGTTACGGTCGACCGCGCCGGTATTGATCGCGGCACCCAGCCCGGCCATCACGCCGCAGCCCAGCAGCCCGGCGACCGCCGGGTCGGCCTCGGGATTGACCTTGGTGCATTGACCCGCGGCCACCAGCGTCTTGTCGGCGAACGCTCCGATGCCCAGCGCCGGCGTGAGCTCGGTGCCGTCGGTCAGTGTCATCTTCTGCTCGGCGTTGAAGGTGTCGAAGCAGAGGCTGGGCCTGCCGCGCTTGCAGGCCCGGCACTGGCCGCACACCGCGCGCCAGTTCAGGATCACGAAGTCGCCCGGCTCGACCGCGGTCACGCCCGGCCCGACCGCTTCGACCGTGCCCGCGGCCTCATGGCCGAGCAGGAACGGGTACTCGTCGTTGATGCCGCCCTCGCGGTAGGTCAGGTCGGTGTGGCACACCCCGCACGCGATGACGTCGACGACGGCCTCACCGGGCCCGGGGTCCGGGACGACGATGTCCACCAGCTCGACGGGTTCGCCCTTCTTGCCTGAAATCACTCCGCGCACTGTCTGACTCATGGCCTCCAACCTACTGATCGGCGCCATACACTCCGCAGCTGCCCGTCCACCCATGAGCCGGCGTCGGGTGCCGGCCCGGGACGCGGGTGTAGCGTCCCAGAACGTGACGGCACTCCACCAAAGCGCGCACGAGGCCCCGGAAACTGCCGACGAGTTCACCGCACGAATGGCCGCTGCCATCGACGGCGCCAGTCTCACAATCCTGCTGAGCATTGGACATCAGACCGGTCTGCTCGACACCATGGCCGGGCTCCCCCCCGCCACCAGCATGCAGATCGCTGAGGCCGCCGGCCTCAACGAGCGTTACGTCCGGGAGTGGCTGGCCGGCATGACCACCGGGCACGTCGTCGACTACGACGCCGCCACCGGCAGCTACTCGCTGCCCGCCCACCGCGCGGCCGTGCTGACTCGTGCCGCCGGGCCGGACAACCTCGCCTTGGTCGCCCTGTTCGTTCCGCAACTCGGCGTGGTCGAGCAGAAAATCATCGGTTGCTTTCGCGAGGGCGGCGGGCTGCCCTACAGCGAATTTCCACGCTTCCACACGCTGATGGCCGAGATGAGCGCCGCGGTGTTCGACGCCGCCCTCGTCGACCTTGTATTGCCGTTGGTCGACGGCCTTGTCGAGCGCCTGCGGTCCGGAGCGGAGGTGGCCGATTTCGGCTGCGGCAGCGGTCACGCGATCAACGTGATGGCGCAGGCGTTTCCGGCGAGCCGGTTCACCGGCATCGACTTCTCCGAGGAGGCCATTGCCACCGGCATCCAAGAGGCGGCGCGGCTCGGTCTGAAAAACGCGACTTTCGAGAGTCACAACCTGCCCGAGCTGAACACGGTGGCCGCCTACGACGTCATCACCGTGTTCGATGCCATCCACGACCAGGCACAGCCGGCGCGCGTGCTGGAAAATATCTATCGCGCGCTGCGGCCCGGCGGCGTCTTCCTGATGGCCGACATCAAGGCATCGAGCCGACTCGAGGACAACGTCGGCGTCCCGATGAGCACCTACCTCTACACGACCTCGCTGATGCACTGCATGACAGTGTCGCTGGCCGCCGACGGCGCCGGACTGGGCGCGGCCTGGGGAACGCAGCTGGCCACGTCGATGCTCGCTGACGCCGGTTTCGACGACGTTCGGGTGGCCGAGATCGAGTCGGACCAACTGAACAACTACTACATCGCCAGGAGATGACGTGCCCGACGTGATGGCCGCTCTCGACGCTGTTGCCGACTGGCCGGTCCCGGCTGCCGCCGCTGCGGTGATTGGACCTGACGGAGTGCTGGCCGCTCACGGCGACATCACGCAGGTGTTCGTGCTGGCGTCGGTCACCAAACCGCTGGTGGCCCGTGCGGTGCACATCGCCATCGAGGAAGGGGTCGTCGATCTGGACACCCCAGCCGGCCCGCCCGGCGCCACGGTTCGCCACCTGTTGGCGCACACGGCGGGTCTGGCGATGCATACCGATCGCGTGCTGGCCAAGCCCGGCACCCGGCGCATGTACTCCAACTACGGCTTTGCGGTGCTGGCCGAGACCGTGGAGCGGGAGTCGGGGATCGAGTTCGGCCGCTACCTGACCGAGGCGGTGTGCGAACCACTGGCCATGGTGACGACCCGGCTGGACGGCGGTGCTGCGGCCGCGGGGTTCGGGGCGACGTCCACGGTCGCGGATCTGGCCGCGTTCGCCGGCGACCTGCTGCGCCCGGCGACGGTGTCGGCGCAGCTGCACGACCAGGCGACAACGGTGCAATTTCCCGGCCTGGACGGCGTGCTGCCCGGATACGGTGTGCAGCGGCCCAACGATTGGGGACTGGGTTTCGAGATCAGGGATTCGAAATCGCCGCATTGGACGGGCAGGCGCAACTCGGTGCGAACATACGGTCATTTCGGCCAAGCAGGTGGTTTTATCTGGGCAGATCCCGATGCGGAGCTCGCGATGGTAGCCCTGACAGACCGCGATTTCGGCGAGTGGGCGCTGGACTTGTGGCCGGCGATTTCCGACGCGGTGATAGTGGAGTACAGCTAATAGACCCCGAGCACTAGCGCAACAGGGGTATCACGAGGCACAATAGACACGCACGACACAAAAACATCAGCATTCTGCTCGCGGATCCACCAGGTCGTTGGGGAAGACGTCCCTCGTGGAACCGAAGGAGCAGGAGATGCGTGCGTCGAATCAATTTGCCGACGTGACGGCTGGCGTGGTGTATGTCCATGCCTCGCCCGCCGCGGTGTGCCCGCATGTCGAGTGGGCGTTGTCGTCGACCCTGCAATCCAAGGCCAACTTGGTGTGGACCCCGCAGCCCGCGATGCCCGGACAGCTGCGCGCGGTCACCAATTGGGTCGGCCCGGTGGGCACCGGCGGCCGGTTGGCCAACGCGTTGCGCTCCTGGTCGGTGCTGCGGTTCGATGTCACCGAGGATCCCAGCCCCGGAGTCGACGGCCAGCGGTTCAGCCACACCCCACAGCTCGGTTTGTGGAGCGGGTCGATGAGCGCCAACGGCGACATCATGGTCGGCGAGATGCGGCTGCGGGCGATGATGGCGCAGGGCGCCGACACACTGGCCGCGGAACTGGATTCGGTGCTGGGAACGGCGTGGGACGAGGCGCTCGAGGTGTACCGCGACGGCGGCGACGCCGGCGAAGTGACCTGGCTCAGCCGCGGTGTCGGCTAGATAACCGGCGGGCTCACCGGGGTGGCCGACACCGGCATGTCGACGGTGCCCTTACACGCGCCGCTGACGATTTCGGTGTGAAACACGCCGGTCAGGACGCCGTTGGGGCCGGGCGTCAAGGCCGTTATGGACCTCGCCGGGTCGTATTCCACGAGGCCGCCGAGTAGTGGGCAATCCCATGTCCGGTTCATTTGCTGGACCCACTGAGACCCGTTCCAGGCGTACTGGACCGATCGCTGCATGTATTGATTTTTGGGTGCTGGCGGGTCGTTGACCGTGGCGACACAGACGCCCGTTGAGCAGCTCGAAGTAAACGAGTAGCTGGCCCGCTGGGCGGTTTCGGGCTGGCGTGCGGCCAGGCTGGTGCCGTTCTTTTGGTTGGCGGCAAAGGTCAGCAGGTAAGGCCCGTCCCAGGCCGAAGCTTGACCCGCCAAGGCTGCCGGAGAAAGCCATACTGAGCAGCCCAGCGACGCGGCCGCGATGGCGACCAGCGCAATCTTGCGGTGTCCCGACATCTTCCCCCCCGTGCAGCGCGTACGCCAAGATGTCGGATTCGGTGCCCCGATTTGTTACACCGCCGTGATCGTCACCGGGCGGGGCACAGAATCTGCAGCGCGGCGGCCTGGCACGTGGCCGTCGCCCGCTACCGCGTCACGACATGCGGTCTGCGAGCACGCGGGCGTCCTGCAAGTCGGCGGTATCGAAACCCTCGGTGAACCAGGAATATACGGACATCAATAGGCCGCGTGCGTCGTCGCGCTTTCCGTTCTGCAGCCACAGGCGGCTCAGGCTCATCGCCGCACGCAGCTCCCAAGACTTCGCTTGTTGGTGGCGGGCGACCCGCAACGCCCGCTCGAAATTCTGTTCTGCCTGAGCCGTGTCTGCTACGTCTTGTTTGAGCAACAGCTCGCCCCTGATCCGGTACACCTCCGCCTCGTAGAGTCGCTCGTCGTTGCGGTGCACCCACTGAAGCGCCTCCTGCAGCGCCGCTAAGCCCTCCCCAAGCTGTCCAACCTTGCCATACGCCTCTGCCAGGAGCGCCAAGTACCAGGGCCACACCGCGCCCATTTTCATCGCTCGACGGCGGTCCATTGCGTCGCGGATGTCCGAGATGCCTTTGGTCACCTCACCCCGCTCGGCGAGCGCCCATCCTCGGGGCAGCAGGCACCAGAGCTCCACCGCGTCAAGACCATGCTCCCGACAAGTCGCAATTGCGTCCTCCGCCTGTGTTCGTGCCGACTCCGGATCCCGGCGCAGTTGAGACAATTGGGCGGACATCAAGAGCGTGATCGCGACGCTATAGGGATGTTCGAGCCCCCGCGCGTGCGCCAGGGTCCGCTCCATGGTCTGCATCGCCCGCGTTGGGTAGCCCAGGACCCACTCGGCGAATGCACTGAGATATCCGCATAGGACCCCCGAATCCTGGGTGTAGCTCACGACGCATGTCCGGTGCTGGTCCCGGTTATAGAGGGCGAGGCCTTGAGCGCTGTGGTTCCGCACATCGATGACATCGCCCTGCCACCACGCCGTATAGGCCAGCATCCGGTGTCCGACCGCCAAGATGAGCGGGTCCTGCTGCGGTTGGGCCAGCCCCAAGAACTCCTCTGCCAGAGCCCGCGCCTTATGCATATGCCCGCGCACTATCTGTGCGTATTGCAACCCGGACAACGCCGGGAACAGTTCGGGGGTGCTGCCGACATGGCGCGCCAACTCGCAGGCGCGGGCGTATATGTGTTCTACGGATTGAGGGCCGTTCACGAAACTCAACGCTGGGCCGAGCAAGATCTGTAGGGAAAGCTCTTGCTTGGCGCGTTGCGGTGTCTCAGGCAAAGTGCTGAGCAATTCCAAGCCCCGGTTCGCGTGGGTGGCGGCTTCGTGGTTGGCAAAGCGATGCAGTGAGCGTTGTCCGGCGGCTTGCCAGTACGGGATGGCTTGCGCGGTCAGGCCGGCTTCGGTGTAGTGGTGTGCCAGCAGTTCGGGTTGGGTGGAAACCGTTTCAGGGAACTGGGATTCGAGCGTCTGCGCGATGCGTTGATGGTGCTGTTGACGGGTGCTTTTCAAGAGCGATTGGTAGGCCGCCTCCTGGATCAACGCATGTTTGAAGCGGTAGGTCGCCGTTGGCGGAAGCCCCGTCTCGTACAAGAGCTCCGCTTCCGTCAGCTGGCGCAGTCCTTGTCGCAATGCGGGTTCGTCCCATGGCGCCACGGCCCGCAGCAATGCGTAGCTGAAGTCGCGCCCCAGAGTCGCGGCCAGCTGGGCGATCGATTTCACGGGTGACAACCGGTCCAGGCGCGCAGTCAGCGAGTCGTGCAGCGTGTTCGGAATCGCCAACGCGGGCAGCGGGCCGGTCAACTCGTAGCGTTCGGCGTGCTCGATGAGTTGCCCCGACTCGAGCAGCATCTTGGTCAGTTCTTCGACGAATAGCGGCACACCGTCGGTCTTGGCTACTACCTGGCCCATTACATCCATCGGCAGGGTCTTGCCGCCAGCCACTCGGCTCGTCAGTTCGGCGGCCTCATCGGGCGGCAAGCGATCGAGCATGACGGCTGTGACGTGTGCGAGTGGCGCCCACGGCGGTTCGAAGTTCGGTCGATAGGTCAGCAGCATCATGATTCGAGAGGCCGGCGTGCGCTCGATGATCAAACCAAGGAGCTCGATCGTGGTGGGATCGACCCATTGCAGATCTTCCATGACAAACAGCAGCGGCTGCTGGGCCGCTCGGTTAAGGATGACCGCCGCGATCGCTTGCAAGGTTTGCTGCTTCAGCTGATCGGGGGGCGCGGTCGGCGGGGTGTATTCCGGCGTCAGGGGGATCGACAACAGGGACGAAAACAGCGGCACCGCATCGGCTAGAGGTTGTCCGTTCTGGACCAACCAACCCTCCAGCTTGCGCATCTTCTGCGTGGCGGAGTCGTGGCGCTCGAAGCCCAACGCCACACGTTCGAGCGCGTCGATCACCGGATGCAGCGCACTGTGCTGGTAAAAGGGCGAACAGTGGAACGGAATGAGCCACGCGATTTCGGAGGCGTGTTCGCTGATCTGCCGTACCAGGCGGGATTTGCCGATCCCCGCCTCACCGCTGAGCAACACCACCTGTCCTCGGCCATCAACGACTTGAGCCCAGCTTGCTTCGAGCCGTTGCACCTCGGCTTGACGCCCTACCAGCGGGGTCAGGCCGGCATTGCCAATCGCTTCCAGCCGGGTACGGGCGGTGCTTTCATAGAGCACCTGGTAGACGTCCAGCGGCGCGGCGACGCCTTTCAGAGGTGGACTACCCAACGACCGGCAGGTGAAGAGGCCGCCAAGGAGTTGATGCGTTAAGGCGCCGATTACCAACGTGTTTGGTTCCGCGATGCCCTGCAGCCGGGCCGCAATATTGGGCGTTTCGCCCAGCGCCATATCGTCGTGACCCGTCCCGCTCAGCTCGCCGACTACCACCAGTCCGGTGTGGCACCCCAGACGGACAGCCAGCGACACGCCATACTTTTCAGCTAGGCCGGCGTTAAGCTGACCGACGGCCTCCACGATCCCCAGCCCCGCGCGCACAGCCCGTTGCGCGTCGTCTTCGTGAGCGAGGGGATAGCCGAAGTAAACGAGTAGTCCGTCGCCGAGGTAAAGGGCGACGTGACCATCGAAGCGGGCGATCACCTTGCCACAAGTGTCGTAATAGGCACGCATGATCTCCCGCCACTCTTCAGGATCGAACTGGCTGGCGAGCGACGTCGAACCCACCAGGTCGCAGAACATCATGGTTAGGTGGCGGCGCTCAGCCTCCGGAGATGGCGGCTGGGGCGTAGTGGGAGAGACCGTATGTTCTTCGGCCCACGCAAAACCGGAACCCTCGGCGCGAATTGTTGCTCTGTGCGCGTAGAGGAGCTCTTCCTTGAGTGCTTGGAAGTGTTTGTCATCCAGATCAAACTTGAGTTTCAGCGCTTGATATGACACCCGGCCGCGGCTGCGGACCAGCTCGACCACTTGGTCGAGCACCGCGTAGAAGTCCATCGTTGACACTCCACGCCCTTACTTCCCCGTCGCTGCAAGTCTTTCACGACTGTTGGCAATAGTCAGCAACGTCAGCTAATCGCTCTCGGTCCGCTGTTACACCCGGGCCGGACGAAGAATCTGCAGCGCAGCGGGCACCGCGGAGATCTCGGCGGGCAGCGGGCAGGCAAAGTCGCCGTCGGCGTAGACGTTGATGCCGGGGCAGTCGACATGGATTGATGTGGCGCGTGCCGTGCTCACCTCGTCGAGGTCGACGTGGGTGCCTTTCATGACGGTGGGGAACAGGCGGAGCAGCTTCGTCCGGGATGCCGAATGCGCCATGGTGATGTCGAGCAGACCGTCGGTGGGATCGGCGGTGGGACAGATCAGCAGACCGCCGCCGTAGCTGCGGGTGTTGCCGAAGGCCGCGAGGGTGATGTCGGCGTCGATCTCTTTCGTTCCGTCGAGGACCATTCGGAACGACAACATCCGCAGCTGCGAAAGCTCGGCGAGCATCGCGATGTAGTAGCGCAGACGCCCGTGCGGCCAGCTCATCCGGTTGGCGCGATCGGTCACCAGCGAATCGAATCCGGCGGCCGCCACGGTACCGAACCACTTGTTGACGCCGTTGCTGTCGCGAATCCGGCCGAGGTCTATGGTTTCCGTCCAGCCGTCTACGACGATGTCCGCGGCGGCCTCGGGATCCTTTGTGGGAATTCCGAATTCACGGGCGTGATCGTTACCGGTGCCGGCGGGGATGATTCCCAGCGGAACGTCGGTGCCCGCCAACACCTGCAGCGCGTTGGAGACGACGCCGTCACCGCCGGTGACCATGAGCGCATCGGTACCCCGTTCGATGGCGGCCGCGGCGAGATAGCGCGCGCCTTGCGCGTCGTCGCCGATGATCTCCACGACCTCGACGCCCCGGTGCTGCAGCCGGGCGATCGCAATGTGCGCCGCGCGGATGGCGGCGCCGTGTCCCGAAGCGGGATTGGTCAGCGCGGTCACCTTGGCGATTTCGCGCCGGCGCTGTTGCCCCGCGACGGGGTGAGCCTCAGACATGACGGGTCACGGAATCAGCTTGCCGGGGTTGAGGATTCCGGCCGGATCCAGTGTCGCTTTGACCGCGCGCAGCACTTGCACGCCCAGATCACCCACTTCGTCGCGCATCCAGGGGCGGTGGTCGGTGCCGACCGCGTGGTGGTGGGTGATGGTTGCGCCGGCCGCCATCATCGCGTTCGACGCAGCCTTTTTGGCGGCCTGCCATTGCTCAATCGGATTGCCCCGTTGCCCGGCGACGACAGTGAAGTACAGCGAAGCGCCGGTGGGGTAGACGTGCGAGATGTGGCACATCACCAGCGCCGGTGTGCCGGTCTCGGCCAGTGCGGCGGTGAGCGCTTCGGTGACGGCGGCCTTGAGCGCGGGAATGTTGGACCAATCGGTAGCGGTCTCGAGCGTCTCGCAGAGCGCCCCCGCGGACAGCAGCGAGTCACGCAGGTACGGCGCGGCGAACCGGCCCCGTTCCCAGGCCCGCGCCGGCGCTTCGCCCAGCGATGTGCCGCCCCGGGCCGCCAGCAGTGCGCGGGTCTCGGCGTGCCGGCTTTCGACGTGCTCGTTGCTGCCCTCGAACACGGTGATCCCCAGGCAGCCGCCGGTGATCTGGTTTTCGCCGATCGCCTCGGTGGTGGCGAGATTGACCCCGGTCTCCGCTTCGTCGGAGAGCCGAATGACGGTGGGGCCGGTGGCATTTTGAGTGACCGCACGCACGGCCGCGGCCCCGGTCGCGAAATCGGGGAACGACCACGCCTCATAGCGGACGGCTTCCGGAGCGCGGTGGACCCGCAGCCGCACCTGGGTGATGACACCGAAGGTGCCCTCCGAGCCGATCAGTAGTTGACGCAGGTCGGGGCCCGCGGCAGATTCCGGCGCACGGCCCAGATCCAGCGTGCCGACTGGAGTGATCACCCGCAGCCCGCGAACCATGTCGTTGAACCGGCCGTAGCCGGCCGAGTCCTGTCCCGACGATCGGGTCGCCGCGAAGCCGCCGATGGTGGCGTACTCGAAGCTCTGCGGAAAATGCCCGAGCGAGAAGCCGTGTTCGCCGAGCAGGCGTTCGGCGTCCGGACCGGTGACGCCGGCACCGAAAACGGCCTGGCCGGAGACCTCGTCGAGCGAGACGAGT
>DATKEW010000127.1:0-2257 GCA_035511785.1 Mycobacterium sp.
GCGACGAGTCTTCTGGGAGCTCTGAGGATGGGCCACCGTCTATCACGTATTCTCCTCAAGCCCCCGGGCGCGTCCTGCGACGCGGCCACGCGAGGGCTTCGCTATGTGTCCGGGTTACTTCTCCCGAACTTGTGATGGTCTCGCTCCGAGCGGCTCATGTCGAACGCGCTCGGCGCCGGTTTGAATGATGGCTGGACAGTCGGCGCCGCATCGCGGGTAGGCGGTGGTCGCGCTTGTCGAAGTCTTCATTCGGGCGTCGGAAGCCGGTCCGGCGACGTTCACCCAACACTTAGTATCCCATACCGCCGGAGCGACCCGGACCGAGTCCGGCGACCCGCGGTCAGGCCTGAGAGAACCAGAGCGCGATCTCACGCTCGGCCGACTCCGGCGAATCGGATCCGTGCACGAGGTTGAACTGCGTTTCGAGGCCGAAATCGCCCCGGATGGTGCCGGGCGCAGCCTTCTCGACCGGGTCTGTTGCGCCGGCCAGTTGCCGCATCGCCGCGACTGCCCGCGGGCCCTCCACGATCGCCGCAACCAGCGGTCCGGACGTGATGAACTCCAGCAGGGACGCGAAAAACGGCTTGCCGTCATGCTCGGCGTAGTGCGAGCGGGCCAGCTCGTCGCTGATAACGCGCATTTCCAGCGCCGCGACGGTCAGGCCTTTGCGCTCGATACGGCCGATGATCTCGCCTACCAGGCGTCGCTCGACCCCATCGGGCTTGATCAACAGGAGTGTCCGCTGACTCACGGCGGACAGCGTACCGAACCGCCGACTCGCGCCGACCACAGCGGATCAGTCCGGTGGGCCTTCTTGGCCTGGGAGGAGCCCGCGTCGCTGCCTGCGCAGAACCTCGGCCCGGAAATAAATGATCAGCGCCCAGACCGCGGCAAACAATATTCCGATGAAACCGACCCCCGGATAGACCAGGAAGCCGGCGAGCAGTACCAGTTGCACGGCGAGGTTCACCCAGATGGCCCATGACCGGCCCTGCAGCCCGGCAAGCACGATCAGAACCGCCACCAAACCAAGCAGGTATCCCAACGCGAAAGGCGTCAGCCCCCCACCGACGACGCCGACCACCGGCAACGCCAGCAGGACCACGATCGCCTCCAGGATCAGCGTCCCGGCCGTCACCCCACGGAAGCTTTTCCACGGATCCGGCGTCGGGCCATCACCTGGTTGCGGGAGCGGGCGCGTCATGCCGGATCACGACCGAACAACGTACGTGCAGCCCCGGCGGTGACCACCGAGCCGGTGATCACGATGCCGGTCCCGGAAAACGCGTCGCCCCCGACTTCGGCATCTGCCCCATCTGCAAAGGCGTCGTCAACCAGCGCGATCGCGGTATCGATTGCGGCAGGCAGGTTCTCGGCGGTGATCACCCGGTCGGGTCCGAACCCCTGCTGTGCGGCCAACGCCAGCGACTCGACATCCAGGGCACGCGGCGATCCGTTGTGAGTGACCACGATCCGGTCGAGCACCGGCTCCAGGACGGCGAGGATGCCGCCGACGTCCTTTTCGGCCAGCACGCTGACCACCCCGACCAGGAACCGGAAATCGAACTCCTCAGCCAGCGTCTGAGCCAGCGCCGCCGCGCCCGCCGGGTTGTGCGCAGCGTCGATGAATACCGTTGGGGCGCTGCGCATGCGCTCCAACCGGCCCGGACTGGTGGCGGCGGCGAATCCGGCCCGAACGGCATCGACATCGAGTTGACGCTGCGCACCGGCACCGAAAAACGCCTCGACCGCGGCCAGCGCCAGCGCGGCGTTGTGAGCCTGATGTTCCCCATGTAGCGGCAGATAGACATCGGAGTACACCCCGCCGAGACCCTGCAGCTGCAGCACTTGGCCGCCGATGGCGACCTGACGGCCCAACACCGCGAATTCCGAGTCCTCGCGGGCGACCGCGGCGTCGGCGCGCACGGTTTGCGCCAGCAGCACCTCCATTGCCTCGGGTAGCTGCCGACCGATCACGGCCACGGTGTCGGGCGCGCCCTCGTCGGCCTTGGTGATGATGCCGGCCTTCTCGCCGGCGATCCCGGCGATATCGCCGCCGAGGTATTCGACGTGGTCGATGCCGATCGGGGTGATGACCGCGACCGGCGCGTTGACCACATTGGTGGCATCCCAACGACCGCCCAGACCCACCTCCACGACTGCGACCTCGATCGGCGCGTCGGCGAACGCCGCGAACGCCATCGCGGTGAGGACCTCGAACTTGCTCATCGCCGGGCCGCCGTCGTTCTGCGACTGC
>DATKEW010000128.1:0-13132 GCA_035511785.1 Mycobacterium sp.
GTCGCCTGAAATTGCTGCCAGTCCAAGAAGACTCCGTTGGGCAGCCGGTCGATCCGCCAGCCGCCCGATGTTTTGACCAACTCGATCCCACCCGGGTCCGGCAGCACGCCTTCCGCGGTTTCGAATACCCCCATGTCGGACAGCGAGCCCAGGATGTCTGCTCGCATCGTCGCCGAAACCCGTTCAGCACCACGGGTTTCGACGAACACCACGTGGTCGATCAGCAGTGCGCTACCGGCGTCGTCCCATGCGTTGGACGCCGACTGGGTGAGGAACTGCCGCGCAGCCAGATGCCGGTTGGCGGGATCGGCTGTGGCCTTGAAGAATTCGCGCAGCAGCACGTCGGGGTCCATGCCCGGGGTCGGCTTGGGCAGGTTCGACGGCGCTGGTCGCTCGACGGTGCCGATGGCCTGCGGGGCCGACCAACTGGGCACTCCCGCACAGCCGGCGGGCAACACCGCCAGCAAGAACAGCACCAGAAGCCGTCGCATCACCCGCTCCTCTCGGCATGCTCACGCTGGCGGTGACGGTCCTGACTTTTTGGCCTGTGTTCTTGGCCGGTCGGTTGCGCCGGCTCGGGAATCGGTTTCATGGGCAGCGGGCTGGTGGTGACCTTGTGGCCTCGAACCAGGGGCAGCGTCAGCCTGAAGCACGCACCCTGGCCGGGCTCGCCCCATGCCTCGAGCCGGCCCTGGTGCAGCCGCGCGTCCTCGATGCTGATCGCCAGACCCAGCCCGGTGCCGCCGGACCGCCGCACCCGCGAGGGGTCCGAGCGCCAGAACCGGCTGAACACCAGCTTCTCCTCGCCGGGCCGCAGGCCCACCCCGTGGTCGCGGACGGTGACGGCGACGGTGTCCTCGTCGGCGCCCATCCGGATGTGGACCGGCTTGTGCTCGGCGTGGTCGATGGCGTTGGCGATCAGGTTGCGCAGGATCCGCTCCACCCGGCGCGCGTCGACCTCTGCGATCACCTCTTCGTCGGGCATGTCAACGAGCATCTCGATGCCCGCCTCTTCGGCCAGGTGCCCCACGTTGCCCAGCGCGCTCTGCACGGTGCCGCGCAGATCGACCGCCTCGACGGACAACTCGGCGACACCGGCGTCGTGCCGGGAGATCTCGAGCAGGTCGTTGAGCAGCGTCTCGAAGCGGTCCAGCTCGTTGACCATCAGCTCGGTCGACCGCGCCAGCCTGGGGTCGAGGTCGGCGCTGTGGTCGTAGATCAAGTCGGCGGCCATCCGCACGGTGGTCAGCGGGGTGCGAAGTTCGTGGCTGACGTCGGACGTGAAACGTCGCTGCAGGTTGCCGAACTCCTCGAGCTGGGTGATCTGGCGGGACAAGCTCTCCGCCATGTCGTTGAACGACACCGCCAGCCGGGCCATGTCGTCTTCGCCGCGCACCGGCATTCGTTCGGACAGATGACCTTCGGCGAACCGTTCGGCGATCCGCGACGCCGACCGCACCGGCACCACTACCTGGCGGGACACCAGCAGCGCGATCCCGGCCAGCAACACCAGCAGCACCACGCCGCCGGTGATCATCGTGCCGCGGACCAACATGATGGTGGCCTGCTCATTCTTGAGCGGGAAGATCAGGTACAGCTCCAGGTTGGCCACCTGCGACGACGCCGGCGTACCGATGATCAGTGCCGGCCCGGAGAAGCCGTCCGTGTGCACCGTGGCGTACTGGTAGGACGCCTGCCCGGCCTTGACGAAGCCACGCAGCGAGTTGGGCACCTGGTCAACGGGTCCGGCCGAACTCGCGGCGCGCGGGCCGTCGCCGGGCACCAGCAACACCGCGTCGAACGTACCGGCGAGGCCGGCGCCCGAGGCCGGGTCGGTCTTCGATGTCAACGTGTTACGGGCCAGCTGAAGGCTGCTGTCCAGCGAGCGCGTCTCCTCACCGTTGACGATCCCGCCGACGGTGGTGCGCGCCCGCTCGATTTGCTCGGTGGCGGCCCTGACCTTGACGTCGAGCACCCGATTGGTGACCTGACTAGTCAGCACGAAGCCGAGCGCCAAGATCACTGCCAACGACAGTCCAAGGGTCAGCGCCACGACTCGCAGCTGTAGCGAGCGGCGCCAGGCAATTCCTACGGCTCGGCTCAACGCACTCATGCCGCGAGTCATGGGACCGGAGCGCCCCGAACGACCTCGAATGCGTCGTCGCGAGCCCCGGATCACGGAGGTCCGGCCTTGTATCCCACTCCTCGAACGGTCAACACCACGGTCGGGTTCTCAGGGTCTTTCTCGACCTTGGCCCGCAGACGCTGGACATGCACGTTTACCAAGCGGGTATCCGCTGGGTGCCGGTATCCCCACACCTGTTCGAGCAGCACATCACGAGTAAACACCTGGCGTGGTTTGCGTGCCAGCGCAACCAGCAGGTCGAACTCCAGCGGTGTCAGGAAGATCTGCTCGCCGTTGCGAGTGACCTTGTGTGCCGGCACGTCGATCTCGACGTCGGCGATGGACAGCATCTCGGCGGGCTCGTCGTCGTTGCGCCGCAGCCGCGCGCGCACCCGGGCGACCAGCTCCTTGGGCTTGAACGGCTTCATGATGTAGTCGTCGGCGCCCGACTCCAAGCCCAGCACCACGTCGACGGTGTCGGTCTTGGCCGTCAGCATGACGATCGGAACGCCGGAGTCGGCACGCAACACACGACACACGTCGATGCCGTTCATGCCGGGCAACATCAGGTCAAGCAGCACCAAGTCGGGGCGCAGCTCGCGTACCGCGGTAAGGGCCTGAGTACCGTCACCGATGACCGCGGTGTCGAAGCCCTCCCCACGCAGCACGATGGTCAGCATCTCCGCCAGCGAAGCGTCGTCATCGACGACCAGGATCCTTTGCCTCATGCAGTCCATGGTGTCACCAGTTCGGGACAAAACTCAGGCACCACACGGGCGTTTCGTGGTTGACACGGCCAAATATCGTCAAATTTCGCCCCGCAGCCGGTCTACGGGGCGGTCAACGCGGCCGCCAGGGCCTCCGGATTGATGTCCGCATCGACGACCAGCCATCGCCCGCCCCAGTCCGCGGCGGCCAAGCCGGCGTACACCGCAGCGGTGCGCTGCTGAAGTTCGTCGTCGCGTTCGTAACTGTCACGCGCCTGGCCCGGCTCTGATTCGGCCCGGTGGCGGGCCCGCTGCGCGGCGAGTTCGGCGGACACCGCGAGCAGTATTTGCCGGTCCGGCGCGGGTAACCGCAGGCGCTCATATTCGAGCCGGCGTACCCAGGCCACCGCCTCCCCCGCCGCATCTTCATGCAGGCGCGCGGCGGTGTAGGCCGCGTTGGATGCGACGTAGCGATCCAGGATCACCACGTCGTGGTCACGGCCCAACCGCTCGATTTCCCCGATCGCTCCGGCGCGGTCGAGCGCGAAGAGCATGGCCATCGCGCATGCCGACGACGCGAGGTCACCGTGCTCGCCGTGCAGCGCCTCCCCCGCGATGTCGGCAGTCACCGATTGCCCATACCGCGGGAACGCCAGCGTGGCCACCGACTTCCCGGCCGCTTGGAACGCGCTGCGCAAACCCTCGGACAGGGTCCGCTTACCAGCGCCGTCGACCCCTTCGATCGCGATCAGCACGGCGCGAGCCTATCCCCGCGGCATGTCCACGAACGTGAAGCTGGCCGCACGTTCGGCGAAGGCCCCGACTCAGTAGCGGTAGTGGTCCGCCTTGTACGGGCCCTCGACGTCGACGCCGATGTAGTCGGCCTGCTCCTTGGTCAGCTTGGTCAGGACACCGCCGAGCGCCTCGACGTGGATGCGGGCCACCTTCTCGTCGAGATGCTTGGGCAGCCGGTAGACCTCGTTGTCATATTCGTCGTTCTTGGTCCACAGCTCGATCTGCGCGATCACCTGGTTGGAGAAGCTGTTGCTCATCACGAACGACGGGTGACCGGTCGCGTTGCCGAGGTTCAGCAGCCGGCCCTCGGACAGCACGATGATCGACTTGCCGCTGTCGGGGAAGGTCCACACGTCGACCTGGGGCCGGATGTTCACCTTCGTCGCACCGGATTTCTCCAACGCAGCTATCTGGATCTCGTTGTCGAAGTGCCCGATGTTGCCCAGAACCGCGTGGTCCTTCATCGCCTTCATGTGCTCGAGGGTGATGATGTCCTTGTTGCCGGTCGCGGTGATGACGATGTCCGCCTCGCCGATGACGTCCTCGACCCGCTTGACGTCGTAGCCCTCCATCAGGGCCTGCAGCGCGTTGATCGGGTCGATCTCGGTGACGACGACGCGCGCGCCCTGGCCTTTGACGGACTCGGCGCAGCCCTTACCCACGTCGCCGTAGCCGCACACCAGCACCCGCTTGCCGCCGATCAGCACGTCGGTGCCGCGGTTGATGCCGTCGATCAGCGAGTGGCGGCAGCCGTACTTGTTGTCGAACTTGGACTTGGTGACCGAGTCGTTGACGTTGATCGCCGGGAACGCAAGGTCCCCGGCCGCCGCGAACTGGTACAGCCGCAGCACGCCGGTCGTGGTCTCCTCGGTGACGCCCTTGACCGACTCGGAGATCTTGGTCCACTTGTCCTTATCGGTCTCGAAGCGCGTCCGCAGCAGGTCGAGGAAGACCTTCCACTCGGTGGGGTCGTCGTCTTCCGCCGGAGGCACCACGCCGGCCTTCTCGTACTGCGCACCGCGCAGCACAAGCATGGTGGCGTCGCCGCCGTCGTCGAGGATCATATTCGCGGGCTCGTCGGGCCAGGTCAGCATCTGCTCGGCGGCCCACCAGTACTCCTGTAGCGTCTCGCCCTTCCAGGCGAACACCGGGACGCCCTTCGGCTCCTCCGGCGTGCCGTGGCGGCCGACGACTACGGCGGCGGCGGCGTGGTCCTGAGTGGAGAAGATGTTGCACGACGCCCACCGGACTTGCGCACCGAGTTCAACAAGGGTCTCGATGAGCACGGCGGTCTGCACGGTCATGTGCAGCGAGCCTGAGACGCGCGCGCCCTTGAGGGGTTGCACTTCGGCGTACTCCCGGCGCAACGACATCAGACCCGGCATCTCCTGCTCGGACAGCTCGATGTCCCGCCGACCGTAATCCGCCAGCGACAGGTCAGCGACCTTGTATTCGATACCGTTACGAACGTCGGGGGTCAGCGCATTTTCGGTGGTCGTCATAGCGTGTTCATCCTTTTCAGGGCTCACCGGATTCAAGCGGTACTTAGCTTAGGTATGTTCTTGCGCCACTGTAGTCTCCGGCCCCTCGGCCCCTCGGGTCAGGGAACGTTGATGACCCCGTGACGGTCCGCGAAGGGCGTCATCAGCCGCGCCAGATCCGCCGCCACATCGTGATCAGCTTCGGGCGGCATGGACACGTAGCTCAACGCCAGCCGCACGATCGCACGCGCCAGCACACCGGCGTCTTCGTCGCTGGTGGCCACCCAAGTCTGGGTAAGTGCCGACGCCAGTCGGCCCGACGCGCGGGTGATGATGGGCGCGCTTTCGGTGGTGATCAGCTGCAACAGATCGGGCTTGGCGACGCCTGTGCGCAGTGAGGTCACCAACGGGTCCGCCGCGGCCTCGGAGAAGAAACTCCGGAAAGCCTGCAGGAACGACTCGTAGATATTGCCGACGTGGGCGTCCAGGGCCTCATGGATTTTGTCAACCAGGCGGTCGGCCAGGCGAAGGGCGTAACCCTGCGCCAGGCCTTGCCGCGAGCCGAACTCGTTGTAGATGGTCTGCCGGCTGATGCCCGCCGCGCGGGCCACGTCGGAAAGCGTGATCGCGGACCAGTCTCGGCCCTGCAGCAGGTCGCGCATCGCATCCAGCACCGAGTCGCGCAGCAGGACGCGCGACGCCTCGGCGTAAGGCATCCGCTTCACAGGCGCGACAATAGCGCTCACGACCTGGCTACTTCCACCATCTCGAAGTCGGACTTCGCCGCGCCGCAATCCGGGCAGCTCCAGTCATCGGGGATGTCGTCCCACCGGGTGCCGACCTCGATGCCGTCTTCCGGCCAGCCCAGGGCCTCGTCATACTCGAAGCCGCACTGGATGCAACGGAACAGTTTGTACTCACTCATTTACTTGCTCCAATCCTTAGCTGTGTGAAATCCGGTTTCTCGCGCACCGCGCAGTCTGGGCAGCACCAGTCGTCGGGAATCTCCTCCCATCGCGTGCCCGCCGGAAAGCCCTCCCTGGCATCGCCATTGGCCTCGTCATAGACGTAGTCGCAGACCGGGCACTGATAGGCCCCGGTGTCGGGGCGGGTCACTTTTCGGCCCCATAACGCGCCAGCAGCTTCCCGCGCAGACGCGGCTGCACGTTGACCCGGGTGATGTCGCCGTCGTAGTGCTCGAGCACCCGGTGATCCATCACCTTGCGCCATAGGGGTGGGAAGTAGGTCAGCGAAATCATCGACCCATATCCGCTGGGCAGGTTGGGCGAGCCCGCCATGCTGCGCAGCGTCTGGTATCGCCGGGTGGGGTTGGCGTGGTGATCGCTGTGCCGCTGAAGGTGGTACAGGAACAGGTTGGTGACCACATGGTCGGAGTTCCAGCTGTGCACCGGCGCGCAGCGCTCGTAGCGGCCGTTGGCATTCTTCTGCCGCAGCAGGCCGTAGTGCTCGAGGTAGTTGACGGCTTCCAGGAGGCAGAAGCCGAAGACGGCCTGGATGATGACGAACGGGATCAGCGCAAGGCCGAAAACCGCTATCAGCGCTCCCCACAACACCACCGAGATCAGCCAGGCGTTGAGCACGTCGTTGGACAGATACGTCTTGGGGTTCCATGGGCTTTTCCAGAAGCCAGAGCCGAGCCGGCGCAGCCGCTGTGCCTCAAGCCGCAATGACGAGCGCAGGCTGCCAAATACGCTGCGCGGCAAGAACTCCCAGAAAGTCTCGCCGAAGCGGGCCGATGCCGGGTCCTCCGGGGTGGAGACGCGCACGTGGTGACCGCGGTTGTGCTCGATGTAGAAGTGGCCGTAGCAGGTCTGCGCGAGCGTGATCTTGGACAGCCACCGCTCCAGCGAATCCTTCTTGTGCCCCATCTCGTGGGCGGTGTTGATGCCGACGCCACCGAGAACACCGACCGACAGCGCCACGCCCAGTTTCCCAACCCAGCTCAACGGGCCCTCGGACCCGCCTGGGTAACCCAGCCAGCTCAGGTTCGAGGCGGTGAACAAATAGGCGCCCAAGATCACGCTGAGGTACTGGAACGGGATGAAGGAGTAGGTGCAGTAGCGGTAGTACTTGTCGTTCTCCAGCTGTTCCATTACCTCGTCGGGCGGGTTCTGCCCGTCGGGCCCGAAAAGCAGGTCGAGGATGGGCAGCAGAACGTAGAGCAGGATCGGCCCGATCCACAGCGGCACCTGCGCTGCGGCGTGCCAGCCGAGCTGGTTCATTCCCCAGATGATCGGCAGCATCACGAACAGCGCCGTCGGGGCGATCAGTCCCATCAGCCACAGACGACGCTTCTTATCGCGCCAAACCGGCACTTCGGGCGCATCGACCGCTTGAGCCATTTGGGGCCTGAGTGTGGTCATATGCCAAACCTCCTTGTGAGTCATACCACGTCGAGGTTGGACAATACGCCCATTTGCGTCTTCTGTCTAGACACAGATGGCATATTTGTAAAGCATCGAGCGGCCTAGGTGACCACGCTGTTCGCGTCGAGCGCCCGCTCGACCTGTCGCCGGCCCTGCACCGAATGCCAGCGCCCGTAGCCGACATAGATCGCCGTTCCGACCACCAGCCAGACGCCGAACCGGACCCAAGTGAGTGCCGTGAGGTTGACCATCAGCCACACACACGCGCAGATCGAGGCGATCGGAAGCGATGGCACCCAGGGAGCGCGGAACCCTCGCGGCAGGTCCGGCCGGGTCCGGCGCAGCACGATGACCCCGGCGGACACCAGGATGAACGCGAACAGCGTTCCGACGTTGACCATCTCCTCGAGCTTGGTTATCGGAAACACCGCCGCTGTCGTGGCCACCACGACGGCGACCAGCACCGTGATCCGGACCGGGGTTCCGCGCGCACCGGTCCTGGCCAATGACCGCGGCAACAACCCGTCGCGCGCGATCGCGAACAAGACCCGGCACTGCCCGAGCATCAACACCATCACCACGGTGGTCAGCCCGGCCAACGCCCCGATGGCGATGATCTCGCTGGCCCAGTGGATCCCGTTCGCCGTGAATGCCGTCGCCAGGTTCGCGGCCTTCCGGCCGGGAATGGTCTTGAGCTGGGTATAGGAGACCATACCGGACAGCACGACCGAGACCGCGACGTAGAGGACGGTGACGATTGCCAGCGACGCCAGGATCCCCTTCGGCACGTCGCGCTGAGGTCGCTTGGTCTCCTCGGCCATGGTGGCCACGATGTCGAAACCGATGAACGCGAAGAACACGATCGACGCACCGGCCAAAACCCCGTACCAGCCGTAGTGGCTGCTGTGCGCCCCCGTCACCAGCGCCAACACCGACTGGTCGATCCCTCGTTGGTCGCCTCCGACTTCGGCCTTGGGGATGAACGGCGAGTAGTTGGCCGTCTTGATGTAGAACGCCCCGACCACGACGACCAAGATCACCACCGACACCTTGATGGTGGTGATCACCATGGAAAATCGTGATGACAACTTGGTGCCCAGCGCGATCAAGGTGGACACCGCCCCGACGATCAGCAGCGCGCCCCAGTCGAGATCGACCGATCCCAAACTGACTGTGCCACCGGCAAATCCGAACACCGAACCCAGGTAACTCGACCAGCCTTTGGACACGACGGCGGCACCGACCGCCAATTCCAGCAACAGGTTCCAGCCGATGATCCAGGCGAGGAATTCGCCGAAGGTGGCGTAGGAGAAGGTGTATGCGCTGCCGGCCACTGGCAGCGTCGAGGCGAACTCGGCGTAGCACAGCGCCGCCAGCGCGCAGGTCGCCGCGGCGATCACGAACGAGATCCAAACCGCGGGACCCGTGACATCCCCGGTCGTCGACGCCGTAACCGTGAAGATTCCGGCGCCGATCACCACCGCGACCCCGAACACCGCCAAGTCGCGCCAGGTGAGGTCCTTGCGCAGCCGGGTATCCGGCTCGTCGGTATCGGCGATCGATTGTTCGACCGACTTAACCCGCCATCGATTGGCCATCCACCCTCCCTGTCATGGGCCGTTGGACCGCACAGTACTGGGTAGTCTGCTTCAGGTGTCCGACAGCGCGGAAAGCGCGAGGAAGCACGCCGTGGTCATCGGGGCCAGCATCGCCGGTCTGTGCGCGGCGCGGGTGCTCGCGGATTGCTACGGCGCGGTGACCGTCTACGAGCGAGACGAGTTGCCGAGCACACCGGCGAGCCGCGCAACAGTGCCTCAGGACCGGCATTTACACATGCTGATGGCCCGCGGGGCAATCGAGTTCGACGGACTGTTTCCCGGCCTGCTGAAGGACATGGTGGCCGCGGGCGTGCCGATGCTGGAGAACCGGCCCGACTGCATCTACCTTGGCGCGGCCGGCCATGTCCTCGGGACGGGGCACACCCTGCGCGACGAATTCACCGCTTACGTGCCCAGCCGGCCACACCTGGAGTGGCAGTTACGCAAACGGGTCCAAGACCTCGACAACGTCGAGATCGTCCGGCGCTCGGTCGGCGAGCCGCGGTTCGACCATGCCCAGCAGCGGGTGACCGGTGTGCTGCTGGATCCCGCCGACGCCGGAGACGCCGAGCCGCAGTTCGTGCCCGCCGACCTCGTCGTCGACGCCGCCGGTCGTGGCACCCGGCTGCCGGTGTGGTTGACGCAGTGGGGATATGCGCGCCCAACCGAAGAAACCGTGGACATCGGCATCAGCTACGCCACCCAGCAGTTCCGCATCCCGGACGGCCTGATCCAAGAAAAGGTGGTCGTCGCCGGCGCCTCCCATGACCAGTCGCTCGGGCTGGGCATGCTGTGCTACGAGGACGGGACCTGGGTTCTCACCACATTCGGGGTGGCCAACGCCAAACCGCCGCGGACGTTCCCCGAGATGCTCGCGCTCGCAGGCAAACTGCTGCCGGCCCATTTCACCGACGCACTGGCGCAGGCCGAAACGCTCGGCGAGCCGGCGTTCCACGCTTTTCCGGCGAGCAGATGGCGCCGCTATGACAAGCTGAACCGTTTTCCCGCCGGCATCATCCCGTTCGGCGATGCCGTCGCCAGCTTCAATCCCACCTTCGGACAGGGGATGACGATGACGTCACTGCAGGCCGGTCATCTGCGCCGCGCGCTGCAATCTCCGGAGAGCGAACTGGCCGCGGAACTCAATCGGGCCACCGCCAGGACCACCTACCCGGTGTGGATGATGAACGGCGTTGCCGACGTCAACTTCCACCATGCCGGCACCAAGGAGCCCGCCCCCTGGTGGTGGCGACCATCCGCGACGCTGTTCGACCAATTCCTCGGGGCCGCCGAAACCGAACCCGTTCTCGCCGAATGGTTTTTGCGCCGGTTTTCGCTTCTCGACAGCCTCTATATGATTCCGCCGCCACGCATCATCGGCCGTGCCATGGCGCACAACATGCGGCTGTGGCTGCGCGAGCGCCGACTGGTCGCCAAAGACCGGCGACGGGCCGTCACAACCCCACAGTCGCCCTGAACAGCTTGGCGGGCTCCCGCGCGACGAGCCGGATCGGGCCGTCGTCTGCCGCCACCCAGGCCGCCATTCCGCGTTCCAGGGTGAGGGATCCGGACTTCCCGTGCACCCTCGCGCAACCCTCGCTGCACAACAGGATCTGCGGGCCCTCGTGGCTGCAAGACGCGTCGACTTCGTGGCCCAGATTCTCGCCGTCGAGCACCAGCAGCGCGAGCGCGAACTCGTCGGTCGGGGTGTCGTAGACCAGTCCGAGCCCCTCGCGCCGGATCTGCTGCCGCAGCTGCGCTTCGGGGGTGGGGGCGAAGTCCAGCACGCGCAGCAACTCCGGCACATCGACGTGTTTGGGGGTAAGTCCTCCGCGTAACACGTTGTCGGAGTTGGCCATTACCTCCACCCCGAAACCACGCAGATAGGTGTGCAAGTTGCCGGCCCGCACGAAGATGGCCTCGCCCGGGGCCAGGGTGATGCGGTTGAGCAGTAACGCCGCCAGCACCCCGGCATCGCCGGGATAACGTTCGCCGAGTTCCAGCACCGTCCTGGCTTCGGCCGCGAATTCCCTTGCCCCGGAGCTGACGTACTGGATGGCACCGTCCAGCACGGCGGGCACCAGCACGTCGATGTCGGGCTGGGGTGCGGTGATCCAGGTGGTGAACAGCGCACGCAGGCCGTCGGCGTCGGACTGGTCGTTCAGCAAATCGATGTAGGGATCGAGGTCGGAGACGGCCAGCGCGCGCAGCAGCTCGGTGGTGCGGGACGCCTGACGAAATCCGGCCAGCGCCTCGAACGACTGCAGCGCCACCAGCAACTCGGGCTTGTGCGAAGTATCGCGGTAGTTGCGGACCGGCGAGGACACCGGAATGCCCAGTCGTTCCTCGCGCAGGTAACCTTCGACCGCCTGCTCGGCACTCGGGTGCGCCTGCAGCGACAGCGGCTCGTCGGCCGCGAGCACCTTGACCAGGAACGGCAGCGCATCACCGAATCGGGCGCGTGACCCCGGGCCAAGCTGTCCCTCCGGATCGGCAACCAGCGCCTCCAGCAACGAGACTTCGCCTTTATCCGTTTCCAGCCAGGCCGGGTCACCCGGGTGCGCGCCGAACCAGAGCTCGGCCTCTGGGTGAGCCGCAGGAACCGCACGCCCGGTGAATTCGGCTATGGCGGTGCGCGATCCCCAGGCGTACGTCCTCACGGCCCCGCGTAGCAGTTCCACTTGTTTATCTATCCCCGCACCAGTCGTAAGTAAACCGCGGCCATCTCCAGCCGAACGGCCAATACTGCCAGTTGTTGCTCCACGCGCCCGGTGCCGGTGGGCGCGGATGAACCGCCAGGCCTGGCCAGACCGCCCGACGCATCGGGCATATCCGGCACATCCTCGGCTCCGACCAGGTAGACGTCGTCGAGCCCGGCGACCCGGGCGCCCACCACCGTCCGCTCGTCGGCCAACGTGAGTGCCAGCACCCGCAGCCGGTCGGGTAGCGGTCCGTCGATCTGTTCGTCGTGAAAGAGAGCATCCACCGAAGAAGGGGCGTCACCCAACTCCGAGGTCGCGCGCAGCGCCACCACGGCATCCGCCAACCCGGTGGCGGCTGCCACGCGGTGGGCGATCCGCAGTAGGACCGAACTGCCATGCCGGGCCAGCGCCAGCGTCGCGGCACAGTCGCCGGCCAGCGCCACCTGGCGATCGGAGATGCGCGCGGCAATTGTCTTGGCCGGGTTGGTGAACAGCTCGCGGCCGGCGCTGTTGCGCAGCGCCTCGGCGTCCAGCTCGTCGGCGAGCATCCCCAGATCGATGCTGGGCCTGGGGTCCACGATGTGCAAAGCGGCCAGCCCGGCGGCCAGGTAGCGAGACAATCCGAACTCGTCGGAAACCCACAGCCGCGGCTCCAGCACTGCGGCGCGCCCGGCCGTGGAGTCGCGCAGTGGACCCTCATACGGCGCCACCACGACAACCCGCGCGCCGCGGCGCACCCCCATCGCGGCGGCCCCGACCAGCGCGGGATCGCCGGGGTCGTCGCCGGCGACGATCAGCACGTCAAGCGGACCGACCCACGGCGGCGCGTCGCTGGTCAGCGCGATCGGCGCCGACGCCGTGCCACCCAGCGTCGCGGCCAGCAGCGCCCCGGCGGTCTCGGCGGTACCGCGGCCGGCAACCCAGATGATGCTGCGGGGTTGGTCGTCGGTGCGCAGCGCGTCCAGTGCACCCTCGTCGGCCGCGGCGGCGATGGCACGCACCTGCGCGCCCGCCGACGACGCGGCCCGCAGCAGGCCCCGCCGGTCGGCTGCGAGCAGACCGTCGGTGTCTTCGAGATCGATCGCCCGGGTGGCGTTCACGGTCCGGCCTCGTGGCCCGAGGGTCGGGCGGTGATCTCGGCGCTGATCTGCTGGACCACCGCGTCGACGTCCTCGGCGCTGCGACCCTCGACATTGAGCCGCAGCAACGGCTCGGTGTTGGAGCTGCGCAGGTTGAACCAGCTGCCGTCGCCCAGATCCACCGTCACCCCGTCCAGGCGATCGATGGAGTTGATCCGGCTGCCGAACGACTTCAACACGGCGTCCACACACTCCGAT
>DATKEW010000129.1:0-5137 GCA_035511785.1 Mycobacterium sp.
CAACGCGCCCACGGCCCTGGCCCGGGCGACCAGCTCGGCCACCGGGGCCAGCGCACCGGTCACATTGGAATGATGGCTGAACGCAACGACTTTCACGCGCTCGTCCAGTTGCAACGAGTCCGGGTCGATGCGTCCGTCGTCGGTGACGCCGTACCAGCGCAGCGTCGCCCCGGTGCGGCGGGCGAGCTCCTGCCAGGGGACCAGGTTGGCGTGGTGCTCGAGCTCGGTGGTGACAATGACGTCACCGGAGGCGACGGCTCGGTCGAACCGCTTGTCGCCCAGCACATATGACACCAGGTTGAGCGACTCCGTGGCGTTCTTGGTGAAGATCAACTCGTCGGCGTCGGCACCGACGAACGCGGCGATGTCGGCGCGGCCCTGCTCGTAGGCGTCGGTCGCCTCTTCCATCAGCTGGTGCGCACCGCGATGCACCGCGCCGTTGGAGGTCAACAGGAACTCCCGTTCAGCATCGAGCACCTGCAACGGGCGTTGCGACGTGGCACCAGAGTCCAGGTACGCCAACTGATTTCCGCCCCGCATGATCCGCTTCAGAATGGGAAAATCAGCGCGGATCGCGGCTAGGTCCAGTCGTGTCGCCGGCGTGGTCATGGTTATGCCCCTGTGGCCGCCGCTTGGGTGAAGCGTACGTAGCCGTTCTGCTCGAGCTCGTCGGCCAGTTCCGAGCCACCGGATTCGGCGATGCGGCCGCCGACGAAGACGTGCACGTATTCCGGATGGATGTAGCGCAGGATGCGGGTGTAGTGCGTGATCAGCAGGATGCCGCCGTGCTCGGTTTCGGCGTAGCGGTTCACTCCCTCACTGACCACTCGTAGCGCGTCGACGTCGAGCCCGGAGTCGGTTTCGTCCAGGATGGCGATCTTGGGCTTCAGCAGTTCCAGCTGCAGGATCTCGTGGCGTTTCTTCTCGCCACCGGAGAAGCCCTCGTTGACGTTGCGCTCAGCGAAGGACGGGTCGATTTCGAGCGACGTCATTGCCCCCTTAACCTCTTTGAGCCAGTGCCGCAGCTTGGGTGCCTCGCCGCGGATGGCGGTGGCGGCCGAGCGCAAGAAATTCGACACCGAGACGCCGGGCACCTCTACGGGATACTGCATGGCCAGAAACAGGCCGGCCCGCGCGCGCTCGTCGATGCTCATCGCCAGCACGTCCTCGCCGTCCAGCGTGATCGAGCCCGAGGTCACCTGGTACTTTGGGTGACCCGCGATGGCGTAAGACAGTGTCGACTTGCCGGAGCCGTTGGGGCCCATCAATGCATGCGTCTCACCGGATTTCACGGTCAGGTCGACGCCGTGGAGGATGGGTATCTCGCGATCCCCTTCGACGGCGTTGGGGTTCTCAACGCTGACGTGCAGGTCTTTGATTTCCAAAGTCGTCATGAAGCTGTTGCTCTCGATTCCGTGATGGCCAGTTCGTGTTCGATGGCTGCGGTCAGGCGCTCCCGTACCTCGGGCACCGCGATTTGGGAGATGATCCCGCCGAAGAAACCGCGGACCACCAGCCGACGGGCCTGCTCTTCGGGGATGCCGCGGGAGCGGAGGTAGAACAGTTGCTCGTCGTCGAAACGTCCGGTGGCACTTGCATGTCCGGCGCCGACGATTTCCCCGGTCTCGATCTCCAAGTTGGGCACTGAGTCGGCACGCGCCCCGTCGGTGAGCACCAGATTGCGGTTCACCTCGAAGGTGTCGGTGCCGGTGGCTTCGGCGCGGATCAGTACGTCGCCCACCCAGACCGTGTGCGCGTCGGGCAGTGCGGAGGCCGGATCTCCTTGCAGCGCTCCTTTATACAGCACACTCGACTTGCAATCGGGGTGCGCGTGGTCGATGAGAAGCCGCGACTCGAGGTGCTGGCCGTCGTCCGCGAAGTACAGGCCCAGCAGCTCGGCGTCCCCACCGTGGCTACAGAACCGCACGTTGGCCGACATCCGCACCACCTCGCCGCCCAGCGTGACGGCGACATGCCGCAGCACCGCGTCCTTGCCCAGCCGCGCATGGTGCGCGCTCAGGTGAACCGTGTCGTCGGCCCAGTCGGCGATCCACACGACGGTGAGCCGGGCGGCGTCGTCGACGACGAACTCGACGTTGTCGGCGTAGGTTCCGCTCCCCCGGTGGTCGATCACCACGACCGCCTCGCCGAGCTCACAGACCCTGATCTGCAGATGACCGTAGGCCACCGCGCCCTCGCCGGGCCCGGTGACGGTGATGTTCACCGGCTCAGCGGTCTGCCTGTCCCGTCCGACGGTGACCAGCGTCGCTGAGTTGAAGGACGAAAATGCCTGGGCTGCAACACGATCAGCAGGAATACCGCCCTGCCCCAGCCGTTGGTCGCCACGGCGCACGGTCTCGGTCTGCACGCCGGGCTGTTCGCTGACACTGATCTGCGCCTTACCGGTAGCCGGCGCCGAGCCGTCGTGCAGACCGCGCAACCGCCGCAGCGGGGTGAACCTCCAGATCTCGTCGCGGCCGTGCGGCACCTCGAACGCATCGACGTCAAAGGAGGAGAAGAGCTCGCCCTTGTTGGCAGCGGTGAGTGACGAACCCTCAACCGCTTCGGTCAATTCCGTCACTACCCGACCGCGCCTTCCATCTGCAGCTCGATCAGCCGGTTGAGCTCCAGCGCGTACTCCATCGGCAGCTCCTTGGCGATCGGCTCGACGAAGCCGCGCACCACCATGGCCATTGCCTCGTCCTCGGTCAGCCCACGGCTCATCAGGTAGAACAACTGGTTCTCGCTGACCTTTGACACGGTGGCCTCGTGACCCATCGTGACGTCGTCCTCGCGGATATCGACGTACGGGTAGGTGTCGCTGCGGCTGATCGTATCGACCAGCAGCGCATCGCATTTCACACTGGAGCGCGACCCGTGTGCACCCTTATTCACCTGCACCAGGCCGCGGTAGGAGGTGCGGCCGCCGCCACGGGCCACCGACTTGGACACGATGTTGCTCGACGTGTTCGGCGCCAGGTGCAGCATCTTGGCGCCGGTGTCCTGGTGCTGGTCTTCCCCGGCGAACGCCACCGACAGCACCTCGCCTTTGGCGTGCTCGCCGGTCATCCAGACCGCCGGGTACTTCATGGTCACCTTGGACCCGATGTTGCCGTCGATCCACTCCATGGTGGCGCCGGCTTCGGCGCGGGCCCGCTTGGTGACTAGGTTGTAAACGTTGTTCGACCAGTTCTGGATGGTGGTATAGCGAACGCGCGCATGTGGTTTCACGATGATCTCGACCACTGCCGAGTGCAGCGAATCCGACTTGTAGATCGGCGCCGTACAGCCCTCGACGTAGTGCACGTAAGAGCCCTCGTCGGCGATGATCAGCGTCCGCTCGAACTGGCCCATGTTCTCGGTGTTGATCCGGAAGTAGGCCTGCAGCGGGATGTCGACGTGGACGCCCGGCGGTACGTAGATGAAGCTGCCTCCCGACCACACGGCTGTGTTCAGGGCGGAGAACTTGTTGTCCCCGGCCGGGATTACGGTGCCGAAGTACTGCTTGAAGATGTCGGGGTGCTCACGCAGCGCCGTGTCGGTATCCAGGAAGATGACGCCCTGAGCTTCCAGGTCTTCGCGGATCTGGTGGTAGACCACCTCCGACTCGTACTGTGCGGCGACACCGGATACCAGCCGCTGCTTCTCCGCCTCCGGGATGCCCAGCCGGTCGTAGGTGTTGCGGATGTCTTCGGGCAACTCGTCCCAGCTCGCGGCCTGCTTCTCGGTGGAGCGCACGAAGTACTTGATGTTGTCGAAGTCAATGCCGTCGAGGCTGGCGCCCCAGCGCGGCATGGGCTTGCGGTCGAAGATGCGCAGCGCCTTCAGCCGGGTTTTCAGCATCCACTCGGGCTCGTTCTTCTTCGCGGAGATATCGCGGACAACCTCCTCGGAGAGCCCGCGCTGGGCGCTGGCGCCCGCGACGTCGGAGTCCGCCCAGCCGTAGCCGTACGTGCCCAGGGAGGCGATTGCTTCCTGCTGGGTCAACGGCTCAAGAGCCGGCGACTTTGTGGCCTCTGGCGTGAGTGTCATAGGGACGCTCCTTTGATGCTCGTGGTGTGTAGGCGCGGGCTGGGCGCCGGTGTAAGGGGAACGTGGGTAGTACAGGCGCAGTCGCCGTTGACGATGGTCGCCAGCCGCTGCACGTGGGTCCCCAGCACCTCGGCCATCGCCTGCCGCTCGGCTTCGCACAGCTCCGGGAATTCCTCGGCGACGTGAGATACCGGGCAATGATGCTGGCAGATCTGCACGCCGTGGATCGGTCCGCCCACCCGCGTCGTGGTGGCGACGTAGCCGGCGTTGGTCAGCGCACCGGCGACTCGCTCGGCGGCCGCCTCGACGTCGGCGTCCTCGGTGCTGTCGGCTGCCGGCACATCGGCCAGAATCGCGTCGATGCGCTGGCGGGCGAACGTCTGCACCGCGTCCTCACCGCCGATTTCCCGCAGCTGCCGCATGGCCGCGACCGCCAACTCGTCGTAGGCGTGGTCGAGCTTGGCCCGGCCGGCCGCGGTCAGCCGAAAGCGCTTCGCCGGCCGTCCGCGGCCAACCTGCTGCCATGGCGCGGCGGCCGCGGACTCGGCGTCGCCCGCCTCGATCAGCGCGTCGAGATGACGCCGCACACCGGCGGCCGCCAGGCCCAGCCGGTCACCGATCTCACCGGCGGTGATCGACCCGGATTCCAGCAGTAAGCGCACGATGGCCCGGCGCGTCTGGCCATCCGACACCCCGACAGGAACCGCCGTCCCAACCCCGACTCCGGGGCCGACAGGGGCCTGGTGGCTGGCCTGGATTTTCACAACACCAGTGTGACGCAATTCCGGGGATCGGTCCAGCAAGGGTGCCCTGCGTGGACGGTTGTGCTGGTCAAACCGGCTACGCTGCTCTGATGGCAGCCCGCCATCACACGCTGAGCTCGTCGATCGCCAGTCTGCATGGCGACGAGCAGGCAGTGGGCACGCCGCTGAACGATACCGAGCTCACCGCACTTCAGCGCACTCGGCTGTTCGGCGCCACCGGCACCATCCTGATGGCGATCGGCGCCCTGGGCGCCGGGGCCCGGCCCGTCGTCCAGGACCCGACGTTCGGGGTTCGGCTGCTCAATCTGCCGTCCCGGATCCAGACGGTGTCGTTGACGATG
>DATKEW010000130.1:0-32313 GCA_035511785.1 Mycobacterium sp.
ATCCCGGCGCCGACTACTTCAACCGCCTTCACCCCGAGCGAGCCAAAAAGCGGGCCATCCACCAACTCGAGGCCATGGGCTACCACGTCACCCTCACCCACGCCAGTTGATCACCCACACCCAGGAAATCTTCGCGTCAGAGGCCAATTCTGGGCCTCGCGGAAAGACCCGCACTCCGGCCGCACCCTAACATCTCAGGTCGCTGGCCTCGGCCAGCCCGCCCCGAAATTCGCTGGCGGGTTCGTCGGCGTGTCGCCCCTGGTGTCACTTCCCAGCATGATGTCCGCCGCGTCGGCTAGTTAGCCTGTCCACTATCAACCCTCACGAGCACGGCGGCGAGGCGAGACACTCAACTGGCTGATGGCATGGGCAGTCTTGGAAAACAGACCCCTAGATTGCCGGTCTAAGCTGGGGCTGTTGCGGCGCTACCGATCGCCGCCGTCGGGTTGTACCGCTTTCGACGGCGCAGAAGAAGGTGTCGAGATTCGAGGTGCAGAATCGTTCGGGTCATATGTTCTATTATCGTCGGATCAAAAAGAATTGCGCGACTTTAAAGCTGGGCAGGTGGTCGTGGAGCATAAAATTATGTTATGCTCGTAAAATATTATTCGGATGTGGATTTTTCTCTAAGCACATCGTAGAACAGTCGATAGATGCCAGGTCGGAGGAATTCAATGCCGATTTTCATGGATCGCCACCTCGTACAGGGCGCAACGGATGATGCAGTCCAAGCCGCACACCAAAAAGACCTCGAAATTCAGGATAAATATCACCTGCGGTTCTTGACTTACTGGTTTGACTGTCGAGACGGCAGCGTCTTTTGTCTGGTTGACGCGCCTGACGAAGAGGTTATCCGCAGAGTCCACAGTGAATCACATGGGCTGATCCCAAGCGAGATTATCCGGGTTGATCTGACAAATGTGGAGGCGTTTCTGGGTCGTAGTGCCGACCCCGAAGCGGAAACGACCGCCTCTGGCGAAAAACGGCTGCACTTCGACAGCGCTTTTCGCTGCATCATGTTCACTGATCTGCAAGATTCAACCGCGATGTCCCTCAAAATTGGCGATGTCGCCGCGTTCGAGTTGTTAGAACAGCACGACAAAATCATCCGCAAGGCGCTGGAAGCCAATCATGGCCGCTATGTCAAGCACACTGGCGACGGCATGATGGCGGCCTTCACCGATGTCGCCAGTTCGGTTCGCTGCGCCATCGACATCCAGCGGGCTTTTCAGCAGTTTAACAGCGCAAATCCCCGCTTGCCGCTGCATGTGCGAATCGGGCTAAATGCTGGCGAACCCGTCGAACGCAACGATGATTTGTTCGGGATGACCGTTCAACTGGCGGCGCGGGTATGCAGCCATTGTGAACCGGAGCAGGTGCTGGTTTCCGGGATCATTTTTGAGCTGTGCAAGGGGGAACACCTGGATAGCGCCTTCAGTGATGTAGGCAAAGCCCATTTTAAAGGCTTTGAACACGCGATCCAGCTTTACCAGATCGACTGGCGGACTCCGCCTGTCGAAACCGCCTAAAGCTCATTGGCGCTTGACGACATCCCCCTAAAGAATGCGACGAAATCGATGTGGAGAATGGTTCGCGTCCGCCTCGCAAGTGGGTACCCGATCATGCGGGCCGCGCGATCATTGCCTGCTTGCGTGACGTTCTGGTGGGTATCTCAAGGCGCATAGGTCTTCGGACCTTGCGATGTGTTGAAAGAAGGTCTACGACGTCGCCGGATGCTGGCTAGCATGAGCTGACACCGCTCTTGGACTGGAGTAAGCAGGGCGTGACCGCGCTTTTGCCGACGGGAATGGCGACGCTGCTGCTGGCCGACATCGAGGGTTCCACGCGGCTGTGGGAGAACCAGCCCGACGAGATGACCGCCGCCGTAGCACGCTTCGAGCAAACCGTCTCCGAAGTCATCGCCGCCCATGACGGGGTGCGGCCGGTGGAGCAAGGCGAGGGCGACAGCTTCGTGGCCGCGTTCGCCCGCGCCTCCGACGCGGTGGCCTGTGCGCTGGAGTTGCAGCGGGCGCCGCTCGCGCCGATCCGGCTGCGGATCGGTGTGCACACCGGTGAGGCGCAGATGCGCGATGAGGGCAACTACGCCGGCCCGACCATCACCCGGACCGCACGGCTGCGTGATCTGGCGCACGGCGGGCAGACCGTCTTGTCGGGCGCGACAGAGGACATGGTGGTCGATCGGCGCCCGGCCGGCGCGTGGCTGACCGATCTGGGCACGGGCACCCACCCGCTGCGTTGATCTACCGCGGCCCGAACGGGTGCTGCAGCTATGTCATCCCGACCTGCGCAACGACTTCCCACCACTGCGCACCGCAAAGGCCGCTGTCTCCCACAACTTTCCGGTGCAGCTCACCAGCTTTGTCGGCCGCGGCGCACAGATGACTGACTTGGAGAAGCTGCTCGTCGACAACCGGCTGGTGACGCTGACCGGTGCCGGCGGCGCCGCCAAGACCCGTCTCGGCGTTGAGATCGCGGCTCGCATCGCGGCCGAGTTCGGTGACGCACGAATCGCCTGGTCACAGGCCAGTTCCGGCATTCTGCGCGAGAAATTAACCTAACCCGGGCAGTAGGCCGTTTCTGCGGCGTTCACCAGGTTTGTGACGTCTCCGAACGTCAGGCCTTCCGAGCCCACGGTGGAGTGGACGTCCTGGGCAATTCGGTCTGGCGTATGACCCAAAGTCCAGCGATCGAAGCAGATGCTGTGTCCCAGCGAGATCATGGCCGGATCGTGGTCCGGCGGCCACGTATAGCCGAGTGCGCGCAGGTGGGCGAGGTATGCGTCATCAGGGACATCGGCAGTGGCAATCGCAGCGCTGGTAACCAGGGCAGCGCCGGCCATAATGGGAATGGCCAGTCTGGCCACCCAGCGAGGTGAGGGCATTTGATGCGCTTCCTTCCTTCCAGGCGTTGACGATGCCGTCAGTGTGCACGTCCAAAGCGGCACAAATGTGAAGAAATAGAGAAAGCTGGGAAAAGCAATGTCCGAAAGGCGTTGATCGCGGCTGCTCGGGCCGCACGGCCCTGAACAAAGTCCGTCGGTGTATGACGTTGACCCCAACGCGTTTTAGGTCGATGGGTACCGAAAACTGACCACGCACTTCAACCGCGTTGAGCTCGTAGCATCGCCGCTCGTTCTTTCAGGGACACCTGTCGACACCGCTTATCGGGCCATTCCGCTGTGCGGAGACAACGAAATTAAGGAATTCGCTTCGCTGGAGCAGGCCTTCGTGAGCGAAGCACGTTTCGAACTCCGATCGACGAATGGCTTCCAGTAGACCCCAGGACAGCCTTTGCGAAAATTTCGACTCCAAAAGGCGCGCGGACCCTCGTCGAGCGATTAGCTCACCCCCGCCGGCGCCCACGGGATCTCCAAGGCAGTGGCCGTGGCCATTTTGGACCGTTCCGCCCCCGGCGGTTGCCAGCGCCGCCGCCTCCGCCGCGTCACGTGTCGGGCCCCAGCCTCCGAAGTATTTGGGTTTCGGCGCGTTCAAGACAAGCGCGATGCACTCATCCTCGCCGCAGGCCAGAAGACGACGGTCGCTGATTCGCTTGCGACATGCCGACATCACCGTCTGCTCGGCGGCATCTTGGCTGGTTGCTCCGTCAGCGACCTTGATCTGCCCGGTGGAGTCCGGCATCGCCATCGCAATCCAGTCGTTGTCGGCATGCGCAATTGGCATCGTCACGAATGCCGCGCCGATCGCGATCGCTAGTGCTGTTTGTTTCTTTCATGGGCTTCCCGGCAATTTTTTGTGCTGCGCCGATGTGGCACAGGTAAGCACTATTACATATGCGCAGTGTCATCCCAGGTCAGCGCGTGGGATCGACAGCCGGGGATCTGGCCAGCATGGACAGCCAGGCACTCCACTGCTCGGCCCGCCGCGGCCAATTGTTTTCGGCCACCGCGAAGGCGACTTGGGCCCGCAGGTGCGCCTCGGTGCCGGCGGGATCGGCCCGCTGGGCGGCCAGCAGTTCGATTACGCGGTCGGCGAACGCCTCGGCATGGGCCTCGGGATCGACCAGCGGCGGCGTCAGATGGATGAAGCCGGCGCCCGTCTCCGGCAACGCCCCAAGGTCGCTGGTGATAACGGCGCAACCCGCCGCCATCGCCTCCATCACGGCAATGCAGGAGGTCTCGGGGAAGGTGTTGGGGTAGGCCAGCGTAGTCGCGCCGCGCAGCGCCTGGGCCAGCGCCGGTTGGGCGACCGAACCGCGATAGGTGACGCCGGGTGACGCGCGCGCCTGGTCGTACAGCGGCTGGTACGGGTCGGGCAAGTCGTTGTAGACGGCCATGCTGCTATAGATCTCCAGGCGGGCATCGGGGACGGCGGCCCGGATGCGGGCGAATGCCGGCAGCAGGCGGTCCAGCCCTCGGAACGGCGTGCTCGTGTAGCACAGCGTCGGCGGACCCGCCTTGGCCGACAGGATCGGACCGCCGCCGAACAGTTCGGCGAAGGCCGGGCCGACGGCGTTGCGCAGGATGCCGACGCGCATCGGATCGAGCCCGAACGCGTTGTAATAGCAGTCGGCCTGCCATTCGCTGACCAGGGCGAAGCCGTCGACGAGCGCACGGGTCTCCGGCTGCGCCAGGGCCGCGACAGCGGGCTGGTCGTGGGCATAGCCGGTCCACACGATCTGGCGGGTGTCCGGCCGGCACAGCGCCTTGAGCCCGGCCAGCATGGGCTGGAAGACGGCGTTCAGCTGCACGACGCAGTCGGCGTCCCGGAGGAAGCCGTCCTCCATGGCGTGCATCGGTTCGCAGTGCACGCCGCGCACGAGCTTGGGCTCGGCGCCGCGGCTAGCGAGCGTCACCCTGTGGCCGAGCTTCACCAGTTCAGGCGCCAGGTAGCAAACCGACGACTGCGAGCCGCCGAGCGGTCGCTCGAACGGCGTATCCGGATCGTAGGCGGCCCAGGCGGTGGCATCGATGAAGACGATGTCCATGCGCCCGCACTGTAGGTGGTGAAGCGTTGGGCCGCCAATGGTGCGTGCGGAAGCGCTCATGGAACCTCGGCAGCCCGCCGGCGCTGGTGTCGGCTCCGGTGCAAACACGAGAACACCATCATGACCGGCCCATGCCCGCGCCACCGCGGGAAAGGAAGGACCGCAATGGGCAACAGGTTTGACGCCTTGGGGCTGCCGAGAAGATCAGCGGCTCATGGCAGCACGGTGTGCATCAACATCACGTCGTATGCCGACCACAGCGACAGGTTGAAGTACAGGTCCCTCCCCGACGACCAGGGATGGATCATCGGCGCGTAGATGCCACCGGGCATCTGGAATGACGACACGAGCGGCTGCTCCGGACTCCATGGTCCCTGCGGAGCCGGCGCCGTCCTTGCCACGACGTCGTTGCTGCCACCGTTGGTGTACAGCACCAGGTATTGCTTGAGATAGCTGTTGTACTGCGCCGACATTTCGCCGACGGGGCCGGGCCAAAGCGGAGTCGCCGCACCCGGATTGTTCGGGACCCAGCGTCCGCCGTTGTCGCCGTTCCAGTATTGGTACTTCGTCAGGTCCGGCAATTGATTCGGCGGAACTCGCGACAGGAACGCCGCACCGCCGCGTCCCGACGGGGTGCCGAACGAGTAGAGGTAACCGTCGTTACCCCGCATGAACGCCCCCATCTGGAAATTCTCATTCCCCGGAGTGAACCCGACTCCCGGGACCGCATCCGCCGAGGCCGTCCGCATCGAGCCGGGGTAGATTCCCCAGTTCTGGCCGTTGTCAAGGGATCTCGCGATCGCCGAGTAGTTCGTCGTCCATTCGCCGTCGCGGCCCCACCTCTGGATGGACATGTAGTTCATGTATTGGGTTCGCCCCATCGAGATGGCCGAGGTCGGAATGATTCCCGTTTCGTGCGCCGCCTTGTGAATGGTGTTGACGACCTGCTTGGAAAGGCCGTTTGTCCACACCGGTGAGCCGGAGTATCTGTCGTTAGGCACACCGTCGGCGATGTGGATTCCGTGCGCCAGGTCATGGTCGGAGCTGCGGAACAGTACGTTGTACCGCCATTCCTGGCCGCGGACCCTGCAGTAGCCGAACGTGTCACCGAAGGCCATGAGGGCCTGACGGTTGGCGGGATCCCCGTTGTCCCAAACGATGCCGAGGTCGGTTCCGGAGATGCCGAAACGCTGCAGGGTTTTATTGGGACCGTTTGGTCCGGTCACCCAGTCGACGAGCGATGTCGGCGCCCCCGCGATCGAGGCAGGGGGCGGCGGTGCGGGCTGCGGCGCCGGTTGCGGTGCCGGCGGCGGCGGAACCGGGGCCGCGTTCGGCTGCAGCTGGGTGGCATTCGGCGTCTGCGGGAAGCCCGGCGTAGGAGGATTGGGCCCGGGCGGCGGAACCACCCCCGCTTGAGGTTGCATCGGCGCGGAGTATCGCTGACCAGGAGCAGTCGGCCTGAGGAAAGACTGAATCAGCGGACCCAACTTCGGTAGCGGCGCCTGGTCATTGGTATGAACGGGCCGGCGCCCGGTCGGTGGTACCACGACCGGCTGCGGCGCAGGCATTGCCGGCGGCGCGGCCGGAGGATCCACGTTGGCTTCGGGCGCGCTGCAAGGCGTGGCATTCGCTGAGGGCGCGGGGCCCAACGCAACGATGAATGCGATAGCGGCCGTCGACACCACCGATAGCGATGCGCTTCGAAGAATCGCCGACAAATGTCACACCTTTCCAGGGGCGAAACGTCGCATTGACGTCCGCAGGGGGCTCATGTGACGATAGTGATTCCTGGGGTTGTTGTGACCAGCGATCCGCGAATAGGTATGCATCCGTAACCGTGTCGCAATAGGTTTCAGCGAGATTCTGGGCGTCGGCTGGTGTAGGCGTGCGGCCGCGGTCATCCAGCCCGCGCAGCAAACGCCGCCACCGGCATTTCAACGCTTCCGCGGCAAGGGCCGCTCGAGATGTCGGTGTGCCAGGTACCGCGCAACGATCCGTCCGACTGAGGCGCGTAGAACGCCCACGACCTCGCAGGCGACCACACTTTCGGAACCCCCTCTCCCATGTAGCAGTCCCATTGGAAGTCGAAGTGCTCAACCCACCTGGTTCCGTCCCAGGTGTAGTGCGACGGCTGCGGCAGGGTCGGGTTCTTGGGAGTGGGTCCGTCGGTGGCGGTGGCGACGCATTTGCCCGGCGAACACGAAGTCACGAAGACGTAGTCGGCGCTGAACGTCGGTTCGGCTTGGCCGGCGGCCACGCTGCTGCCGGTCTTGTCGACGGCGTACCTCACCAGCGAGTATTTGCCATTCCACGACGGCGCCGCCGCGTGCACCGGAAGGGCGGGGGTGCCGAAGACCGCGAGTGCGATGCCGCCGAGCACCGCAACTCGATGCACAAACCTCGATCGCCGACACATCGCCTACATGGTGCGGGTTGGATGACGCAACGAGGTATCGGCACGGACACGATCGCGCTTTATGGCGCGTTGCCAGCTCAGTCCGGCTGAAACTTGGTGGCGCCGAACGCTTCCGACGTGCCGAATGCGAATACCGTCGACGGCTTCACGCGATAGACGGTCGGTCACACCGGCTTCGAGGCGTCGACCTGATCCCGGTCGTACTCGATCACCGGCGGCGAGTCGCCGTACACGTCGAGGGTGTGGATGAAGCGGTGCAATCCCATGACCCCGGCGCAGGTGAACCCCAACTCGATAATCTGTGCCGTGGTGAAATGCTCACCCAAACGCTTGTAGAACTCGTCGCCCATCGCATGGTAGTCAGCCGAGAGTAGGTCGAGGAATTCGACGGCCATCCGCTCCTGCGGGGTGAGCGAACCGTGGCCCGGCGCGAGCAGGCATGCGACATCCTCATCGGTGATCGAGTCATGCTTGCGCGATTGGCTGCAGGGCTCGCATTCGCCTAGCTGGGCGCTGCGGATGCGCAACAACTCCAGGATCCGGCCGCCGAGCAGGGTCCCGGCGCCGAGGTGGGTTCTGGCCATGTTGACCTGGTCGAGCTGTGCGCTGCGATACGCGAAGATCTGCAACGGCACCGGCGTCGCGTAGAGCCCGGCGGCCACGCCGGCCTCCACGATTTCGCGGGAATGTGTAGTGAGTTCTTCCATCGGGATTGGCGCAATACGCGGCATCAAATCAGGCTAACTTTCTTGTGCGTCACCGAAAAGAATCGGACCCAATATCCCCGCCCCGATACTTTGGGAGAACTCGATGTCCAGACTTGCCGGAAAGGTCGCGATAGTTACCGGAGGTGCGGGCGGAATTGGTGCGGCAACAGCGCACGAATTGGCCCGCGAGGGCGCCGCCGTTGCGGTCGTCGATATCGACGAGGCGAAGGCCGCCGAGGTCGCCGACGAGATTCGGCGAACGGGGGCGCGCGCAATCGCACTCGGCGGCGACCTCGCGGAGGAGCACACGGCGCGGCACGTGGTGCGATCCACAGTGACGGAGTTCGGCCAAGTCGATGTTCTGCACAACAACGCGGCGCTGACCGCCAGCAGCTTCCTGTCCCGCGATACCACGGTGTCCGAGATGTCGCTGGATGTGTGGCAGCGGTCCCTGGAAGTCAACCTCGGAAGTCAGCTGCTGATGTGCAAGTACGCGGTTCCCGAAATGCGGAAGAATGGCGGCGGTTCGATTGTCAACATGTCGTCGGGAGCGGCGCTGTCAGGTGACCGGACCCGCCTGGCCTACGGCATGTCGAAGGCCGGGGTGCACACCCTGACGATGTACGTCGCGACCAGTGAGGGAAAGCGCGGCGTGCGGGCGAACACCATAGTGCCCGGATTGATCCTCACCGACGCCGTACGGGCGCACCTCTCCGAGGACATCATCGGCGGCCTCAGCCGCGCCACTTTGACGCCCTACCTCGGACAACCGAAAGACGTCGCTGACCTAGTCGTTTTCCTGGCTTCGGAGCAGTCCCGCTACATCACCGGGCAAATGATTTCAATCGACGGCGGGATGTCCGCGCATGTCGGCCTGGACACAGGCGATTAGATCCGGCCAACCGGGCGCTCAGCTGTTAGTCGGTCCGAGCGCGTATGCCCCGGTGTCGGGGTGGTGGTACCAGCCGCTGGCGGCATGAGTACCGCCGTCGACGTGGATCGTTTGACCGGTGATGTAGCTGGACATGTCGGACGCGAGAAAGACTGCTGCGCCTGCCATTTCGTCGACGTGGCCCGCGCGTCCCATCGGGACGGTGAGGCCGAATCGGTGTTCGGAGCCGGGCGGCGCGATTTGCCTGATGCCTTCGGTCAGGGTGATATCGGGCGCGAGCGCGTTGACCCGAATGCCGTGCGGGGCGAGCTCAAGCGCCGCGGTCTTGGTGTAGTTGATGACTCCGGCCTTGGCCGCCGCGTACGTCGCATAACCCGGTGCGGCGCGTACACCTTCGATCGAGGTGACGCTGATGATGCTGCCCGGCAGTTTCTGCTCGACCAGGATGCGGGCCACCCGCTGCGTGCACAGGTAAACGTGGCGCAGGTTCGACTTGTAGAGCGCGTCCCAACCGTTCTCGCTGGTGTCGAGGATCCCCGACCAGAAAACTCCGCCGGCATTGTTGACCAGGACGCTGACCGTCCCGAGTTCGGCGGAGGTCTGCGCCAGCGCGGCGTCCACCGCGGCACTGTCCCGGACGTCTACGGGGATGCCGAGAGCACCGATCTCCTCGGCGGCGGACGCACACGAGTCGGGATTGCGTTCCCAAATCGCGACCCGCGCGCCGAAGGCCTTCAGCCCTGCCGCGATGCCGCGACCGATGCCTGCGCCCCCTCCGGTGACGACCGCGACGCGGTCGGTCAGAAGGACGCTTGAGGGATAGAGTGTCATGGAGCTGACTATAGAACAATCCCAGTTCGAGGTTTACAGTCTTCACTGAATCTGTTCGATATGTAACAACCTGGGAGGCCGCCATGGCCAGGACGATCTTCGTCACCGGCGCGACGGGGCAGACCGGCGGCAACGTTTGCCAACAGCTGATCGCGCGGGGCGACCACGTCCGCGCCCTGGTTCGCAATCCGGACGAAGCCGCGGCGCTGGCCGGGATCGGCGTCGAACTCGCCAAGGGCGACATCAGAGACGCCGACGACGTGCTTCACGCGGCCAAGGGCGCCGAGGCGGCGATCCACTGTGCGGCATTGCTGGGTGGTGCGGGTCAGGACCTCGAAGACTTCAAGGCTGTCAACATGGTCGGCACCGAGAACGTCCTGGATGCGGCCAAAGCCCACGGCATGCGTCGAGTGGTGGCCCTGAGCACCGCCACGTTCCTCGATCTGAGCACCGGCGTCGACTTCGAAGAGGCACCCGTTCTCGAGAAACCGCCAAACGACCCCTACACCGTCACCAAGCTCGCCGCGTTTCAGGAAGCACACCGGCGTGCTGCTGCGGGCGACGACGTGCTCACGTGCCACCCCGGCGCGATCTTCGGCCCCGGCCTGGTAGTCGAACGCGCCTTGCACCGCACCAGCTTCAACCGGGTGCTGCTGGCAGGCATGCGCGGAAAGATCAAGCGCTACCTTGCTTTTCCGGTGACCTGGGTGGCGGGAGCTGACGTCGCGATGGGCTCGATCGCCGCGCTGGACAAAGGGGTGGCCGGTGAGCGCTACCTGTTGGTGGGTCGGCCCGAAGACACCTTCAGCACCGCCGGTGGCATCAATCGCGCCTGCGAGATCGCCGGAATCGACCACCGTGTCGAGGATCTCGACTACCGCACGGATCCCGAGGCGTTGACCGCCGAATTCGGGCCCACGTTGATGGCCATCGCAGAAGCCGCGGCCAAGACCAAGCGCAAACCCCGAGCAAGCGACAATCTGACCACCCGGCGCCTCGGCTATGATCCGATGTCCTTCGACGACGGGCTGCGCCTGCTGATCTCGTGGCTGCGCGAACTCGGCAAACTGTAGGGGCTGGGCTCGTGTCGATCGCCGAATCGCGCGGCTCAGATCATGGGGATCTGGCCGATCGGATCCTTGACGCGGCCCAACGGCTCGTGTTCCGGACGGGCGCCCGGAAGTTGTCGCTGTCGGACGTGGCGACCCTGGCCGGGGTGTCCCGACCGACCATCTACCGCTACTTCGTGTCCAAAGAAGAACTCATCGATGCGCTGGGAAAGCGCGAGCGCCGGCGCTTCAACGCCGCGATGGACAACGCGATGTCCGGAGTCGTCGGAATCGCACGACTGGAAGCCGCGGTCGACGTCATCGCGACCTTCGTCGAGGCTCAGCCGCCTGGGCGGCTGCTCGACCTCGAACCGCGCTTCGCGCACGAAGAGATGGCGCAAGCGTTACCCATGCTCGCCGGCGGGTTGGTGGGGGTGTTGCAGCGCTGCGCTCGCGAGGGCGCCTTCGCCATCGCGGTGGACCTTCGCGACCTTGCCGGCGCCATCGCGCGGACCGCGTTGAGCCACTACATATTTCCCGACACCGACCGCGGCGCGGCGCGGCGGGAGATTCGTGCTGCGGCTGGCCTTTCGGATCAGTCCAGCTGAAACTTGGTGGCGCCGAACGGTTCCGACGTGCCGAATGCGAACACCGTCGACGGCCTCAGGCGGTAGACATACCAAGGCGCCGGACCGGCCGACGGGGCACTGAACTGAGCCGTGAGCGCGTCGCCGGCGACCTCGGCAGGCCATCCGGACCCGACGAAAGCCTCGGCGACGGAAGCCAATTCGCCCGCATCGCCGACCCGCTGCGCGGCACCTTCGATGACGAGGTCGAGCGGATCGGTGGCGACGCTGACCACACATCTGGGGTCGCGGCCCAAATTGCGAGATTTCCGGGTCGCTGGACCGGACGTGAAATACCATCTGCCGCTGCACTGAACCACCCCGACCGGCATCACATGCGGGCTGCCGTCGGGATTGATCGTCGTGAGCCAGGCGGTATGACGTTGCGGACCGCCGGCGCCTGGCGCCTGCGTCAGCTGGCTGTCCAGTACGGCTTTGACGCGGGCCCAGTCAATCGCCGGCGCTCCGTAGCCGTCGAGATTGCGCTGTGTGATCGTCATATCCGTGTTGACCGATGCCGACCCCGGAATTCATCGCATTCATCGCCGGCGCAGCAAAAACAGCCCGTAGGCGGCGATCGACTGTGCGTCGGCGATCACTCCCGAGCGGATCATCTGCTCGACGTCTTCGCGCGAGAACCACGCACTGAGCATGTCCTGCTCCTCGTGCTCGCGATCGGATTCTCCCTCTGAGATCCCCGTGGCCAAGAACACCCAGCCACGCTGACTGGCCAGTCCCGGAGCGACATCGAGTTGACCGAGCGCCTCGAACGACGTTGCGCGTAACCCGGTTTCCTCGCTCAGCTCGCGAGCGGCCAGCTCGGACGGTTCGATGTCCGCCAAATCGGGCGCGGTGCCCTGCGGAAACTCCCAGCGCCGCGCGCCGACGGGATACCGGAACTGCTCGACCAACCGGAAACGCCGCCTGTCGTATGGCATCACGAGCGCGTACGTCGGCTTGTCCACCACGGCGTAGATGCCGGGGCTGCCGTCCGGACGACGGATGTCGTCCTCGCGGAGCACCATCCACCGGTTTCGATAGATTTCGCGGGACGCGACGCGTTCGATAAAAGGCACGTCGCCAGTATGCGATCACGCGGATGTTTCGGCGGCCCGCTTGATCCGGCGGAGTGTCTCCTCGATCCCCCGGTTGACTTGACGTCCGCGCGGCAACAGCGCCTCAACAAGCCGGTTGGGCACTGAACACCACAAGAACTGAAATGATTCGCTGAGTAACGTGCCGGACGGCGACGGCTCCATCGTGTAACGCCAACGTGTTTCTTCACAGCCGGCACCGTCGTTGACTGTGGTGAAGCTGAATTCACGGCCCCGGTCAGCGGTACCGACCACCGCTGTTCTTTCCCACCGCAGACGTCCGCGGCGGTTGTAGCCGCGAAACCGCGCGCCCGGGGCCGCCGCGGTTGCCCCATCCAGCCACTCGCACCGGTAGCACTCCGGGCTCCACTCGCCCATCCGGGTGACGTCAGCGACGAGGTCGTACACGAGGTCGGGAGGCGCGGCGATATCGATACTGCTGTGGCCACCGCGGGCTGTGGGCATGCCCCGAGTATTTCAGCTCGGGCGACGAGCTCGAGCCGAAGTTGCGACTCTACTTGCGGCGCAGCGGTGTCATGACAATCAGGGCTTTTCGCTGGCACAAATCGGCACGGTGCCCGATAGTCGTAGCAGCGAGCAAAAGCGAACGTCACCGGAGGTGGATGTATGCCGGACGACTCAGCGCCGAGGCGAAACGACCGAGACGATGCCATTGACCACATTGATGCCGTTGCGGCAAAGCGTGTGTGAGCATGCTTCGCCACATCATCGTCAGCGGTGGCAACGCGCTGGCAACGACGATCGTCGAGGAGCTGAACAACGCCGGCGTGCGCATTGTCGAGATCGCCCGCGCCGCCGAGCTCGCCGACGCCGGAGTGGTCCACGCGCTCGCCGTGGTCTGTGTCGGGGGAAACGACGCGACCAATCTCGAAATCGCGCTGCTGGCAAGGAAAGCGAACCCACGGGTGCGTGTGGTGGCACGGCTGGCCAATGAAGTGCTGCGCGGTGCGGTGGCCGCCGATAAGGGCCCCGGGGCGGTCCTGGACGTGGCCGAGCTCGCGGCGCCGTCGGTCGTCGAGGCATGTCTGGCGCGCACCGCGCACCCCTTCGAGGCGGCCGGCATCGAATTCGTCGTCTCGGGTGCCGAGGCACCGCGTGACGCGACGCTGCGCGACATTTACGGCGACCTGGCACCGGTGGCGGTGATTCAGGGCAAGAACTCTTCCGCGCCCGGCGAGGTGGTGCCATGTCCGGGGCGCGATCTGGTGGTGCACGCCGGCGACTGGACTCCGATGATCGGCACGGCTGATGAGTTGGCCGCCCGCGGCATCAAGGTCCCGCGGCCCACCGCGAGGCGATCACGCCGACCCCGGCTCCGCAGAGTGTTCGATGCCGCCCGTGCTCTGCGCGACGACGTCAACCCGATGCTTTTCCGCGCGTTGGCCGCCGCGATGGCCCTGCTGGCCGGATCAACGATCTTGTTGCGCTTCTGCTACCAGCCTCATCCCAAGATGAACTGGATCGACGCGTTGTATTTCAGCACCGAGACGATCGCGACCGTGGGCTACGGCGACTTCAGCTTCCTGCAACAGCCCCCTTGGCTGCGACTGTTCAGCATCATGTTGATGTTCGCCGGGGTGACCACAACTGCGGTCCTGGTCGCGTTCATCGCCGACCTGCTGCTATCACGCCGGTTCGCCTACTCGGCAGGACGCAGGCATGCTCACCATCTGCGCAATCACGTCATCGTCGTGGGACTGGGTTCGTTCGGCATTCGCGTCGTCAGCGATCTGACCGCCGCCGGATACGACGTCGCGGTTATCGACCGCGACGAGAACAACCGCTTTCTTTCGACCGCGGCCAAACTCGACGTGCCGGTGATCTTCGGGGACGCGACGCTGCGCCAGACACTCGAATCGGCCCGAGTCGACCGGGCTCGCGCGGTGGCGGTGCTGACCCGGGACGACATGGTCAACATCGAGACGGGGATCGTGCTGCGCGAGATGTTGGGCCCCCGGGTGTGGCCCGAAGTCAACCGACCCGATGTCCCGTTGGTGCTGCGCGTATACGACCGCGCGCTGGGGGCCGCGGTCGCGCAGCGGTTCGGATTCGAAAACGTCCGGTCGACCGTCGAACTGGCCGCCCCATGGTTCATCGGCGCCGCAATGGGCCTGCAAGTGCTCGGGACGTTTTGGGTCGGGCAGCGCTCGTTCATGGTGGGCGGAATGCATGTGGCCGCCGGCAGCGAACTCGACGGGCTGCGGATGTTCGAAATGTCCACCCAAACCCGCGTCATCGCGATCACTCGGCAAGACGCGCCCGTCGAGCTACACCCGCGACGCGACGCCCGGCTCCGCGCCGGTGACACCGCCTACCTCGTCGGCCCCTACCGCGAGCTGCTGGCGACGCTGCGCAAGGGAGAGCCTCCCCAGCAGCCCGACACCGGCGACGAGCGGCTCCCGGCCTGAAGCTGCGGGCCTACAGCCGCCCGGCCACGTCGGCGGCGCGATGCAGCTGGTCGAGGTGCGAGCTGGTCGGAATCAGCTGGACCTCGTCGGTGCCGATCGCTTCGAACTTTCGCAGCACCGCCAACAGCTCGTCTTCACCGCCGGCCCAGCCGGTCATCGGCGCCATCGCGTCGACGTGCTCGGCCGGTATCCAGTTCATATAGCGGCGCAGGTGACGATGCACCTGGACACGGGCCTGCTCAGGCGGCCCGAACGCGAACCAAAACGACGTCACCAGGTGGGGTTTCGACTTGCCGGCCTGCGCCCACGCCGCCCGCGCCACGTCGAACAACTCACTCTGCTTGACAACGTCTAGATCCAGGGTGGTGCCGGCCAGGCCGTCAGCCCAGGCCGCAGCGGCGCGGATGGTCTTGGGCCCGATGCTTCCGACGAACAGCGGCGGACCGCCGGCCTGGACCGGCGACGGGCCGACGGGCAGCACCGACTCGGTGATCTTTTCGCCGGCCCACACCCGCTTCATCACCGCCACGCGTTCGGCCATGGCGCGCATCGTCTGTGTGGCCGGGTCGGCGCCGACGGCGTGATAGTCCTCGTGCCTGCCGCCCACGCCGATGCCCACGGTCAATCGGCCGCCACACAGCATGTCCCCTGTTGCCAGCCCCTTTGCCAGCAGGACCGGGTCGTGCAGCTGCGGCACGATCACCGTGGTCAGCAGCCGTACCCGCCCGGTCCAGGCGGCCAGCGCCCCGAGCAGCGTTAGGTTGTCCGGGTTTTCGAAAGCGATGCGCTCGCCCCAGCACAGGGACGAGAACGGTCCTTCGTCGATGGCGCGCGCCCAGTTCTCCAATACTGTGGCGTCCAAGTCCGGCTCCATCACTGGCATCGTCATCGCTATCCGCACGACGGCGATTCTGGCATGCCTTCAACACGCAGATCCTGGGGTGGCACCATAGGCGAGGTGGGCTTAAACAGTACTTCCATTGCGCATGTCCGCCTGACCGTCTCCGACATTGAGCGATCTCGGCAGTTCTATGAGAGCGTGTTCGGTTGGCCGGTATTGCTGGAGGTTCCCGAGAATGCCGACGAAGACACCCGCAACCAGCTGAGCTTCCTGCACGGCGGTGTCATCTACGACCTGGGCGGCTCGCTGCTGGGGCTGCGGCCGGTTGCCAGGGACCGCTTCCACGAGGATCGCGCCGGACTGGACCATATCGCGTTCCGGCTGAGCAACAAAGCCGAATTGGATTCCGCGGCTGCACATCTCGATGAAATCGGTGTCCGGCACGAGCCGGTCAAAGACATTGGGCCGTCGTACATCCTGGAGTTCCGCGACCCCGACAACATCGCTCTGGAGCTGACGGCGCCGAAGTAGGCCCGAATAGGCAGGCTCTGAAGTGAACGACGATCCGCGCAGCGACGTTGTCGCTCGGCAATACGATCGATGGCGTTATCCGCCCCCGATCCAGGATCTCGCGGTCTACTCGAAAACCAACTGGGAGTGGTTCGACCCGTTTCGATCCCATCGGATTCTGTGGCCCGACCGCGAATACCGGCCCGATCTCGACATTCTCATCGCGGGCTGCGGCGCAAATCAGGCGGCGGTGTTCGCGTTCACCAACCGAGAAGCCAAAGTCGTGGCGGTCGATGTCAGTCAATCGGCACTGGACCATCAGCGGTATCTGAAGGACAAGCACGGGCTGCACAACCTGGAATTGCACAAGCTGGCGATCGAAGGGTTGTCGGCGCTGCAACGAGACTTCGACCTGATCGTTTCCACCGGCGTTCTGCACCACATGGCGGATCCCTTGACGGGCATGCAAGCGCTCGCGAGCTGCCTGCGGCGCGACGGCGCCATCGGGGTCATGCTCTACGCCAAATACGGCCGGCTCGGGGTCGAACTGCTCGAATCGGTCTTTCGCGACTTGGGGCTCTCCCAGGACGACGCGTCGGTGCAGCTGGTCAAGGACGCCATGTCGGTGCTGCCCGCCGAGCATCCCGTCCGGAATTACTTCAGGGTGGCTCGCGACTTGCAGACCGACGGCGCCGTGGTCGACACGTTCTTGCACGGTCGCCAGCGAAGCTACACCGTCCAAGAGTGCATTGATCTTGTCGCCTCCGCCGGGCTCGCGTTCCAGGGGTGGTTTCACAAGACGCCGTACTATCCGCACGACATGCTCGCGCCGCCGAACGGATTCCACGCGGCCTTGGCGAAACTGCCTGACACCCAGCTCTGGTCGGTGATGGAGCGGATGCAGACTCTGAATGCGACACATTTCTTCATGGCCTGCCGCCCGGACCGCCCGAAAGAGCAGTACACGATCGATTTCTCGACGGCAGAATCTCTCGGCTACATTCCGATATTGCGCACCGCGTGCCTCGTGTCCGGCGCCGACATCGTCTGGCCCAACACCACCAGGCTGCGGCTCAGCCCCACTCAACTGCCCTTTGTACAACTCGTCAACGGCCGTAGCAGCATCCGTGAGATCGCCGCGAGTGTGGCGCGGCGCGGTGACGGCGGACTTGCCGGTGGCACGGACGAGGCGGAGGCGTTCGCTCGCAGGCTCTTTCAGGCGCTGTGGCGTCTCGACTTTCTGGCGATGGCCCTCAACGCGCGCTGACGTCGTCAGGCCGAATTGGGTTTCGCGGCTGGCGTTGTCGGGTTAGCTCAACAGTGCTTGACTGGAAAGAACTATGACCATCAGTTTCAACCACACCATCGTCGCCTCGCGCGACAAGCGGCAGTCTGCGGAATTTCTCGCCGAGCTGTTCGGCCTGCCCAGCCCGACACCGTTCGGCCCCTTCATGGTTGTCGCACTCGAGCATGGCGCCAGTCTCGATTACGCGGATGTCCCCGAGGGCGAGGAAATCCGACGGCAGCACTACGCGTTTCTGGTCTCCGAAGAGGATTTCGACGCGATCTACGGCAAGATCCAATCGCGTGGCCTGCAGCACTGGGCGGACCCGGGCGCGCAGCGACCCGGCGAGATCAACCACCGGGACGGCGGCCGCGGCGTGTACTTCCCGGACCCATCCGGGCACGGCATGGAGATCCTGACTCGGCCCTACGGCTCAGGCGGCTGAGCCTTTGCAGGGTTGCCGGTCTAGCCGCCGCGCGGCGCGCCATGGCGCACGCTCTCCTGGGCCCGATAGTCATCGGCGAGTTGCGCGACATGCTTGGGCAGCGCGCCGGTGGCGACGTCCGCCAAGGTGGTCTGTTCCAACACCGACCGCATGCTGGCACGCAGCGCCCGCCAGACGTCGGTCAGCGCCACCGTTGGCCCCGAGTAAGGCAGGTCGCCGAGTCCGATGTCGCGGACGCTGGCCAGCGGTCCATCGATGCAGCGCAGCACGTCGGCAATGCTGATCTCGTTTCCCGGGCGGGCCAGCTCGTAGCCACCTTCGCGGCCGCGGTGGCTTCGGACCAGGCGGTCGGTGCGAAGGTTGGTGAGGATATCGACGAGAAATTGCGGCGGTATGCCCTGAGCCTGCGCCAGGTCGTCCGTCTTGACCAGCGTGCCACTGCTGGCCGTGGCGAGCTGGACCATCGCCCGCACCGCGTACTCCGCCTTGGCTGACATGCGCACCCTGAGGATTGTGCCACCCGCCCCCGGCAACGCTGCGGTCCGCGCTAGGGCCGGGAGTCCAGCAAATCGATGACGCTCTGCGCCTGCTCATCGAGCGTGCGGTCCGGGGTGAGCCGCAGGTCGGGACGCTTTGGCCGCTGATACGGGCTGTCGATGCCGGTGAAATGGGTAATCTCGCCCGCACGAGCTTTGGCGTACAGCCCCTTGGGATCACGCTCCTCGCACTCCGCGAGCGGGGTGTCACAGAACACCTCAACGAAGTCGAAGCCGGCGTCGGTGTGCACCTTACGAGCCATCTCCCGGTGTTCGGCCAGCGGACTGATCGCCGGCACCAGCACGATCTGCCCGGAGTCAGCGAGCAGCGTCGCCACATGGGCCAGCCGGCGCAGGTTCTCCGCACGGTCGGCCATGCTGAAGCCCAGGTCGGCGTTCAGACCATGTCGGAGATTGTCGCCGTCGAGAACATATGCGGGAACTCCCTTTTCGATCATCTTTCGCTCGACGAGCATGGCCACCGACGACTTGCCGGCGCCCGACAGTCCGGTAAGCCATACCGTTCTGCCGCGGCATGCCCGGTCCGCCGCAGCAACCAGCGACTGATGCCGCACGGTGTTGGGGCTTGCAGTCTGTACCGCGACGTCACGCAACACCATGCCCGCGGCCACCGTGCCGTTGGTCTCCGGGTCGATGAGGATGAATGAGCCGGTGCTGGCGTTGCGCGTGTATTCGTCAAGCAGCAGAGGTACTCGGGTGCGCAGCGAGATGCGGCCAAGTTCGTTGAGCTTCAACGCTGTTGCGGTCTTATCGCGGTGCAGGGTGTTGACATCGAGCCTGTACTCCAGCTCGGTAATCCGCGCGCGCGTGGTGCGGGTGGTGTGCTTGATGACATAGTCGCGGCCGGGCTCCAGCGCCGAGCCATCGGCCATCCAGCAGATGGTCGCGTCGAATTCCTGCGTGACCCGCGGGTGGTTGTTGGTGCGGGCGATCATGTCGCCGCGCGAGATGTCTATGTCGTCTGCGAGGGTCACCGAGACGGCCATCGGCGGAAACGCTTCTGCCACAGGACCGGTCGGTCCGTCGATCGCGGTGATCCAGGTGTTCTTGCCAGTCGGCAGCACCACCACCTCGTCACCCGGACGCATCACGCCACTGGCCACCGTTCCCGCATAGCTGCGGTGGTCTTGGTGCTCGTGGGTCTGCGGCCGAATGACGTATTGGACCGGGAAGCGCACGTCGACCAGGTTGCGGTCACCGGCGATGTAGACCTCCTCGAGGTGCGACAGCAGCGCCGGTCCCTCGTACCACGGCGTCTGGTCCGATTTGGTCACCACGTTGTCACCGTGCAGCGCAGACATCGGGATGGTCGCCACGTCCTGCACGTCCAGGCGTGCCGCGAAGGCATAGAACTCGTCCCGGATCGACTCGAATATCTCTCTGTCCCAGCCGATCAGGTCCATCTTGTTGACCGCGAGCACGATGTGCTGGATGCCCAGCAGTGAGGCGAGGAAGGCGTGCCGGCGTGATTGCTCGAGCAGGCCGTGCCGGGCATCGACGAGCACGATCACCAGCTGGGCGGTCGACGCTCCGGTCACCATGTTGCGGGTGTACTGGATGTGGCCCGGAGTGTCGGCGATGATGAATTTCCGCCTGGGAGTGGCGAAGTACCGGTAGGCGACGTCGATGGTGATGCCCTGTTCGCGTTCCGCTCGCAAGCCGTCGGTAACGAGTGCCAGATCGGTGTAGTCGTGGCCACGCTCCTTGGACGTCCGCTCCACCGACGCCCATTGGTCTTCCATCACGGCCTTGGAGTCATACAGCAGGCGCCCGATCAGTGTGGACTTGCCGTCGTCGACGGAGCCGGCGGTTGCGATGCGAAGCAGCGTGGTGGGTGCGGCCATCAGAAGTAACCCTGCCGCTTGCGGTCTTCCATTCCCGCTTCCGAGATTCGATCGTCGGCTCTGGTCGCCCCGCGTTCGGTCAATCGGGACACCGCCGTTTCTGCGATCACCTCCGACACGGTGGCGGCCTGCGATTCCACACATCCGGTGCAGGTGACGTCCCCGACGGTGCGGAAACGCACCGTCGCCTCGAACACCGCCTCGTCGGCGCGCGGCTGCATGTGCCGGTGTACCGCCAGCAACATTCCGTCGCGGCTGAACACTTTGCGCCGGTGCGCGAAATAGATCGCCGGCAGCTTGATCTTCTCGGCTCCGATGTAGGACCAGATGTCGAACTCGGTCCAGTTGGACAGCGGGAAGACCCGGATGTGCTCGCCCTTGTGATGGCGCCCGTTGTAGAGGTTCCACAGCTCGGGGCGCTGTGCCTTCGGGTCCCACTGGCCGAATTCGTCGCGGAAGCTGAACACCCGTTCCTTCGCGCGTGCCTTCTCTTCGTCGCGCCGCGCTCCCCCGAACGCCGCATCGAACTTGTTCTCGCGGATGGCCCGCAGCAGTGTCACCGTCTGTATCGGATTTCGCGACGGGATGGTCTCGACGACCCGGCCGGCGTCGATGTCTTCCTGCACCGACGCCACCACCAAGCGCACCCCGGCCTGTCCGACCAGTTCGTCGCGGGTCGCGATCACCTCGTCGAAGTTGTGGCCGGTGTCGACATGCATCACCGGGAACGGCAACCGCCCCGGCCGGAAAGCCTTGAGCGCCAGGTGCAGCATGACGATGGAGTCCTTGCCACCCGAGAACAACAGCACCGGCCGCTCGAACTCCGCGGCCACCTCCCGAATGATGTGGATCGCCTCCGCTTCCAGCGAGCGCAGATGGCTCAATTCGTACTGGCCGACCGCCGGGACAGCCGGCACATCGCTGGTCATGGGCCCCTCACCGGAATCCCGATAAATTTGGTAGAACTGACCATGTTTATGGTCATTGCCATACATGGAACCAGCCTCCCCGGTCGGTGTCAAATCACGGTCCAATGCAAGTGCTGGTCGTATGGCGCAAACGCCAAGCATGTGACGGGATCAGGCCAGGACCGGCGGGAGCACTTTTGCGGCAGCCAGCCGGTGCGAAAGCATGGACGGATGACAAAGCCATCCGGTCCTTCCGCGGCTAGCGGCCGCGACGTCATCGCTCAGTTCTTGCCGCAATCGCCATTTGTCGCCAAGCTGGGGATCGTCGCCGACCAGCTCAGCGATGACGAAGTGCGGCTGCGGCTGCCGTGGGATCCCTCCAACGTCACCATCGGCGACATGGTCCACGGCGGCGCCATCGCCACCCTCGCCGATCTCACGGTGATGGCCGCGGCCTGGTGCGGCGTGGATGCACCCCCGGAACTACGGGGCGTGACGGTGTCGATGACGCTGGACTTCATGGCGCCGGCCCGAGCCACAGACGTGATCGGCGTGGGCCGGGTGCTACGCCGCGGCCGGTCGCTGACCAACTGCGAGGCCGAGATCGTCGACCCGCGTGGCAATCTGGTCGCCAAAGCCCTCGCCACCTACAAGGTCGGCTGACGGCTGCGAACTACAGCGTGACCTCGTCGAGCTTGCCGGTGGCGACGTCGAAGACGAACCCGCGCGCCGAAACGTGCTTGGTCACGAAAGGACTGTTCTCGATGCGGCGCAACGACTGCCGGACATCCTCTGCGAGATCCGGGAACGCCTCGGCGGCCCACGACGGCTTGACCCCGGTTTCGTCCTGAATGCTGCGCTTGAAGTCGTCGTCAGTGAACGTGAGCATCCCGCAGTCGGTGTGGTGAATCAGGATGATCTCCTGAGTCCCAAGCAATCGCTGGCTGATGGCCAGTGAGCGAATGGCGTCGTCGGTGACGACCCCACCGGCGTTGCGGATGACGTGGGCCTCCCCTTCGTTGAGCCCCAGGATGCGGTAGACGTCGAGCCGGGCATCCATGCATGCCACGATCGCGACGTGTTTGCTCGGCGGCATGGGTAGCGGCCCCTCGAACGTGCTCGCATACTCAGCGTTGTTGGCCAGGTAGTCATCGGTAACCGTCACGCCAGCCTCCTCGATTTATCGCGGTACGGACTTTGCTGCACAGATCGTCGCCGGGTGGATCTTAATTGCCGGCCACCGGTAATTCACGCATGAAAATCAGGCGGATCACAAGCGTCGGGTCGCCGGGGCCCCGCCCGGTGCGCGGCCGGCTCGATAACCTGTCCCAATGCGACGCAGTGGTGGGGCATGACTCGCTTTCTGGCGCGCCGGTTACTCAACTATTTGGTGCTGCTGGCGCTCGCGTCCTTCTTGACCTACTGCCTGACGTCGCTCGCCTTCTCGCCACTGGAAAGCCTGATGCAGCGGAGCCCGCGCCCCCCGCAGGCCGTTATCGACGCCAAGGCCCACGCGCTCGGTTTGGACAAACCCATACCGCTCCGCTACGCCCAGTGGGTCTCGCACGCCGTACGTGGCGATTTCGGGACCACCATCACCGGCCAGCCCGTCGCCAGTACGCTTTGGCGCCGCGTCGGAGTCAGCCTGCGGCTGCTGGTCATCGGCTGGGTGGTGGGGACCGTGCTGGGCGTGGTAATCGGGGCGTGGGGCGCCATCCGCCAGTACCGGCTCAGTGACCGCGTCGTCACCATGTCGGCGCTGCTCGTGCTCAGCACCCCGACCTTCGTCATCGCCAACCTCTTGATCCTCGGCGCCCTGCGGGTGAACTGGGCTGTTGGCGTCCATGTCTTCGACTACACCGGCGAGACGTCACCGGGTGTGGACGGCGGGGCCTGGCCGCAGTTACTCGACCGATTGCGGCATTTGATCCTGCCCTCGCTGACCCTGGCACTGGGCGCTGCCGCCGGATTCAGCCGGTATCAGCGCAACGCCATGCTCGACGTACTGGGCCAGGATTTCATCCGTACCGCCCGCGCCAAAGGGCTCACCCGCCGGCGCGCGCTGCTGAAACACGGGTTGCGCACCGCACTGATACCGATGGCCACGCTGTTCGCCTACGGGGTGGCCGGACTGGTCACCGGAGCGGTATTCGTCGAGAAGATCTTCGGTTGGCATGGCATGGGCGAATGGATGGTGCAGGGTATCGCGACTCAGGACACCAACATCGTCGCCGCGATCACGGTGTTCTCCGGCGCGGTGGTTTTGCTGGCCGGTCTACTCTCCGATGTCATCTATGCGGCTCTTGACCCGCGGGTGCGGGTGTCATGACCGCCACCGACAAAGCCGACGCCGCCCATGGGCTATCCAGTTCAGAAGCAACGGTTTTCACGTCGCGCCGAACCCTGGTGCTGCGCAGGTTTTCGCGCAACCGAGCAGCGGTGGCCTCGCTGAGCCTGCTGGTCCTGCTTTTCGTCGGCTGTTATGCGCTGCCCTCGGTGCTGCCGTACTCCTATGACGACCTCGACTTCAACGCCCTGCTGCAGCCCCCCAACTCGCATCACTGGCTGGGCACCAACGCGCTGGGCCAAGATTTGTTGGCTCAGATCCTGCGCGGGATGCAGAAGTCGATGCTGATTGGCGTCTGCGTGGCCTTCATTTCCACCGGCATTGCCGCCACCGTCGGCTCGATCGCGGGCTATTTCGGAGGCTGGCGTGACCGGATGCTGATGTGGGTCGTCGACCTGTTGTTGGTGGTGCCCAGCTTCATCCTCATTGCCATCGTGACGCCCCGAATCAAGAACTCGGCCAACATCGTGCTGCTCGTCCTGCTGCTGGCGGGCTTCGGCTGGATGGTCAGCTCGCGCATGGTGCGCGGCATGACCATGAGCTTGCGCGAACGCGAATTCATCAGGGCTGCAAGGTATATGGGTGTCTCAAGTCGGCGGATCATCATCGGTCACGTGGTGCCCAACGTGGCATCCATCTTGATCATCGACGCCGCCCTCAACGTCGCCTCGGCCATCCTGGCCGAAACGGGCTTGAGCTTTCTCGGTTTCGGCATCCAGCCGCCCGACGTGTCACTGGGCACTCTGATCGCCAATGGCACCCAGTCGGCGACGACGTTCCCGTGGGTGTTTTTGTTTCCGGCAGGAATCTTGGTGCTGATCCTGGTGTGCGCCAACCTGACCGGCGACGGTTTGCGCGACGCGCTCGACCCCGGCAGCCGGACACTACGGGGTGGTCTGCGGTGAGCCCGCTGCTCGACGTGAAGGACCTGGCCGTCACCTTCCCGACGGACGGGCAACCGGTGACTGCGGTGCGTGGCATTAGTTACAGCATCGACCCCGGGGAAGTCGTGGCCATGGTCGGCGAATCGGGATCGGGTAAGTCCGCGGCCGCGATGGCGGTGGTGGGCCTGCTGCCGGAGTACGCCCAAGTGCGCGGCTCGGTCCGGTTGCACGACACCGAACTACTGGGCCTCGGCGATGACGCGATGTCGCGGTTCCGCGGCAAGACGCTGGGCACGGTGTTCCAGGATCCGATGTCTGCGCTGACCCCGGTGTACACGGTCGGCGACCAGATCGCCGAGGCAATCGAGGTCCACCAACCACGGGTCGGCAGGAAGGCCGCCCGTCGACGGGCGGTGGAACTGCTTGAGCTGGTGGGCATTGCGCAGTCGGAGCGACGCGCCCGCGCGTTTCCGCATGAACTGTCCGGTGGCGAACGGCAACGGGTGGTCATCGCGATCGCGATCGCCAACGATCCCGACTTGTTGATCTGCGACGAACCCACCACCGCGCTGGACGTCACCGTGCAGGCGCAGATCCTCGAGGTGCTCAAGACGGCGCGCGACGTCACCGGCGCCGGGGTGCTCATCATCACCCACGACCTCGGTGTGGTCGCCGAGTTCGCCGACCGGGCGCTGGTGATGTACGCCGGCCGGGTGGTCGAGTCCGCTGGAGTGCATCAGCTTTACCGTGATCGCCAGATGCCTTACACCGTCGGGTTGTTGGGCTCCGTACCTCGATTGGACGCAGCCCAGGGCACCCGGCTGGTACCCATACCCGGCGCGCCGCCGTCATTGGCCGGTCTCGAGCCGGGATGCCCTTTCGCGCCGCGCTGCCCACTGGTCGTTGCTGAATGTCGCGCCGCGGAACCAGAACTCGTCGCCGTCGGTCCCGATCACCGGGCCGCCTGCATCCGCACCGACCAGGTGAACGGACGCAGCGCGTCTGACATCTACGGGATCAATACCGCGGCCCGTGCAGCACAACCTGGCGACTCATCCGTTGTCGTGCGGGTACGCGATCTGGTCAAGACGTTCCGGCTGACGAAGGGCGTGGTGCTGCGTCGCGCCATCGGCGAGGTCCGCGCGGTCGACGGCGTCAGTTTCGAGTTGCAGCAGGGCCGCACCTTGGGCATCGTCGGTGAGTCCGGTTCGGGGAAGTCGACCACGTTGCACGAGATCCTGGAGCTCGTTGCGCCACAGTCGGGATCGATCGAAGTGCTGGGCAACGACGTCGCCACCCTGAGCCCGGCTAAGCGGCGATCGCTGCGCCGCGATATTCAGGTTGTGTTCCAAGACCCGATAGCGTCCCTGGATCCGCGGCTGCCGGTCTTCGACCTCATTGCTGAACCCTTGCAGGCCAATGGGTTCACCGACACCGACACCCACTCGCGGGTCGCCGAGCTGCTCGACATCGTGGGCTTGCGCCGCGCCGACGCAGACCGCTATCCGGCCGAGTTCTCCGGCGGACAGAAACAGCGCATCGGTATCGCCCGGGCGCTTGCACTGCAGCCCAAGATCTTGGCGCTCGACGAACCGGTGTCCGCGCTCGATGTCTCCATTCAGGCGGGGATCATCAACCTGCTGCTCGACCTGCAAGAGCGGTTCGCTTTGTCGTATCTGTTTGTCTCCCACGATCTTTCGGTGGTCAAACACCTCGCCCATCAGGTCGTCGTGATGTACGCCGGGACGATTGTGGAGCAGGGCGACAGCCGGGAGGTGTTCGGCAATCCGCAACACGATTACACGCGGCGGCTGCTGGGCGCGGTGCCCCAACCGGACCCGAGTGGTCGTGGTTAGCCGAAGGAACCGGCGGTGGGCCGGCCGGGCCGCAGTGGCGGCCCTCGTCACCGCGCTTGTGGTCTCCGGATGCTCGGCCGCAACCAGCCTCGCGCCCTCGACCGGCGATAACGCCGCGATCGGCACAACGAGCGACATCAACCCGCAAGATCCCGCCACACTGCAAGACGGTGGCAACCTGCGGCTGGCGCTCACCGACTTTCCGCCGAACTTCAACATCTTGCACATCGACGGCAACTCGGCCGAGGTCGCCGCGATGATGAAGGCCACCTTGCCGCGGGCGTTTGTCATCGGGCCAGACGGCTCGACGACGGTGGACACCAACTACTTCACCAGCGTCGAGCTCACCGGGACCAACCCGCAGGTGGTCACCTACACCATCAACCCCAAGGCCGTGTGGTCCGACGGCACACCGATCACTTGGCGCGACATCGCCAGCCAAATCCACGCTCTCAGCGGCGTCGACAAGAACTTCGCGATCGCGGGCCCCAGTGGCGCCGACCGGGTCGCCTCGGTGACCCGCGGGGTCGACGACCGGCAGGCCATCATGACTTTCGCCAAGCCCTACGCCGAGTGGCGCGGCATGTTCGCAGGCAACGGCATGCTGCTTCCCGAAAGCGTGACCTCCACCCCCGAGGCGTTCAACAAAGGGCAGCTCGAGGGTCCGGGTCCGTCTGCCGGTCCATTCATCGTGTCGTCACTGGACCGGACCACGCAGCGGATCATGTTGACCCGCAACCCGAAATGGTGGGGAGATCGGCCGCGCCTGAGCACCATCACCTTCCTGGTGCTCGATGACGCCGCGCGGCTGCCGGCGCTGCAGAACAACACGATCGATGCGGCCGGGGTCGGCACGCTGGACCAGCTGACGATCGCGCAGCGAACCAAGGGCATCTCGATCCGGCGCGCCCCTGCCCCGAGTTGGTCACATTTCACGTTCAACGGAGCCGCGGGGTCGATCCTCGCCGACAAGGCGCTGCGCGTCGCAGTGTCCAAGGGCATCGACCGGCAGACGATCGCCAAGGTGGTCCAGTACGGCCTCACCGGTCACCCGGTGCCGTTGAACAATCACATCTACGTCGCCGGGCAGGAGGGCTACCAGGACAACAGTGCCACCGTGCCGTATGACCCGACCGCGGCAAAACGAGAGCTTGACGCCCTGGGCTGGAAGCTCAATGGCCAGTTCCGGGAGAAGGACGGTCGCCGGCTCGTGATCCGCGATTTGTTCTACGACGCGCAGGGCAGCCGGGTGTTCGCCCAGGTCGCCCAACACAGCCTGGCCCAGATCGGAGTGAAACTGGATCTCGTAGCCCGGTCCGGCAGCGGCTTTTTCAGCAATTACATCAACGTCGGGGCTTTTGATATGGCGCAGTTCGGCTGGCTTGGCGACGCGTTCCCGCTGTCGGCGCTGACCCAGATCTACCAGTCCGACGGCGCAAGCAATTTCGGCAAGATCGGCAGCCCGGAGATCGACGCCGCGATCGAGCGAACGCTCGAAGAACTCGATCCCGGCAAGGCTCGGGCGCTGGCCAACGACCTCGACAAGCTGATCTGGGCCGAGGGATTCAGCCTGCCGCTGACGCAATCTCCCGGCGACGTCGCGGTGCGCAGCACGCTGGCCAACTTCGGCGCGCCCGGTCTCGCCGACCTGAACTACACCGCGATCGGGTTCATGCGGACCTGAGCCGCCGCCACAGCGGAGCTACCGCCGGAAAGACACCTTCGGCGGTGGCCGCCACATCGATCGCCTTCCACAGCAAGCGCACCGTGGGACGCGCCGGCAGCGCATCCAACGCCGGGGCCGCGGCGGCAAGCGAGTCGAATTCTTGACGCCGCACCGCCCCGGCGATCGCCAGGGCAGCGGGCTCGCGAAAGTCCAGCGCACTGTGCGCCATCGTCGGCAGTGCCATGAACACCGCATTCGGCAGCAGTGACGCCACGCGTTCGGCCACCGCCGGCGGGGTGACGAGATCGCGGCCACCGGAAACCACCACCGTGGGCCAACCGAATTTCGGCATCTCAGCCATCAGGTCATAGGGCTCGGCCTCGAAAGCAGCCGTTTCGGTGAGTGTTTCGCGTATCGCCATCGCGGGATCGAGTGGTAGACCGTCGGGTTCTGCGGCGTAGTCGAGTTCGCGGAATGCGATGCGTCCCACCAGATCAGTCTCGTATCGGTACGGTACCGTGCGGTCGGCCACATTGGTGAAGCGGGATAGTCCCCGCCACAACATAATTCGGCCATCGAGCAACAGGTCGAGTTGACGATCGAGCAGAGCCGCCCCGCCGTAGCCGTAAACCGTGGCCGCGACTTGCCCCGCCGAGGCGGTCATCACACCCACGTCGACGAGCTTGCGAACCTTGGCCGCCAGTGCGGCGGTTTCCGGTCTATCGCCCTCCAGCAGCACCCCGCGAAGAGCGTCGCGCACGATCGCGATGTCATGCCGCGACAGCAGCGGCGAATCGAGGATCATCGCCTGCACCAGGGCGGGATGCCGGATGCCGACGCCGGCCGCGATATAGGTGCCGTACGACGTGCCATAGATGACGGCCGAGTCCACATATGCATCAGCGAGGACAGCGGCAACATCGTCGACAACCTGATCGACGGTGAAAGCTTGGGGCGGCAGGTCGACACCCGAGTCGTCGTGGCGCGACATGCCCACCCCGCGATGCTCGATCATGATCACGTCGAGACCCGCGGCGACGGCCCGCCGGCGTAGCCCTTTGTACATCTGCACCGACGCCACCCCCGGGCCTCCCGGGATGAGCACCAGCGGGTGGGCGGACCGGCGGCCGGTGCGTACGTAGAACAGATCGAACTCGTCAGCGCTGCCGGGCGAGAGGGGCCGGCGCACCCGCCGCACGCCGGGCAGCCCCGCCAGCTTCTCGTGCACACGGCGCCGCTTCGGGTTCATCGTCATCGGAGTCGGCCCACCATAGTCCCATTCTGCCGACACCAGCCTCGGTCAGCCGCGGATCAGGTCGGCGGCCTTCTCCCCGATCAGCACCGACGGCGCGTGGGTGTGCCCACGGACGGTGCCAGGCATCACCGAGGCGTCGGCCACTCGGAGCCCGTAGACGCCCCGGACCCGCAGCTGCGGATCCACGACGCTTGATTCGTCGCTGCCCATCCGGCAGGTGCCCAATGGGTGATACAGGGTCTGCGAGTTGGCGTTGAGCGCCAGCTCGAGGGTGGCCTCGTTCAGCTCGGTGCAGTCGCGGGGTCGCGCGATGGGACCGAGCAGGTCTTTCAAGGCGGGAGCGGCAGCAATCCGGGCGCATATCCGCAGCCCTTCCATCATCGCGGCACGGTCTACGCCGCCGGGATCCGACAGGTAACGCGGTTCGATGATCGGCTTGGCGTGTGGGTCGCCCGACCGCAGCGTGATCTGGCCGCGGCTTTCCGGGGCGACCAGGATCGGCCCGAACACCACCCCGTGCCCCGGCGGCTCAACGAGCAGGCCCTCGTCGTAGAACGGCGCCGGAGCAAAGATCAGCTCGAGGTCAGGAAGGTCCAGCTCGGGCCGGCTGCGGACGAATCCGTAGGCCTCGCCGACGTTAGAGGTGAGCATGCCACGGCGCCGCAGCAGGTATTTGAGCAACTCTTTGGGCTTTTGGGCGGCGGCCAGGCTATCGCCGGCAACGTCGAAGCCCAGCGGTGTGGCCAGGTGGTCGAGCAGGTTCCGCCCCACCTCGGGTGAGTGGTAGACGGTGTCGATACCGTGATCCGCAAGATGGTCACGATCGCCGATACCGGAAAGCATCAACAGCTGGGGGCTGTTGATGGCACCGCCGCAGAGCACCACCTCGCGGCGGGCATGAGCGACGCATTGTTGGCCGCGGTGCTGGAATTCCACGCCGACCGCCCGGCCTGCGTCGATGACCACTCGGGTAACGGTGGCCCCGGTGAGCACGGTGAGGTTTTTGCGGCCCATGGCCGGCTTCAAGTAGGCGTCGGCGGTGCTGAATCGAGCGCCCCGGTGCTGGGTGACCACCGTTTCGCAGAAGCCCTCCGGACGAGGTGAATTCGGTTGCGCGGGGAGAAATCCGCACTCGCGGGTGGCGGCCAGCCAGGCCGCGGTCGCGGGGCGCGGGCTACGTTGACGGGAAATGTGCAGCGGGCCGGTCACTCCGCTGTCGTCGCCGTTGACAAAGAGCCACGCGTCGGTGACGTTCTCGACGCGACGGAAGTATCCGAGCAGGTCGGAAAACGACCACTGCGACCCGGCGTGCAGCGCCCACTCGTCGTAGTCGGCGGCGAATCCGCGCACCCACATCATCGCGTTCATCGATGATGACCCGCCGAGCACCTTGCCCCGGGGCCAATAGATCTCGCGGCCGTCGAGCCCCTGCTGCGGTTCGGTCAGGTAATCCCAGTCGATCTCGCTGCGGAAGAGCTTGGAGAAGGCCGCTGGGATCGAAATGAATCGGTTCTTGTCTGGCGGCCCCGCCTCGAGCGCAACGACCGCGGTGGCCGGATCGCTGCTGAGCCGATTCGCCACGACCGCGCCGGCTGAGCCGGTACCGACCACTAGGTAGTCACACTGAATGTCCATGGTGCACTCCCGTTTCGGGTGAGTGTAAGACGCTCGGGACAACCGACGGTGCTAAACGTTCAGATCGATGCGCTGTGCGCCCGCGACGCCGTCGTAGCGGTCGGGACTACAGGTGAGCACTATCACCTGACCGTGAGCGCCCACGGTGTCGAATACCTCCCCCATCTTGGCCAGCCGGTCGGGATCGGTGAACCCCAGCGCGTCATCGACGACTACCGGAACGGAGTCCTCCTTGGCGACCAGGGCGGCGCCTGCCAGCCGCGCCAGAATGCCGAGTTGCTCTTTGGCCCCGCCGGATAGGGATTCGTAAGGCACCGTGACGCCGGCCAGGGTTCGGCTGCGGATACACAGATCACTGTCGATGTCGACCTCGAAAGTGGGCCCGAACACCGGACGGCCCAGCCGTTGCAGTTCCGTGCGGTAGGGCTCGACGTAGCGCAGTCGGGTGGTGTCGCGGTGGCGTGCCATCACCGACCGCAGCAGCTCCGCGGCCCGGGCCCGGCGGCCGACCCGGGTGTGCTCGCTGCTGGCGTGTTCGTGTTCTGTCTCCGCGGCATCGAGCCTGCCCTGGCGACCCTCGTTACCGAAAACGGAGAGTTCGATTCCGACCTCGCGCAACGCGCGGGCGGCTTCTTCGTAGCGATCGCGTAGCGACTCGGCTGCCTGTGTGGCGTCGGCCAATTCGGCGGCCACCGCGTCCGGGGCCGCGGCGGCCAGTTCCCCGGCCAGGTCGGCGGCCCTCTGCTGCGCAGTGGTCGCGGCCCGCTGGCCGGCGTCCGCCGACGACGACAGGGCCTCGTCGCCAACCGACGCCCGCTCCTGGACCAGCTGGGCGGTGGCCCTTTCGAGCTCGGCGCGTTGGGTTGCCACCTTGTCTAGCAAAACCGTTGCCCGGGTGGATGTCTCGGCCAGCCGGGCCGCGGCCGCCGCCGCCGCGCGACGACGGGTCTCGCATTCGGCGTCCGCGGCCACCCGAGCGGCCTCTGCCGCATCGAGTTCGCTGCGGGCGGCGGTGATATCCGTCATCAGATCGGCTTCGGCCGGTTGGCCGGCACACAATTGCGTCAGCCGCGCGCGCAGTTGGTCTATATCTTCATCGCCGCACAGGCCCGACAACGTCGCGCTCAACTGGTCGCGGCTGCTCTGCAGTTCGCGGCGCCGCTGGTCGGCGCATCGTGCCGCCGTGAGGTCGGCGACGTCGCCGGCGGCCAGCGCAGCGGTGAGCTCTTCTTGTGCCGCAGCATGTTTGGCCTGAACATCGAGAGCGGTCG
>DATKEW010000131.1:0-22912 GCA_035511785.1 Mycobacterium sp.
CGCGCCATGCTACGGATGTGGCCAACCAGGCGATCGTAGGCCGACTCGGCCGCGTCCCGAAGCTCGGCACGCACGGCGGCCATCGTCGCGGTGCAATACTGGTCAAGTGCCCGCATGAAGAGGGCGTGCTTATCACCGAAAGCGCCATACAGACTGCCGCGCCCCAGGCCGGTCACTGCGACCAGGTCATCGAGGGATGTTGCCGCATATCCGTGGGTCCAGAACTGATCGCGGGCAGCCGCAATAACCTCATCTTCAACGAATTTCCGCGGTCGAGCCATGGCACAATGATAGCAAGTTCTGAACTGGTCATTCAAAAACCGGTCGACGCCGAGGCCGCTCGCATCCCGCGAGACCGGCGAGTATGAGAAGTGCCCGCACGAACTCACAGTCTGAGGCTGCCGGACCGCTGAGCGATAGGCGGGACTGATGGACCATGGCCGCACGCTGTGGGCCGCGCAGGCGAGACGTGTTTAGGCCGAAGAAAAGACCCGGACGCGTCGAGGATGGGAACGTGATTCCGAAACAAGCAGTGGGGTGGTGAGCCAGACTGACGACGGTGACTGCTGTAGAGCGGATTGAGCCAGTGCCTACGAGTCGGCCCGGAGTGCCGAACAGGCGGTTCTTTGGAGTCATTGGTGCGACCGGCCAAATCGGGCAGCGCGCAGTCACTGAGGCCCTGACCCGTGATCACCATGTTAGGGCATTCACTCGTGACACCGCCCATGCCAACGCCGCGCACTCGGATCTGACCTGGGCGAGTCTCGACATCTTCGACAGCGCCGCTGTCGCCGCACAGCTCCCAGGTCTCGATATGCTTCTTAGTTGCTACCAACCCGGCAATGCCGCAAAGGATTTCGGCGGCGCCGTCGCCAGCGCTATCGCCGATCCGACGGTCTATGCCACGGCCGCTCGCTCCCTGCTGAAGGCCCTCGAAGCCCATCCGCGCACCCGGCTCATCGTGGTGGGCGGCGCGGGCAGCCTCGAAATCGAACCCGGCCGAGTAGCCGCGGACGAGGACGTACGACTCCGCCAGGGTCTCGAACGTCTCGGTCTGCCAGCGGATTACGCGCTCGCGTCCCGCGGACACCGGGACGCCCTAAACGTGCTGCGCGCCTCGAACCGCCGCTGGACGTACTTCAGCCCGGCCGAGCTGATCGCGCCGGGCGAGCGCACCGGCCGCTTCCGCATCGGCGAGGACCAGATAGTAATTGACGCCGATGGCCGCAGCCGCATCTCCATGGAGGACGCCGCGGTTGCGCTATTAGACGAGGCCGAGCTACCACGTTTCCTTCAACGCCGCTTTACGATCGGCTACTAGCGTCACGTAGCCCTTCGGTGAGATGGGCGCACCGAGTTCGCGCACATGTGAAGATTCGCCGATGTCTACTCTCTGAGGCAAATTTCAGCACAACCGTATGGTTCTCGGGGTCCGTCCCGAATGTGAGAAGTACCCGTCCGCCTTTTTGGTGAGAATTACACAAATCCGTTGGTCGCGGGTTCGAGCCCCGCCCGCCCCACCAGAAAGTGTGTATGACCTCGGTGGTTTGCACTGCTGAGACGAGGCAACCGCAAAGAGTCTGGCTCCCTTGGGTGAACAAGGCGCCGGGATTATTCAGCTTCGATCTCGTGGGCGAATTACCTTACGGCACAATGATTTAGCCAGTGTCAAGGGAAGTGCGTGAGTCATTGTTTATCCGTCGATGGTGATGGGGATTCGACGAGGCTTGGCGGGTTAACGCCGAAGTTTTGGCGACGGCAGGGCTAGACGAAGTCCTGATCGCGCGGGTACAGGCCGTCGCCATCCGGAAGCGGAGAACTGGGATTGAGCGCAAACAAGTCAGCCGAGTCGGCTGCGTCTTTGAACAACTGTGCGCTGGTTTGTTGAGTATCGGCGTTGCCGCTGAACGTCATCAGTGTGCCGACCTGACGCAACCACAGCGCGATCTGCTGGTAGGTCGCCTGGTGGCCGCGCTGGACGATGGTGTCGATATAGCCGTTGTCATCGAAGAGAAACACGGGATCGGTTTCGGCGAAGTAGAACTCGGCCGCGTGTGCCAGCGCGGCCGGTGCCAAAAACCTTGCTGCGAAGGGATTGCCGGCGTTCTCCTGTTCGATGATCCATTCGACGTGTCGTGCGTTCATTTCGGCGGTGAACTGATTGAAGGCCGTTGCGCTGGGGATGCCGGTGGTGGTGGTGAAGCTGTTGGCGAGGTTGGGGTCCAGAAACACGTCGGTGTTGAAGTCGGGTGTTCTCTGCAGACCCAGCCCGAGGTTGCGCACGTGCGTCATCTCGTGGCAGATGGCGGCGCGCAACGTCAGGGGCGCCTTGCGGCCGGATGGGCGATGAACGATGATGCGACGGCCCCGCACGGTGGGCTCGTCGAGCAAAATCACCACGTGCGTGACGCCGTCGGTGCCGGTGAACGAAACGGTCCTACCGGCTGAGGGTCCGAGACCTTCGAGCAGGTGCTGCTTCGTGGCGTCGGGGATACGGGGATCGGAGGCCACATCCGCCGCACGCGAACTTGCCACGATTCCCAGCAAGGTGCCGTCGGTGAGTTTCGCGAGCAGGAAGGTCCCGACATCGTGGCGCTGGCTGTCGAGCGGCGCGCTGATAAGCGGCGTCAGTTCGAACCCAAGAAACGGTTCCACGGCATGCTTGGGCACGAATGGCGCCAGCTCGGCGAAATCGGGATCCAGTTCGGGCGGATCGAAGAACACTTCGGCGTCGAGTCCGTTGGATGTTCCGGGCCCGACGACGGGATCGCTGGGTTGCAGAGCGCGGGACTGCTTGTAGGCGCTCACCGCCGCCCCGGTCGTCGGACCAAAGACGCCGTCCAGCTGGCCGGGTGAAAACCCCAGCTTGACAAGGGCTTCCTGCACCCGCATGACCGAAAGGTTCTCCTCGGGTGCCAACATCCGGTGCTGACCGGCAAGGCACTGCTCGAGGACCGGGTCACCCGAGAGCCGAGCGGATCTCAACGCCATGTGTGTGCCTCCGTTAGTCGTTGTGCGGGTTCGGGCTAGGGCATCAGTTCGAAGTACACGGACGTTCTCGCCGTGTTCGTCGAAGACAGACAGGTGCCGTCCCACGTCGACTTCGCGATGGACCCTGGCGGCATCCGCCCCAGGCACGCCCCCCTTATCGGGATCGGACGGTTGGCTGGCAATGAGCCTGCTCGAGTTTCGAACGACAACTGGTTTGGCGCTAAAGTCGTGAGATGAGTTACGCGGATCTGCACCGCGCGAACTGCACGATGGCCTAGCTGGGCGGGAGCGATCGGTGTGTCGATGAATCGGCCCCAGCCGTCTGACGGTGCACGGGCGTTGGCGGCATCCCCACCATGCCCGGGATCATGAGGCCATACGGCCCGCTGCGTGGCCGCGATGAAGCGTTGGCGGCCGCGCTGCGCGTCGTGCGGCGCACTCACGACCATCGAGCCAGCGGGGTCGTGCTGATCTCCGGTGATCCCGGGATTGGAAAGACCGCCCTGCTGTCAGAGATTGCTCGGCAAGCAGCCCAAATGCGCATCAGGGTGGCGCGCAGCAAATGCGATGAGATCGGGCAAACCTTTCCCGGCGCGCCGATCCTCAGTCTGCTGCGTGCCGGTCGTGATCCGCTCATCGCGGCTCCCGACTTCGAGGCGCTCACCACCCTGACGGGCAACCCGCTGGTGCTCGTCGACCGCATGGTTGGACATCTTCAAACGGTGGCAGCCACGCAACAAGTACTGATCGCGGTCGATGACGTGCATTGGGCGGACCCCGTCAGCCGCTTTGGGTTGCGTTGGCTGATACCGCGCCTGGTGGGGTGGCCCGTGGCCTGGGTGCTGGCGAGCCGGTTGCGCGCGGACGGTATCAGCGTCAGCGCCGCGGATACGGTCGAGGTCGAGCACATATCCTTGGGCCCGCTATCACGCAGCGCGATCACCGACATCGCACGGGATCGTTTGGGACACAGGGTTAGCGACGATCAACAAGAGTTACTTGACGCCGCCGGTGGCAACCCGTTTCTGGCGACGCAGATCGTGGAGGGCCTAACACGGCGCACCGAATCCGACCGGGACGTTGTTCCAACGGAATTTCACACCGCTATGCGATACCGGCTGTCCGGGTTGTCGAAAACATCGCGCACCATTATTGACGGTCTCGCGGTAGCCGGACGTGCGGTCGGCATAACCGAATTGTCCCAGGTGTGCGAGATCGCGCTCGGCCCCGACTACGACAACGCCGTCGGTGCCGCGGTCGCCTCGGGTCTGATCGCCTCCACCGGCATCGAGCTCGTTCTCGTCCACGACATAGTCCGGCATTCCATCTATGAATCGATCGCCGCCGACGTGCGACGGCAGCTTCATACCCGATTTGCCCAACATTTCCTCGCCTCGGCAGATCCAACACTGGCCGCCGCGCACGCGAAGGTCGCCGTCAGCGTCGGTGATGCGTCCAACGCCCGCGTCATGATTGCTGCCGCCGAGGCGCTCGTCACAACCAGCGCCGCCGATGCCGCCAAACTGGCGTCTCACGCCTTCGACATGCTGCGCCCCGGCCAGCCTTACTGGGCCGAGCTTGGTGAACGCACGGTGACGGTGCTCTCGAGCGCTCAGCGCGCCAATGACACCATCGCCGTCGCCGACCGATTGCTCGCGACGGTCAATGACGTCGACACCGTGAGCCGCATCGAGACGCATGCGGTGAAAGCGCTGTGGCACAACGGATGTTTCGCCGAGATCATCGACCGCGCCCATCACATGCTCGCGCTGAGCGGTGAGCGCCCCGATCTCGCTGCGCGCTTCCACGCTGCGCAGGCGTTGGCGAACACCCGCATCGTGGGTGCCGATACTGCCGCCGCGCGAGCCGACGCAGCGTTGGCACGTGCGAGGACCACTGGTGACCGCGACGCAGTGGCTTTCGGCCTTCAGGCCGCCGGCGAAGCGGCACACGCTCAACGTCGGCATCAGTTGGCGCTCAAGCATTTCCGCGAATTGCGGTCAGTGACCGGAATTTCATATCTGGCCGAAGAGATCATGCAGCTGCAGCTTCTTGATCGCTACGACGACGCACAGATGCTTCTGGATGCCGCCGACCGGGACAGTCACGCCAACGCCGAGGCGCTTACGCCGACTGTGTTGTTCGCGAAGGCCAAACAGCACTACAACCTCGGTGATCTCGGCGATGCAGACGACGTCGCCGCCTCGGTGGTCGAACTCGGGCAGCTGATCGGCACCAAGGAACAGATCGTCGAGGCCATGTTCATCCGGGTCTTCATCGCATTGTTGCGGGGGGAACTTGCGCTGGCCGAGCGGCGGATCGAATGGGTTTCCGGTGTGCTTGGCGCGGCTGAAGCGGCTGTGCACCCGGGGTACGTCTTCTGCCGCGGGTGGTTGAGCGCGGCGGGAGGCGACGCAAAGCACGGCCTGACGATATGGTCAGAGTTGCTGGAGCAGCCGGTCGAGGCGAACTGCTATTCCGCCTGGTGGCCGTGCTGGATGCCGGTTCTCTTTGAGGCCGCATTGGCGTGCGGCGCCGCAGATCTCATGAAGGTTGTCGTCGCGATCGCCGAAGAGGCCGCGGCCCGCAATCCCGAGGTCGCCACATTGGACGGGATGGCGGTGAATTTGCGCGGACAGTTCACCGATGACCTCCCGATGGTTGCCGACTCGTTCAAGATTCTGCGGCACAGCCCGCGACGAGGGATACGGGCGGCGGGGGCCGAAAGTTATGGTCTGATGCTGCTAAACGCCGGTGAACGCCAGCTTGGGCTGGATCGACTTGACGAGGCGTGGGATGACTACGCGTACATGGGTGCGGCGGCTCGTCGGGCGGGGGTGCAAAGGGTGATGCGGCGGGCAGGTGTTCGACGGACGAAGTGGTCGAGCAACAATTCGCGGTCGGCACGCAAACCGTTGACCGACGCCGAGCGCCGCGTGGCCTACCTGGTCGCCGATGGCCATACCGACAAGTCGGCCGCGAAAGCGCTTGGCATTTCAGTGAATACGGTAAGTACGCATATGCGCTCGGCCTATACGAAGCTCGGCGTCCAGTCGCGGGTGCAGTTGACCAACGCGCTGCGAGAGCTGGGCGAGCTGGTCTGAGCGACTGCGGCCCGCTGAACGGCGCCCCACTGCCTCACCGATGTTCGCGGTCGGCGTGGTGCAGGCGACCTTGGGATGTGGCGCCCCGGTGTGCCCGAGTGGCGGCGGCTCACGTGTTCTTGTGAGAGAACGCCGACCATCCGGATGTTAAGAATCGTATCGACAGCCGTGGTCGAAGGGCGGAGGGTTGCCAACGATCGATGGCTCTGCCGCCGTGGGCGTACACCAACCAAGAACCAAGGAGAGCAACCCGTGAGTCTGGCGATCACCTACCGCTGCGCGGGAGATCCGTCAGAAATACTCGAGGTCACCGACGTCGGAGAGCCGCCACCTCCGGGGCCAGGTCAACTGCAGGTACGGGTCACCGCGTTTCCGATCCATCCCGGTGACCTGCTGGCAATATCCGCTGCACCGCCCACGGGCAACGCGCTCAGTGCAGGGATCGAAGCAACCGGGGTGGTCACCGAGGTCGGCGCTGGAGTCGGCGGCTTCACTCCGGCGACCCGGGTCACGTTCTTCCCCCACGACGGCGCGTGGCGACAGTTGGTCAACGTCGAAGCCGCGATCGCCGTTCCGGTGCCTGACGTGGTGTCCGACGAGGTAGCCGCGCAAATGTTGTGCAACCCGATCACCGCACTGTTGCTGCGCCGCGCGGCGCAGCAACACTTCAGCGTCGGATTCGACGGTGTGGTGCTCAACAACGCCGCGGCTTCCTCTGTGGGCAGGTTGTTCACCGCCGTCGCCGAGGAACACCAGATCGCCACCATCAGCATCGTTCGCAGCGAGCAGCGCGCCCAGCAGCTGCGCGCCCGGTTCCCCACGGTGCCGGTCGTTTCCACCTCCGACCGGGGCTGGGCCGACAAGGCGAGAACCGCAGCAGCCGGCCGGCGCATACCGGTTGCCCTCGATCCCGTCGGCGGTGCTGGGGCTGCCGATTTGCTGTCGGTGCTCAGCGCCGGCGGGACCTTGATCATCTACGGTGAGCTTGCGCAAGACCCGATCCCGTTGCATGCCTCGACGGTTCTGCACTCGGAGCGGGCCATCCGTGGCCTGACGATCAACCGATGGCTCGAGGCGGTATCGCCCGAACAACGCGCCTCCGACGCGGCCACCGCCGTCATGATCGCCACGGAAATGCCCCAGCACTTCGATGTCGCCGCCACGTATCCGCTCGACCGCATCGCCGACGCGGTGCGCCACGTGTCCCAACCCGGCAAGGTCGGCACGGTCGTGGTCAAACCATGACACCAACCGACGCAACGTCCCCCGTGCACGCGCAACAGAAACGTGGTGTGGCGCGGACATTTTGGCGTCACTGTTCGAAGGGAGCACACCCGTGTTTACAAGTGTCGGATTCATCGGCTCCGGGCCGCTCACCCAGGCGTTGGCCGACCACTTGGTCGCTGCACAGATCCCGGTGCTCATCAGCAACAGCCGGGGCCCGGACAGCCTGACGGAACTGACCGTCGAACTCGGTGATCGTGCGAAAGCGGCGACCGTCCAGCAGGCGGCCGAAGCCGATCTGGTGATTTTGGCGCTGCCGTTCCTGCGAGTGCCTGAGCTCGCCGACGTCATCGCGGACTGGACGGGTCGGATCGTCGTTGACGCCACCAACCAATTCGCCGAATACGCACCGGTTTACCGGGGCTATGTCGACCTCGGCGAGGAAACGGGCAGCGAATGGGTCGCCCGGCATTTGCCCGGCGCGACGATCATCAAGGCCTTCAACGCGATGTACGCCAGCTACCTTGCTGCCGACCCGCGTCACACCGACGGCCGCCAGGTCGTGTTCTACGCGGGCGACGACCGCACCGCCTGCGCGGATTTCGATCAACTGATCGGCGGCCTTGGGTTCGCGCCGGTGTATGTCGGTGGCCTGCGTGACGGGGGCAGATTGATGCAACTCGGCGGACCCCTGAGCACCCTGCACGTCATCAAGCAGGACTAGTCCCACCAAGTTATCGAAAGGCTGTCATGCGTAAGCTGCAGATCACCGCCATCGGTGAACCCGCTGACGTTCTGCAACTCGTCGAATTGCAGACGCTCGCACCGGGTCCCGGCCAAGTGCTCGTCGAGGTGCAGGCCGCGACCGTCAACGCGTCGGACTTTCTCTACATCAGCGGCCAGTACTTCATCACGCCCAGCCCACCGTCCGACGTCGGCGGCGAAGGTGTCGGTCGGGTCGTCGCCGTCGGCCCCGGCGAGGACCAGTCACTGGTTGGCGACCGGGTGCTCCTCCTACCGACCTATCGCCACGGCACCTGGGCCACCCATGTCATCGCCGCCACCACTGATGTCGTCGTGGTCCCGGACGATATCGACACCGTTCAGCTGGCGATGGTCGGGATCAACCCGATGACCGCCCTGTTGATGCTGCGCAACTTCGGTGATCCTTCGATGCCCGGCCGCTGGATCGGTCAGACCGCGGGCAACTCGGCGGTCGGAGAATACGTGATCAAGTTGGCGCGGCGATTCGGCTGGAAGACCCTCAGCGTGGTTCGCCGCGAAAGCGCCGCTGCGCTGGTCCGCAGCTGGGGCGGCGATCGGGTCGTCATCGTCGGTGACGATCTCGAATCCGATCTCGGCCAAGTGCTCGGAGACACCGAACTGGACCTCGTCGTGGACTCGATCGGCGGTCCAGCGACGCGCAAGCTCGTCCATCACCTCCGCTTCGGCGGGACGTTGGTGACTTACGCGTATCTGTCAGGAGAGGCCAACTCCGCAGACATCCTCGACCTGATCGGTCGCCAGGTGAACTGGACCGGCTTCTGGGAAATCAACTGGCTCACCCGTAGTGAACCTGCGGTGGTTGAGGCCGCATACCGCGATGTAGTCGAGCTGGTGGCCGACGGCACGCTGAGCGCGCGCGTCGACCGCACCATGCCGCTCGAGGATTGGAAAGAGGCCGTGCGTCTCAGCCAAGGGGGTGCCAGGCGGGAAGGCAAGATCGTCTTCGTTTTCGAGTAACGCGAAACCTGGCCGGCGGCGTTAAGGCTCGGAGACCGGGCTGCGAAGTTGGCTGGGTACCTCGGCGCCGAGCAGTCTGATGAGCTCAGCGAGTAGCGCGTCGAGTTCCAGGCCAACGGAAGCGATTTCGGGCCTGCCGTAGCTGTTGAACAGCAGGCTGGGTTGGTCGACGGCGAGTTTGGTGTCGCCGTCGGGGTCGGCATAGATAAGCGTGCGCAGCGGTGCGTGCAGCATCACCGACGGTTCATGGCGGAACATGCGTTCGGCGATGGTGTGGTTGCCCATCAGATACTGTGTGGCTTGCCAGAACGACGGCGAACTGGCCATGAGTGCGGTGACGTCCATGCGGTAGTACCACATGAAACCGTGCGGGGCGTTGATCTCTGCGAGATCCAGGGTCGCCTGCCAGGACGCCATCTGGTAGAAGCGTGCGGAATCGGCTTGGGGAACGAGGGTTTCGTATCGGGTGCGGACATCGTCATAGGAGCCTGGTAGGGCGACGACGAGGCGTCGCGACGGATGGTCAACGGCGGTGGACTGCGTCGTCATGGCTGTGCCTTTTCTTCGCGGCGGATGAGTTCGACGTCGTGGATGTCCAAGGTGATGGAGGGCAGGTTGATGTTGACGGTGTTGTCCGGGTTGCGGCGGTACACGCGCCGACGCGTGGCCACCGCCAACCCGTCGTAGTTCTTGTAGCGGCTGGTGTAGTGGCCAACCAGGGTGCTGCCGTTGATCTCGACGATGTAGTCCATGCGCCGTTGCAGCCCTTCGGAATCGAAGTAAAAGACCTGGTCGGGGTTGTGGGTGGCCACCGACGGCGAGAACTGCACGGCCAGCCGCCGCCAGGTCTGGCCGGCCTCGCGCCACGGTTCGATTTCATGGGCTGCCACGCCAGGGTAGGTGAACAAGAACGGGGTGACGAAATAGTTCCAGCACGCATAGCCCAGAAAATAGCCGAGATGTGCTGCGTCCCAATCACTGTTGCGCAGCATCCCCTTGAATCCGGCCCGTGCCGGCGAGAGGGTATGCACCGGCTGTCCATCGAGTGTCTGCATGGTGACCGTGTCAGCGGCGCCGTCAAACACCATCTTCTGGTCCGGACGAGTGAACGGTGTGAAGACGATGTGCTCGTTGACGGTGTCCACGGTCAGGATCTGGTCGAAGGTTTGTTCCGGTGGCCAGCCCTTCATCGCCCAGATCGGCCCGCCGATCGAGATGTCTACTCGCAAGCCACGCAGGCTGTTCCACAGTGCACGGCCGCCGGTGGCGGTGATGGCCAGTTCGAGCAGGTCGTCAGTCACTGGGTGCTCCTTAGACCGATGTGGGAAGGACCGCTCAGGCCGCGGCGAGCGGCTCGGCAATGAAGCCGGCCACGGTCACCGGTTGGGCGATGAAGGCGGTATGGGATCCGGCAATGGATTTGGTGGTGGCGTTCATGCGTTCGGCCATGAACCGTTCGGCGTCAGGCGGGATGGCGTTGTCGTGCTCGGAGACTAGATACCAGCTGGGTTTAGCTTTCCATCCTACGGCGGTGGCGGGTTCTGTCAGTGCGGCCAGTGACAGCGGCCGCTGGGCGGCGTACATGACGTCGGCGGTGTCGATGGGTACGTCGGCACAGAAGGTTTCCCTGAAGTGCTCCTTGCGGATGTACAGATCCGGGCCCTGCGGCGCTCCGGGGGCGTCGTAGCTGGTGGGGTAGGAGGTGCTCGACAACAGCGACGGCGGGAAGGGTTGTTGGACACTGGCGCAGCTTTCGCCCTCGTCGAGCCCGAATGCGGCCAGATAGACCAGACCGGTGACGTTGTCAGCCACGGCGGAGGCCTGCGTGATCACCGCACCGCCGTAGGAATGCCCGACAAGCACAACGGGATCGCCGACCGCGGCAACGAACGCGGCGATCGCCGCGGAGTCGAATGCCAGACTGCGCAACGGGTTGGGCGGCGCGAGCACCGTGTGCCCGGCGCTCTGCAGTTCGCGGATCACTCCGCCAAAGCCCGACGCGTCGGCGAACGCTCCGTGTACCAAGACGACGGTCGGTCTGGATGCCGTGGCCATGGGCTGCCTCCCCTCTCCTAAACGATGCGATGACGTCTGCGCCGACCAAGCGCAAGACGGCGCCCGCGATCAAAGTGGCATGCGGTGAACCGGCGGGCGATCACCAATTCATGTGAGGCGCAACCGACGAGCACGGATCTCACCAATCCACGTGAGTGATCGCCGCCTCGTGCGGAGCGAGACTGACCAGGCAGGCGGCTGCTGGCGGGAGTGACCGATGGTCGCACCCGCAGTAGCCCGAACCGAAGCGCGGCAACGCAGCGGCTAGAACGGACGTCTGCGATGTCGTTAAGCAGTGCGACAGGCGGAAAGACTGCGGGCGAGATGGACGAGGCGATGACGAGACTCACGGTCGACAAGCAGGTGCCGGGCTATTGGCGAGTGACATTGAATCATCCGCCGATCAACACCATCGACGATCAAATGTATGACGAGCTCTTCGACCTCGTGGAAGCAATGGACGCCGAACCGTCGTTGAAAGTCGTCACTTTCGAAAGCGTGAATCCCGACTTCTTCCTCGCCCACTACGGAATAGGGGAATCGACCAGCCGCTTCGACAAACCGCGGTGGATTGAGACGTCCGCCCGGCTCGCCCAAAGCAGTGTCGTCAGCATCGCGGTCATTCGCGGCAGGGCACGTGGGGGAGGTAGTGAATTCACTCTCGCGTGCGACATCCGGTTCGCCAGCCGGGAGAAGGCGATCTTCGGCCAGCCAGAGGTCGGATTCGGGCTCATCCCGGGCGGAGGCGCCCCACAACGGCTCCCGCTGCTGGTCGGACGCGCCCGAGCACTCGAGATCGTCCTAGGCGCTGACGACTTCGATGCCGAGACAGCCGAGAGGTATGGCTGGATCAACCGCGCCATCCCCGACGCCGAGCTCGACGGATTCGTCGCCGATTTTGTCCGACGGGTGCTGTCCTTCGATGCCCAGGTATTGGCCACCAACAAGTCGATCCTCAATCAGACCGGCCTGCCCGATCGAGCGCAGCTTGAAGTAGCCCAAACGGTTTTCGGCGCGACCCTGCGTTCGCCTGCAGCATTGGAACGGTTGGCCAAGGCGCGCGAACACGGCCTGGGGACCGCCGGCGAGTACGAACTCAACCTCGGGCACCACGCCGGCGGCTCTTAGCCGGACCGGGGATCAACCCAGCTCGTCCGTCACCCCGGACCGGCACCGGCGATGATCTGACGTCAACACCAATTACCGAGCGCACTCGCGTCGGAGACAGTGGGAGAGGGATATGGGCACCATCTCGCGGGAAATTCGGTCGCTGATCACGCCGGAAGGTGAACTGCGCTTGACACTCGAGGACGTCCCGGTCCCGGTGCCGGAAGCCGATGAAGTCGTAGTCCGGGTCGAAGCCGCGCCAATCAATCCATCCGACGTAGGCGACATGCTCGGTCCCGCCGACCTCACAACGCTAAGTACGGCCAGGCCTGAGGGACGACCGGTCACCACGGCGAAGATTCCTCCCCAATTCGCATCGAGGGCCGCGCTGCGGACGGGCAAGTCAATGTCGATGGGCAATGAAGGCGCTGGCGTCGTGGTTGACGCCGGCAAGGATGCCGAGCACCTGATCGGCAAGGTTGTCGGAGCGATGGCTGGGCGGATGTTCACAAGCCATCGCACGCTGAACGTGAAAGACATCCTGGTCTTCCCCGACGGCGTCAGCCCGAAACAGTCGGCAGCGGCCTTCGTCAATCCGCTCACCGCACTCGGAATGGTCTCGACGATGCGGTCGGAAGGTCACTCGGCGCTGGTGCACACCGCCGCCGCCTCCAATCTGGGGCAGATGCTCAACAAGTTGTGCCTTGCCGACGGCGTCGAACTCGTGAACATCGTTCGTAGCCCCGCGCAGGGGGCGATACTCGAGGCCATTGGCGCGAGACACATCGTGGACTCGACCGCACCGGATTTCCGCGAGCAGCTCACGGCTGCGCTCAGTGCAACCGGCGCCACGCTGGCATTCGACGCTGTCGGCGGTGGACCGCTTGCCGGTCAGATCTTGGCAGCGATGGAGGCCGTCCTTCTTGCGAGGATTCCGCCGATCGGTCAGTACGGCTCACCGGTCCACAAACAGGTGTACATCTATGGCCGGCTGGACCTTTCGCCGACCACGGTGCCCGCGACTGCCGGGTTTACTTGGGGCGTCGGAGGGTGGCTTCTTTTCTCGTATCTCGCGCGAATCGGGCCTGAGGAGACCGCGAAGCTTGGCGAGCGTGTGGTCAACGAGATCACCACGACTTTCGCCAGCCGCTATACCCGTGAAATCTCGCTGGCCGAGGCGATCGACGCCGACACCATTCGCAGCTACGCGCGTGCGGCAACGGGGGAGAAGTACCTACTCATGCCATCACGGGGGTAGGGCACGCGCCAGAGGTCTACTGGCTACTTAAGGAGGCTCAGTCGACCCCTTCGGCGCACAACAGTGAGTGCGTGACGCTAGGGTCCTCGAAACGGAATTCGTGCGCGGGACGCCGCAAGGGCTCGATGGTGGTATCCGTGTGCACAATGACTCCGCCACCGGAGGGTATTCCGAGCCCGGTGGCCGCTCCCCCCAGCAAATGAATCGTGCGCGACAGCCGCGCCCACTCGGCTCGCTCGTCGTGTGTGTCAATGACCGCAGGGACGAGCTTGAACACATCGAACAGCTCGGTCGCGTGCGACCCCGGTGTCTCAACGATCCCATAGCGTCCGAGCTGGACCGCGCCGGCTGAAATGCCCACCAGCACCGCCCCTCGGGTGTACCGGCCCAGGATCACATCCTTCATGCCGGTTTCTTCGAAAGTGTTCCAGCCGAGACGCACATCGCCGCCTGCGAGGACGATCAACTGGGCGCGCTCGAGGAAGGCGCGGTCATCTGGGCCGAACGACGAATCGATCATGCGACGGTCGGAGATTCCAATCGCATCGATCGCCGCCTCGAAGATCTCGTAGAACTCGGGACGATCCCCGTTGGAGGCGCCGATGTAGGCAGCGCTAGGGGCTGTGTCCCGAGCCAATCCGTCAAGGGCTGCCTCGAGGAGAAGTCGGTCCTGGCGCTTCCAGAACAGCAGCTGACTGTCTGCCAGCAGATAGAGCGGTTGCAGTCGTGGCGTCGTCTCAGTCACCCTCCTGCTATACACGTAGGTCCGCCTTAAGTGGCGGAATTCCGATCTTCGTGACGAAGAAATGGCGGATCCGCGACAGGGATCCGAAAGGCCATTTAGCCATCTGCCATGCGGTGGGCTCGACAATGCGCATAGGCGACAAGGCATTGTCGGGGTGCGGATCCGTGGTGCGCGAGGTAGATACGCGTGTCTTAGACTTCTAATCCCTGCACAACGCGAAAGGCGTTGCCCGAATGTCAGAGATCGAACTCCTCCCGCCTTTGCCTACGACGGGCGCCGTGTTCGTTGCGGCAGCCGATGATGCCAGTCGGCTTGGTCGTTGTGAATTGGGCGAGCAGAAGGGTTGTCGACAATCACAGCGGTGATTCAGGGGCAGGAGCATGCCGACGGTGCGCAGCCTTCGGGCTGGGCACCGCTGCGCAGTCGCGTGTACCGAAACTTGTTCATCGCGCAGTTCGTCTCCAACATCGGGACGTTCATGCAAAATGTGGCGGCCCAATGGTTTTTGGTGGAGAAGCACAGCAGTGACGTCATCGTGGCACTGGTCCAGACTGCCAGTCTTGGGCCGACGCTGCTTTTGGGATTGTTCGCCGGCGTGCTCGCCGATCTGTTCGACCGGCGCCGGTTACTGATATTTCTACAGTCGTATGCAGTGCTGGTGGGGCTGGCCCTGGCGGTCCTGGCATACCTGGGTCGGCTTGGCCCGACATCACTGTTGATGTTTACCGTGGCCATTGGCTGCGCTTCCGCACTGACCGCACCGGCTTGGCAGGCGATTCAGCCCGAGCTTGTCCCGCGTGAGCAGATACCGGCCGCCTCGGTCTTGGGCAGCGTCTCGGGCAACGCCGCTCGGGCGATTGGACCGGCAATCGGCGGCGTGGTCGTCGCATTGGCCGGCCCCGCAGCGGTCTTCACGATCAACGCGGTGTCGTTCGCGGGAATAATCGTTGCCCTCGTCTCGTGGCAACGACCCGTGCAAGACGCGCCGCTTGAACGAGAGCGCTTCGTCCAGGCCACTTTCACCGGGTTGCTGTACGTGAACAACAGTCCGATTTTCCGCAGGATCCTTCTGCGCGCAGCCCTTTTCCTGTTTCCCGCCTCGGCCCTGTTGGCTCTGCTGCCGGTCGCTGCCGCTCATCGATGGCATCTGGGAGCCAGTGGCTATGGTGTAGCGCTGGCGGCGATCGGTTTCGGCGCCGTGCTCGCGGTGACGGTTGCCACGCCGTTACACCGGAAGGTGTCAGACAACGTCTTGCTGGCGGTGTCCGCTACCGCATACGGCGTTGCGCCGCTGGCGGTGGTCTGGCTGCCGTTCGCTGCGGCGATCCCACTCTTGGTGTTGTCGGGAATGGCCTGGCTGATCACGTTGACATCGTTGAACGCGGCGGCGCAGCTGTCCCTGCCACGATGGGTTCGGGCCCGAGCGTTGGCGATTTATCTGCTGGTTGCCACCGGATCTCAGGCCGTCGGCTCCTACGTCTGGGGCGCCCTCGCGACGCGGGAGGGACTTGACACGGCGCTGCTTGGCTCGGCGGTGGTGCTGGGCGCGGTTGCCCTCAGCGTTGTCGTCCTTCCGTTGCGGCCGTGCACCGGCACGCTGGACGTCGACATCTCCACTGCGTGGCCGACACCGACGATGGTGTTTGAACCATGTCCTAACGATGGACCGGTGCTGGTAGTGGTCCGCTACGCGGTGCCGGCCGAGAACCTCGAAGAGTTCGTCGAGGCGATGCGCGAGGTCAGGCAGTCGCGGCTGCGAACGGGCGGCCACAGCTGGGGGCTCTACCACAGTGTCGGACAACCTGACACGTTTATCGAGAGGTTCACCGTGGCGTCCTGGACTGAATTCGAGCGCCAGCGCACGGAACGCTGGCTGGAACTCGATTCCGAGGGCGTCCGGAAAGCGATCGGCTATACCGTCGACCGCACGCGAACGCACGAGTACTACCTCGCCCATCGTGTGCACCGATGATTTAGCGCCTCTCAGGTGATTTGGCCAGGCGGTTCATCCTGGTCGGCGGGGCCGAGAAGCTCGAGTTGCATCCATGCGACGTCGTGCCAGCTGTTGTGTTTCCATTCGACGCGCCGGTATAGGCCGGCGTCCTGGAACCCGAAGGATCGATGAAAACCGTTGCTTGCCTCGTTGGGTTGGGTGATGCCGGCGAAGGCTCGCCGGTAGCCGCGCTCGGTGAGTCGGCGCAGCACTTGTGCATAGAGTTTGCGTCCGCAGCCTTCGCGGTGATGGTCGCCGCTGATGTAGATACCTGTCTCAACCGACCACTTGAAGGAAGGCAGGCGATTCAATGTGTGGCCGTAGGCGAAGCCGATGACCTGATCATCGTGTTCGAGAACGAGCCATTCGTGTGCCTTTTGGGCCGAGGCTATGCGCGAAGCCATCTCGTCGACGCTGGGGACTTCGATTTCCCAACTGATCAGCGTGTTCTCGACATAGGGACGGTAAATCGCAACGCAGGCAGCCGCATCTTGTGGGGACGCCGAGCGAACCCTGCTGCCGATCGCTTGCGTCCCCGTGGGCTTACAGTCGCCGGAGGCAGCTCGCGTCATGACGGCAGATACCTCCGCGCGTGGTGCGCACCGCACTGTCCCGTAGCGGGAGCTAACGGGCGTAATCGTAAGGGGAGAACGGTTTTTCGGCCTTACCGGCCGCCGCCACCGCCGCCGCGGCCACCACCGCCACCGCCGCGGCCGCCACCGCCGCCGCCTCCGAAGATGCGGCCGCCGCCGCCACCTCCGCCGATGGTCGTGTGCACGGTGCTGATCGTAATCATGCCCCAAACACTATCGCCGAATCCGCTGCGGCCGCAATAACGTTCAAAGTGAACACCGGCCTCGTCGGTGTGTGAACGGAGGCAGTAATTCCGGTTAACAGACGGGATGTTCACAGTGCCCGATGCTGAGCTTCTCCGTGCCGCCATCGTGCTGCGGGCCGCGCCAGGAAGTGTCGAGGCGGGTGCTGGGTGCCTGCGCGGCGACAAGGCGGCGGCGCCGTTATGTCCGAACGGGCGCTCGGCGGTTCGCGCCGCCGTGGCTGGCTGGCTACCAGCCCTTTGGCGACCTCCCCGCGGTTCAGCGCGGCGTTCGAGGGTGATTCTCCGCTGCACGGAGGAACCCCCGCCTGCCCCTTCTGGACTGTATGAGCTAGGGTTTGTTCCCTGGTTGGTCAGGTTGACACCCGTCAAATAGGTGAGCGTGCCGGAAACCTCACTTCGATGGTTTGTAAACACATGGCTAACAGCCCGCCGCACCACGATGGGCGCCGGTACCCTTGCATCGTTCTGGGACCTCAACTGCCTGAGATGGGGGCGGCCGATGGCGGCGACCTTTCCCGGTGCCGAAGCAGCACGGGGTTGGGTGGCGCGCGGCGGATGCCCGTTCGAAGGCGGCACGTCGTACTCCCCGTCGGCCACGCAAGACGGAACCGCGCTGAACGCCGAGCTCGCGAGTCGGCACGTGCCCGCCAGCCGTGGCTTTCGTGCGACCGCGATGATGAGGCGCGACGCCCAGCTTGCGCGGGCGTCCGCGCCCATGCTGGCAAAGGTGTTCGCACTCACCTCCGCCAGGAAGGCCCGGTCAAGACTGGTCGCCAGCCATGACCCAAAGCATGTGCAGATTACCGACTTTGACCCGTTGAACCCCGCAATAGCCCGCGACCCGTACCCGCATTACCAAGAGCTTTTGGCGGGCGAGCGGGTGCAATACAACCCCAAGCGCGACGTCTACATCTTGAGCAGATACTCCGACGTTCGCGAGGCCGCGCGTAACCACGACGCGTTGTCCAGCGCCCGGGGAGTCACCTTTTCGCAGGGGTCGCCGCCTTTCCTCCCCACGTCTGATCCGCCCGTACACACTCGCCTGCGCAAGCAACTGGCACCGGGTTTGGCGCGTGGCGCGTTGGAGTCCTGGCGTCCGATGGTCGACCAACTCGCCCGGGAGTTGGTCGGCGGGCTACTGACACAGACATCCGCGGACGTCGTCTCCACCGTGGCCACACCAATGACGATGCACACCATCACCAATGTTCTCGGCGTAGCGGGCGGCGACGAGGCCGCTTTCCGCCGCTTGTCCGACCAGGCGATTCGCATCACCGATGTCAAGCTGTCGGTGTCGGGTTTGGTTTCGCTGGCACACGGGTTCACCGGATTTCGGCGATTGCATGCACTCTTCACTCACCGGCGCGACAACGGGCTGCTGGGGGACCGCACCGTTCTCGGGCAGCTCGCCGCGCATGCCGAACACGGTCGGCTCAGCGATAGCGAATTGTCCTTGTTTGCGGTGTTGCTGCTGGTTGCGGGCTATGAGACCACGGCGAATATGATCGGCACCTTGTTTCTCACGCTGGCCGACTATCCAGATCAGTTCAGGCTCCTTGCGCGGCGACCAGATCTGATCCCGTCGGCGATTGAGGAGCAACTTCGCTTTATGTCCCCAGTCCAAAACATCTGCCGCACAACGCGCGTCGACTACCCCGTCGGCAATGCCGTGATTCCGGCAGGCTCCCTGGTGCTGCTGGCATGGGGTGCGGCCAATCGTGACCCGCGGCAGTACGACGACCCGGATGTTTTTCGCGCCGAACGAAACCCGGCCGGACATCTCGCGTTCGGGTCCGGCATCCACTCGTGTCCCGGGGCCCAGCTGGCGCGGATGGAGGGCCAGGCGGTGCTGCGCGAGATCGTCGCCAACATCGACCGGATCGACGTACTCGAGCCACCGGCGTGGACGACAAACGCCAATCTTCGGGGCCTGACCCGGCTAAGGGTCGCCGTCGCGCCCCGCGCAACCGTCCCGAGCTTGTCCCGCGCGCGATGAAGGCCCCCCGTTCGACGTCTCGACTTTCCAGGTGGCACGAATGGGCGGCGCCGGTATGGATCGGTTGCAATTTCTCGGCCTGGTCGCGCCTGCTGATCCGTAACCGCTTTGCCGTGCACTGGAGCCGCTGGCACTACGCCGTCCTGTACACCTTTGTCAGCGTGATCAATTCCGTTCTGGGGTTGTTGCAGAGGATCGTGTTCGGCAGGCGAGTGGCCAAAACGACGATCGCCGATCCGCCCATTTTCATCATCGGGCACTGGCGTACCGGCACCACCTTGCTACACGAACTGTTGGTTCTCGACGATCGCTACATCGGTCCTACGGGTTACCAATGCATTGCGCCGCAACATTTTCTGTTGACCGAGCGGCTTGCGCCGTTGACGGGATTCATGGTGTCGAAGCATCGGGCCATGGACAACATGGATTTGAGCTTGCATCACCCGCAGGAAGACGAATTCGTGTGGATCATGCAGGGACAGCCGTCGCCGTACCTGACGCTGGCGTTTCCGAACCGGCCGCCTCAGCATCAGCGGTACCTGGATTTGGAGCAGTTGACATCGCGAGAACTGGAAGCGTGGAAAAGGACCCTCTTCCGGTTCGTTCAGCAGCTGTACTTCCGCCGTCGCAAGGCGGTGATCCTCAAAAACCCGAACCATAGCTTCCGAATCAAGGTGCTGCTGGACATCTTTCCGCAAGCGAAGTTCATCCACATCGTCCGGGATCCGTATGTCGTTTACCCGTCCAGCATTCATCTGCTGAAGTCGTTGTCCCGCGTCCACAGCCTGCAACGACCGACATTCGAGGGATTGGACGAGAGGGTTCTCGCGACCTACGTCGACCTGTATCGCAAAGTGGACGAGGGACGTGAACTCGTTGACCCGTCACGCTTTTACGAATTGCGCTATGAGGATCTGATCAGCGATCCCGAAGGTCAGCTGCGTCGCCTCTACGAGCACCTGGGACTGGGCGATTTCGAGCAGTACTTGCCGCGCCTGCGGCAGTACCTCACCGACCATATGGATTACCAAACCAACGCCTATGAGCTGACGGCTGAAGAGCGCGCGATCGTCACTCAGCGTTGGGGAAACGTCGTTGACCGCTATGGCTATCGTCGCGTTTCTGCGGCTTCGCGGCGGAGCGCGTAGACCAGGTCGGACCACGGGTGGCGCGGACCGAATCACAGGTTCTTGAGCCCGCGCAGAATCTTGAAGAATGGCGCGTAAGTCGCGAGGCCCTTCCGCAGGGTCGGTTGCAGGATGCTGACATTGTTGACAACCAGGTAGCGCACCCCGTGGTCGCGCCATTGAGCAGCCCGATCGATGACCTCGTCGGGCGTCCCGGCGAGAAGCACCTCTTTGAGCATCGATGCTGTGACGTTTTTGATGTACGACAGCACCGTCCGCTCGTCTAGCGTTTGCGGGATTAGGTCCTGGGCGCCGGAGAAGTCATGCCCCAGCGGATGTTGCACGCCATGGTTGGCCCACACCTGGCCGGGAATGATGAGGGCGAAGGCTTTTGCGGCATCCGAGTTCAGGGTCTGCTCGACGTCGTCGCGGCTTCGCCCGGTGACGACAAAGATTGAGAGCGCCGGCGTGATCGAACTAGGGTCGCGTCCGGCGTCGGAAGCCGCTGTGTGCACTGCTTCAAGACCGGATGCGTAGTCTTTTGGTCCCGAAAGCAGCCCGGGAAACCAGGCGTCTGCGTAGCGCCCGGTGGCTCGCAGCATCCGCGGCCCCTTCGCGGCGATCCATATCTCGGGCCATTTGCCACGGTATGGCGGCAGGTCGAACACCGCGTTACGCAACGGGAAGTACGGCGAGTCACGCGAGACGAGTTCGCCACGGGAGTTCCACAGCGCCCGGATCGTGGCGATCGCCTCTTCGAAGCGCGCCACGGGCTTGGTCCAGTCCACCCCGTAGGGCTCATTGCCCTCCCGCTCTCCGACGCCGATGCCCAGAATGGCGCGGCCGCGGCTGATTAAGTGCAACGTGGCCGCAGCCTGCGCGGTGACCGCCGGATGACGTCGATTGGCATCCGTCACGCCGACACCAAGCCGCAGACGTGCAAAGCGGTTGCGGGAGGCAAGATGTCCGAGCATCGTCCACGGTTCGAATTGGGCGTCGACCTTCGGGATGAATTTGGCGACACCGAGGTAGCCCGGCGTGGCGATCGAGCGTGGGTACAGCGAATTCAGGTGGTCGGCCACCCAGTAGGAGTCGAGACCGCTGGCGGTCGCCATCCGCACGTTGGTGCGAGCGAGCATGGTCGGGGAATATCGGGAATTGAGGAGCTGAGTGCTGAGGCCGACTCGGACCTGGTTCACACACGTCGCCTTTCGCAGGTGTTGAAGCAGTGTGGGGGTCCCAGCCCGGCCGCGACGCCAGCCGCAACATTCGGCACGTTGGGGTGAGCCCTACGCTTGCCCGGACGGTGACGTCGCACTGCGGAAGCGTCCCACGCGCCCGGCTTTCCCGCACCTGGCTCGGCCCCGCAGTTAGGTAGCTCGGCCGTCGATCACGGTGGCGGCGCAGGGGTCATGGATCCGATGTAGTAGGTCTCGCGCCCGGTTGGGTATCCGCCACCGTTGGTGGCGATATGAACGTGGTCGTAGTGGTTGGCGGTTTCTGACCCGTAGTCGGCCGTCCAGCTCCCTGAGGCGGGGCCCAGGTAGATTTTCTGCCGCCAGATCACATGGTTGATTCCCCATCGCTTCGCATTCGCAAGGGCATACCCGGCGATTTGGTTGCCGACCTCGATGCCCTCGGGGGTGTGGGGGTTCGGGATCATCACGTCGATCGCCAACCCGTTGGGATGCCACGGCAAGGGATCCTGCCGGTACCCGCCGATGGTGGTGATCTGCGGAAACAGCACGCTGATGACGCGGGCCGCCCAGATGGTCTTGACCTGCAACCGGTTCTCAGACGCGACGCCAGGAGGCAATGGGAACTTGAATTCCTGGGCGGCAACAGGCGCGTTTGGCGCCAATGCCGCCAACGATTCCGCCTCCGCGGGACTGGCGAGGTGCGGTGCGCCGGCGGGCGCAGATGGTGCCGGGCCTGCCGGACTTGTCGGGGTTGGGGCGGGGGTCGCAGCACGGCTCGAACGCTCTGCCCCCTGGGCATGATGCTCTGTGGCTTGGGCGTGGATCATGGCGGCAGAGACGACGAGCGAGGCCGCGATTGCCAACCAGCGGCCCCGGCCATTGGCCAACACGTTTCTGCCCACGAACAGCACTTTAATGTCGTATGCGACGCGTGTGGCGATCTTTGAAATCTCTTGTTGGTCTACTACCTGCGCAGTGATGCCGGCGGCGACCTAATTCTTGGCAATGCCGCGATGGGAGAGCCGAGCGTGCCGGAGCTGTAGGTTCTTATTTCGAGTGGCGGAATTCTCATCTTGGTCACGTGCAGATGGCGGATCCGCCACAAAGATGAGAATCCGTGTTGGTAGTTCCCCCGATAGGCCTAACGTTCAACCGGATCCGCACCGCGGCATGACCGGCGGAGGGCGACTTGGGTTTAGGTAGCGATGCGGCCCCCGTCGACGGGAAGTATGGCGCCGTGGATTCGGCGGGCGGCGGGGGAGGCGAGGAAGACGATCGCGTTGGCAACATCGGCGGGGGTGCCGACTCGGCGTGAGGGCAAAACGGTGGCCATCTGGTTGAGTAGGTCTTGCATGGATGCGGTTCCTTCGGTGGCGGTGGGCCCGGGGCTGACGGCGTTGACCCGAACGCCGGACGGGCCGAATTCGGCCGCCCATGCTTTGGTCAGCAGCTGGATGGCGGCTTTGCTTGCCCCGTATAGCGACATTCCGGCCTGGCCGAAGTTGGCCACCATTGTGCTGATGTTGACGATG
>DATKEW010000132.1:0-3175 GCA_035511785.1 Mycobacterium sp.
GCATTCGTGCCCGACATCAACGGCGTGTGCAACGTGTTGGGCACCTTGGAGATCGCCGCAAACCCGACGAACCCGGACAGCACCACGATCGCGATGTTCGCCAACAGCTCGGTATACATCAGTCCTTCTCCCTGGTGACACGCGAGTCCGCGAGCACCTGATCGGTGAAGTCGGGGTCTAGTTTTCGGTCCTTCAGCATCAGTTCAAGCAGCGCCGAGATGTTCTTCGAATACAGCTCGCTCGCATGCTCGGGCATCGTCGCGGGCAGATTCAACGGCGAGCAGATCGTCACCGCATGCTTGACCACCGTCTCGCCGGGCTCGGTCAGCTCACAGTTGCCGCCCGTCTCACCGGCTAGATCGACAATCACGCTGCCCGGCCTCATTCCTTGCACGGCGGCCGCGGTCACCAACCTGGGCGCCGGTCGGCCGGGCACTAGCGCGGTCGTTATCACCACGTCGAAGCCCTTGATCGCATCCTCGAGCTTCTGCTGCTGTTGGGCCTTCTCCTCGTCGGTAAGCTCGCGCGCGTAGCCGCCCTCGCCAGCGGCCTCAATCCCGAGGTCGAGCCACTGCGCACCTACCGACCGCACCTGATCGGCCACCTCGCGACGCACGTCATAGCCGGTCGGGCGGCCGCCAAGGCGTTTGGCCGTCGCGAGCGCCTGCAGACCTGCGACCCCGACCCCCAGCACGAGGACCATCGCCGGCTTAACGGTGCCCGCGGCGGTCGTGAGCATCGGGAAGAACCGCGTCGACTCCCACGCCGCCAGTACCACCGCCTTGTACCCGGCCACGTTCGCCTGCGACGACAGCGCATCCATCACCTGCGCGCGCGAAATCCGCGGAATCGCCTCCAGCGCGAATGCTTGCACACCGGCGTCTTTCAAGGCGCCGATCTGGTTGTCCGCGTCGCGCGGTGCCAGGAACCCGATCAGCGTCTGGCCCTCCGATAGTCGGGCGACCTCAACCGCCGACGGCGGGGCCACCTTCACTACCACATCGGCCGACCATGCGTCACCGATTGACGCGCCGGCCGCCACATATGCCTCGTCCGGAATCGATGCGCCGCCGCCGGCGTCCGCCTCCACCACTACGTCGACACTCTTACCGACCAGCGCAGCGACCGCCGTCGGCACCAACGCGACCCGGCGCTCACCCTCGTTCGACTCGCGTACCACACCGACCCGCGTCCATTCCGAACTCACAAACGCTCCTCGCCTCGCTCCGCCGACCGCCGGCTCGGCGTCCGGTCTTTGGATGTCGTCAACGAGGTGTGCCAGGACCACCAGGTCGCGATATTGACCGTCGCGCCCGCGGATGTGGTCGCGCAGCAACGCCTCTCCGGTGAACCCCAGCTGGGAGAACATGTTGATGGCCGATTCATCTTCGGCCGCGATCTCGACCTGGACCTTGCGCAGCCCCTCGCTCAGTGAACTGGCGAGCGCGTACCGAGCCAGCTCCGTGCCGACTCCGCCGTGCCGGTGATCAGGGTGCACAATCAGGTGCAGTGTCGCGACGTGATTGGACCAGCCGGAATGCGGGCGCACTGACGCGAATCCGGTGATTTCGGCGCCCTCGGTGTCCTCCACGACCACCCAACGCTTGCCGGGCCGGGCGGGTAGTGCGGCGACCCCGTGCGGGTCGCTGACATCATCGTCGAGGAAGGTGCGATCGCGGTCGGGCAGGTCCGCGACGAAACGGGTGAGCGGCTCGAGTTGCTCCGGGCTCAGTTCGACGATCTTCACGCCGAGACCTCACTTCTCTTCTGCAGGAAATCGATGACGGTGGGAATCGTGGTCTTGTGTGCGGTCTTGCCGACGATCAGGCCCATGTGGCCGGCGTCGAGGCACAGTTCGTCCTTGTCGGCGGAGCCGACCAGGTCGATCAGCGGCGCCGACGCGGGCGCCGGGACGATGTGGTCACGGTTGGCTCGTACCGTCAGGAACGGCACCGTGATATCGGACAGGCTGACCCGGTCCCCGCCCACTACTAGCCGATCGGTGACCATCGCGTTCTCTTTCAGCAACATCTCGATGGTCTGGCGGGCGGCCGCACCGGGGAACGGGATGTGCTCGGCGCTCCAGGCCGTTATGGCCCGGTATGCGGTGACATAGTCGTCGCTCCACAGCCGTTCCCACAGATCCACGTACCGAGTGACCTCGTATGTGGGCGTCAGCGAGCGGAACACCTGTCGCATGATCCCTGCGGGGATATTGCCGCTGTCATCAAGGATGGCATCGAGGTCGACGGCGCCCGAGCCGGCCACCTCAACCAGCGGGCCCATCTGCTGGAAGTCCACCGGCGTGGCCATCACGGTCAAACTGTGCAGTGGGGAGTCGGGGTGGTGGGCGGCATGCAGCAGGGTGAGCACGCCGCCGAAGCAGTATCCGAGCAGATCAACCCGCCTGGCTCCGGATAGCTGCTGAACGCGCCTGATGGCCGCCGGGATGTAGTCGTCGGCGTAATCCTCCAACCGGTTGTTGGCGTCGCGCTCGTCGGGGATTCCCCAGTCCAGCAGATACACGTCGAACCCGGCATCCAGCAACCGCTCGACCAAGCTGTTGCCCGGGGTTAGGTCGGCGATGTAGCTGCGGCTGACCAGGCTGAATACGAGTAGTAACGGGGGTCCGCCGGATTTTTTGGTGCCACGGTAGTGCCACAACTCGCTGCGTCCGCTGCGCCATACGACGTCCTTCGGGCTCTGCCCGAGCGCGGGAGGCGTGGTATCGGCGGCGAGTTTGATGCCGTTGCGGGCACGCCAGACGTTACGGTCGATCTCTCGGCGCACCCGGTCGAGCGCTCCGCTCGGATTCGGCAGTGCTGGCATAGTCATCGCCTCCTTCGGACTGCTCGTGCTGCAGGCGTTCAAGTTGGAGCCCGAGTTTGCGAACTTCGCGATCCAGCGAGCCCAATTGGCTGCGTAGCCGTTTGATGTCGGTTCCGGCGGGAAGATTCACCAGGTGCCAAACCTGGGCGCCCGCCGCGGCGACGCCGCCGCCGATTCGCTTGCGCGCCTTGGCAATCCATGTCGCGGTCGTGGTGAATTCGTCCGAATGCAGCAGCGCCTCCACGCGTGGTGCCACCTCCCGCTCGGCCGCGTCGTAGGCGCGGCGCAATGGATGGGTGTCGCTCATCGGCTTGCTCCTGGCACCGTTGCGATCAGCTTTCGAGCA
>DATKEW010000133.1:0-17988 GCA_035511785.1 Mycobacterium sp.
GGCGTTGACGACCTTTTGCACCAGATGCGGGCGGTGATACGTGCCGGATGCGGCTAGCGTGGCATAGGCCGACGCCATGTCAATCGGCCGAGTTTGATACTGCCCCAACACGATCCCGTTGTTGGGTGGTCCGCCCTTGCCATCCTCGGACAGTGTGTGATCGACCCCGGGGAAGCTTTTCGCGACACCGGCTCGGTGCGCGGCGTCCGCGACGGCCTGTGGCCCGTTCTTGAGTTTGAGCATCAGCCGGTAGTAGGCGGTGTTCAGCGAAAGCTTGAGCGCCTCGGCGATATTGCAGGTCCCACAGCTCTCGCCGTCGACGTTGGTGATCTTGATGCCGTCTACCGTCAGCGGAGCACTGTCGACCTGGTAGCCCAGGCCGATCCCCTGTTCGAGCGCGGCAACAAGGGCGAACACCTTGAACGACGATCCGGTCTGTAACCCGGCCTGAGCGAAGTCAAAACCGTTGGCATCGGTACCGCCGTAGTAGGCGCGTATCGCGCCGTTGTGCGGGTCGACGGAAACCACGGCGGACCGCATGTCGGGGTCTTGCCCGTCGAGGTATTTCGACACCGCTTTCTCCGCCGCCTGCTGGGCTTTCGGATCGATCGTGGTGGTGACCTGCAGTCCCTGCGTGTTCAGGGTCTGCTCATCGATGTTGAACAGCTCCATCAGCTCTTTGGTCACCTGACGCTCGATCAGCCCGTCGGGACCGGTGGTCTGATTCTGCGCGCGGGCCTGATCGGGCGGCACCGTCGCTGGAAACACTTGTGCCGCGCGATCGCTCGGCGACAGGGCCTTGGTTTCCACCATGCCGTCAAGCACCCAGTTCCAGCGGGCCGCGGCTCCCTTGGGATCGACGGCCGGGTCCAGCGAGGACGGTCGCCGAATCAGCGCCGCCAAAAGTGCGCCCTCGGACACGGTGAGGTGCTCGACGGGCTTGTTGAAGTAGGCCTTGGCGGCGGCCGAAATCCCGTAGGCGCCCCGACCGAAATAGATGATGTTCAGATAGGCCTGCAGCACATCGTCTTTGGACCACTCCCCCGACATCTTGGTGGCAATGACCAACTCCTTGGCCTTGCGCATCAGTCCGCTGAGCCCGTGTTGTGCCGAACCGACCAGAGCGTTCTTCACATATTGCTGGGTGATCGTTGACCCACCCTGCAGATCGCCGCCACCGAAGAGGTTGTTGTTCACCGCCCGCGCGAATCCGCTGAACGAAAAGCCCGGGTTCGAATAGAAGTTGCGGTCTTCTGCGGCGATCACGGCCTGGCGCACGTGCACCGGCACTTGGTTGATGTTGACGTCAACCCGATTGCCTTCCGGGGGAATGATTTTGGCGATCTCCGAGCCATCGCTGGCGAGGATTGTCGAGACCTGGTTGGTACGGATGTTGCCCGGCTTGGGGATGTCGACGATGAAGTAGGCCATGGTGAATGTGACGATCGGCAACAGCACCACCACAGCCGCGGTGAGGTAGGCGGCGCGTCGCACCCAGTGCCAATTGATCTGGTCGACCCAGCTCCAGTCCAGCCTCGGTCCGGGGGCTCTGTGGCCGGGCCCGCCCGGATCACCAGGCCCGCCGGGCCGGCGCGGTGGAGGTGGTGGCGGTCCTGCCGGCGGCCGCCGCCCGGACATCGGCCGGTCACGCCGAGGCGAGGCCGGCGAGCGGCCGTCAAGCGCGGCCTTGACCTCCTCGATCGAGTCTCGCGGTTGGGGTGTCGACAGCGGGCCGGCCAACGCGGCCTTGACCTCGTCGATAGGGTCGGGCCGCCTGGGTGCCCGGTCGTCAACGACGGGCGGCAGGAACGTGGTCAGCCGGTCGTCGGGGGGAAGCGGACGGCGGGGGCCGGGCTCCGGACGCGCGCCGTCGGGGCCACGGTCACGGTTGTCCGGGCGGCCGGTACTTGCATGCTTGCCCCCACGCTCAGTCGCCGGCCCGCTCGCCTCGCTGGACGACTGGTCGTGGCGCCCTTCGTTATTCAATGGCCGTGCGGGCGCCGTTGCGCGCCGTCCGGGTGCCGCGCGTGCCCTTGGGCGGGCGTGCCGCGCCGAGCACATATGACTTGACCAGGTGATTCCAGCTGCAGGTTCGGCACACTTCCACCACGTGTACGGCGAACTCCTGGTAGCGGGTTGCCAACAAGACCAACTCTTCGGCGGTGCGCGCCGAGCCCGATACCGCACCCAGGTGCTCGCCGAACACCCACGACACCAGGGTGAGCTGTTCCCTCCGGCAGATCGGGCACATCACCTGGCTCGGTTTCCCGTGAAACTTCGCGGCGCGCAACAAATAGGGGTTCGCGTCACATACCTCGGACACACCCGTGCGGCCCGAGTACACCTCGGCCAGCAGCGCGCGCCGCCGAAGCGCGTATTCCACCACTTGTCGCTGCAGTCGCACGGTGACCAGAGTACGTCGCCATCCGCGCCGCCGATATGCAACCGAGGCCGTCGCGCTGGCTGAGCCGCAGTAATCGCTCGTCAGATTCGGTGCCGAACTCGACTCAGACTTCTACGATCATGGCCGTGGCGAAATGGCTCGGGGCACCCCTCGGCGGTGGGGCAACATCGGCGACCCGCGCCAAGGACAGCGACCGGCAAGACACCTGCACGATTCTCGACAACGCCTTGAACGACGGCGAACTGTCCATGCAAGAGCACCGGGAGCGGGTCAGCACCGCCACCAACTCAGTCACCCTGGGCGATCTGCAGGCCCTGGTGGCCGATCTGCAGGTTGACAGCGGCCCGGTGCGACTGCGCGCCGTGAAATCGCCGGCGAAATTCGGCGGGTGGGCCATCCTGGGCGCCGCCTTCGTCGTGTCGGTGCTGCTGGGCGTGGGCATCGGATGGGGCCTTTACGGCAACACCGGCTCGCCGCTGGACTTCGCCAAGAGTCGTCAGGATCCCGGAGCCAAGCCCGACGGAATCGCGGGCGTCGTGCTGACCCCTCCCACACAGCTGCATTCGCTCGGCGGGCTCACCGGCCTGATGGAGCAAACACGCAAAAGGTTCGGAGACACCATGGGTTTCCGGCTGGTGGTCTATCCGACTTACGCCATACTCGACCGCCCGGACCCGTCCGACGGCCGCCGAGTGCTGTCCTACGACTACCGCGGCGGATGGGGTGATCCGACCAGCTCCCCCAAAAGCGCCGCCGACGGACCGGCGGTCGTCGACCTGAGCAAGTTCGACATAGCGGCGGCCGTTGGCGTCATGCGCGGTGCCCCGGAAACCCTGCACATGAAGCAGTCCGACGTCCAAACCATGTACCTGATCGTCGAGCCCGGCACCGATCCCACAACGCCAGGGGCTTTGTCGTTGTCGGTGTATGTCTCCACCGATTACGGTGGCGGTTCCATCGTCTTCGCCGGTGACGGGACCCCCAAGCGGTTGGATTTGCCCACGTAGAGGCCTATCCCCCGGCCGCGCCGAACGCATGTCGATGTGACTAATAGCGCACCAACACCAGGTGCTGTTGTGGCAAATATATCGAAACGATAGGATGACGCGAGGCGTCGGACCGTCGTAACTAGGCAAGCAAAGGGGGTGACTAGATGCTGGAGCTCGCCATCCTGGGTCTCCTGATCGAATCGCCTATGCATGGTTACGAGTTGCGCAAACGGCTGACCGGCTTACTCGGCGCGTTCCGCGCGTTTTCGTACGGTTCGCTGTACCCGGCGCTGCGCCGCATGCAGGCCGACGGGTTGATTGCCGAGAATGCCGCCCCAGCCGGGACCCCGGTCCGGCGGGCCCGCCGGGTCTACCAACTGACCGACGCGGGCCGTCGGCGCTTCGGCGAGTTGGTGGCCGACACCGGCCCGCACAACTACACCGACGACGGCTTCGGGGTACACCTGGCGTTCTTCAACCGGACTCCGGCAGAGGCGCGGATGCGAATCCTGGAGGGCCGCCGCCGCCAGGTCGAGGAACGCCGGGAAGGTCTGCGCGAAGCCGTTGCGCGGGCCAGCAGCTCGTTCGATCGTTACACCCGCCAGCTTCACCAACTCGGGCTCGAGTCCAGCGAGCGCGAAGTCAAGTGGCTCAACGAGCTCATTGCTGCGGAGCGGGCAATGCCCGGCCTCTCCGAGCAGACGTAAACCCCTTGCACGAACCCAGCACCAAACAAACAACTCACCGACACACCTGAGGCGAAGGTTATGACGTTAGGAGAACGCCCTATGAGTGAGCACAAGTCCTTAGGGGCGCCGGAGGCGCAAGCCGAGGTTCGAGTCGCCATTGTCGGCGTCGGAAACTGCGCGTCCTCGCTGGTTCAGGGCGTCGAGTACTACCAGAACGCCGACGAGACGTCATCGGTGCCGGGCCTCATGCACGTGCGGTTCGGCCCGTATCACGTTCGCGACGTCAAGTTCGTGGCCGCGTTCGACGTGGACGCGAAGAAGGTCGGCTTCGACCTGTCCGACGCGATCTTCGCCTCGGAGAACAACACGATCAAGATCGCCGACGTGGCGCCCACCAACGTGGTGGTGCAGCGCGGGCCCACCCTCGACGGCATCGGCAAGTACTACGCCGACACCATCGAGCTGTCCGACGTGGAGCCCGTCGACGTGGTGCAGGTGCTGAAAGAGGCCAAGGTCGACGTGCTGGTGTCCTACCTGCCGGTGGGTTCCGAAGAGGCCGACAAGTTCTACGCCCAGTGCTGCATCGACGCGGGCGTGGCGTTCGTGAACGCGCTGCCGGTGTTCATCGCCTCGGACCCGGTGTGGGCCAAGAAGTTCGCTGACGCCGGCGTGCCGATCGTCGGTGATGACATCAAGAGCCAGGTCGGCGCGACCATCACGCACCGGGTGCTGGCCAAGCTGTTCGAGGACCGCGGCGTGCAGCTGGACCGCACCATGCAGCTCAACGTCGGCGGCAACATGGACTTCCTGAACATGCTCGAGCGCGAGCGGCTGGAGTCGAAGAAGATTTCCAAGACCCAGGCCGTCACCTCCAATCTGCAGCGCGAGTTCAAGACCAAGGACGTGCACATCGGCCCGTCCGACCACGTCGGCTGGCTCGATGACCGCAAGTGGGCGTACGTGCGGCTGGAGGGCCGTGCCTTCGGCGACGTGCCGCTGAACCTGGAGTACAAGCTCGAGGTGTGGGACTCGCCGAATTCGGCGGGCGTCATCGTCGATGCGGTGCGCGCGGCCAAGATCGCCAAGGACCGCGGCATCGGCGGGCCGGTCGTGCCGGCGTCGGCCTACCTCATGAAGAGCCCACCGCAGCAGTTGCCCGACGACGTTGCGCGCGCTCAGCTCGAAGAGTTCATCATTTCGGGCTAATCCCGCTTTCACCGAGTGCGCGGTGGGGTCGCCGCGTCGAGTGTGCGCTGACGGCTTCCGGTGTGCGCTGAGGGCCGGATTCCGGTGAGTTTTGCACCCTCGACGCACACCCAACGCCCAGACGTCACATTCAAAGGCCGCTCCCGAGTCGCGGCACGCCCAAAGCCGTTGGGGCGTTTCGTCGACACAGTGCTGTGCGGCTGCTTAGCATCATCTTTCGATGAAGGTTCAGCCCGCCGCGTTCTTACGAACGACGCTTCCCCTCGACCTGTCCCGGCTTTCAGCGCTGGACAGTGGCCGCTACCACTCGATCTGGCTTCCCGATCACATGGTCAGCTTCTGGCCGAACTCGATCTGGACTCCTGAATTCACCGACCTCGCCACCGCATCGCCGTCGCCGCACCGCCACCTGGACGGGCTGGCGGTAGCGGCCGCGGCCGCAGTCCTGACCGAGAACGTTCCGCTTGTCAGCTCGGTTGTCGACACCGTGCGCCGCCATCCCTGCATGCTGGCCCAGACGGCGCTGACCATCGACCACCTCGCCAAGGGTCGTTTCATCCTCGGCCTCGGCAGCGGCGAAAGCGAGAACACACTGCCGTACGGCTTCGACTTCTCGCATCCGGTCAGCCGTTTCGAGGAAGCACTGACGGTGATCCGGCTGCTTTGGGAAAGCGACCGTCCCGTCGACTTCGATGGCCAGTTTTATTCGCTGCACCACGCGCGACTGGACACCGAACCGCATGGGGGCCGGCCACCGCAGATCTGGATCGGCGCCAGCGGCCCACGGATGCTCGACATCGCCGGACGCCACGCCGACGGGTGGTGGCCGGCGGGCGCCTGGACTCCAGAGCACTACGGCGACATGCTGTCCGCGATACGAGTGTCGGCCGAACGCGGTGGCCGCGATCCGACGGCGATCACGCCGTGTTTCATCCAGGTGTGTCTGATCGGCAAAGACGAGGGCGCCCTTGCCGAGATCCTGCGGGCCCCGCTAGTCAAGGCGTTTCTCCTACAGGTATCAGCAGAGACGTTGCGCGGCTTCGGGTTTGAACACCCGATGGGCGACGGTTGGCGCGGATTTCAAGACATCGACCCTGCGGTGCTCACGCGCGAGCGGATCATTGCGTTTTTGGACAACGTGCAGCCCGAAATGATCCTCGCCGTCGTCCCGCACGGGACACCGCGAGCGGTCGCCAGGATCATCAAGACCTATGTCGACGCGGGCTTGCGAGTGCCCAAAATCCTCGATTACGGTGCGATGGCCGGCCTGAAGTACGCCGAATCTTCCGCGGCGAACGTCCGCGCGGCCGAGGACGAACTGCTACAGCTGTGCGGAGACATATCGTGAGCGCACACTTGAACGCCGCCGAGATGCTGGGCGCCGCGGAGGCCGAAACCGGATTGCACGACTACGGCGACCCCTCGTTGCCGGAGCGCTTCGCCGTCGCCGTCGACCACCTGAACAACCTCGGCATGGATGCCGACGGCAGATGGCAGGCGGCGCAGGTGTGCCGGTGGCTCCTCACGTCACGTCTCGAGTTCATCGAAGACCGCAACCGGTACCCGATCGGCGACGAAATGATCGATGCTCCGATGTTCGTCACCGGCGAACCCCGTTCGGGCACAACGCTCATGCACGCGCTGATGTCCGTCGATCCGCACGCGCGGGCACTGCGGTTCTGGGAGGTGATGTATCCCTCACCGCCACCGGGTATCGCCGCTGCCGATGACGACCGACGCGAGCGGGCCGACGCAGACTGGCGTGACATCAACGCCAAGATGCCCAAATGGCTGCACAGCCACCCCTACAACGACATGCTGGGCGACGGCCTGCCCGAAGACGAACGCACCTGGGCGTTCGATTTCCGGGTCATGACGCCGACGGCGTGGTGGCGGGTGCCGATGCAGTCACTGGTCGGCGGCCTGGCCACCGATCCGGCGGCGCAGTACCGGTTGCACAAAGCGATGCTGCAGCAGCTGCAATACACCCGGCCGCGAAAATACTGGGTCCTGAAGGGCTTTCACGGTTTCCGGCTCAAGGAGATGTTCGAGACATACCCTGACGCAAATATGGTCTGGCTGCATCGCGACCCGGTACAGGTCGCCGCGTCGCGCACCATGATGATGGCCGACATCATGGACGGCATCGTCGGTCCCGTCGACCTGCACGCCGAAGCCAAGAAACACCTCGAGATGACCCGCGCCAGCATCGCCAACACGATGAGCAATCCACTGGTCGACGATCCGCGCATCCTGCACATTCGCTACACCGACTTCATCACCGATCCCGTGGCCGCGGTGCGGCGCTACTACACATTCTGCGGTAGGGAGTTGACGTCAGAAGCCGAGTCGGCGATGCGCTCCTATCTGGCCGACAACCGCGGTGACCGATACGGCAAGTTCACGTACTCCACCCAGCTGCTGATCGATATCGGCGAAGATCTCAATGCGCTGCACGCGGAATTCCGGCCGTTCCGTGAACGATTCGGTGTCGCGATCGAGAAGCGGGCATGACGTGGCGACGGTCAACGAGCGTCTGTCCGTACACAACGTCACTTTTCACGGCGCGCCGTTGGCCGAGCTGGAGGAACACTGGGCAGCGCTCGGGGTCTCCCGGTTGAGCATTCTGGACAGTCAGCTGCTCGATCCCGAATTTCCAATGCTGTTGCAGCGCACTGACTACAGGGTGGAAGCTGTCTACCACCTTTTCGCGGGTGGCACGCTGTCTCGCGACCCGCAGATCGCCCAGGATGCGCTGTGTGCGGTGATTGACGCCGCGGCCGGTGCGCGGGCGCGTACCGTCTACCTACTCACCGGTGGTCGCGGTGCGCTCACGTGGAAACAGGCCGCCGACCAATTCTGCACCATGGTCAACCCCTGCGTCGAGCACGCGAATCGAGTCGGCGTGGCGCTGGCGATCGAGAATGCCTCCAGCCTGTACGCCGACATCCATCTCGCCCACACGCTGCGCGACACGGTTACGCTCGCCGAGATGGGCGGGCTGGGCGTCTGCATCGACGTGTTTCACTGTTGGGCCGAAGGCGATTTCGAAGCGATGGTTCAGCGCGCCCTGCCGCGAACCGCGCTCATCCAGTTGAGTGACTACGTGCTGGGTGACCGGGCGCTGCCGGCCCGGGCGGTTCCCGGGGATGGCGTGATTCCGCTCGAGGCATTCGTGGCCCAAGCCCTCGAAGGCGGCTACGCGCACGGCTTCGACCTGGAACTCATCGGTCCCCGCATCGAGAAAGAGGGTCGTTTCGAATCCGCCAGGCGCGCATGTGATGTCGTCGGGGCGATGCTCAACAGGCTGGGTGCGTAACGATGGCTTTCGGCGACGGCCCCGACGACGCGGCACTGCAGTCGGCGTGGACCGCATTCTGCGCCCGGCTGCAACGTGCGGGCGAACAAGTCTTCAAGGACGCGAATGCCACTTCGGGCGCGCAGCGTGTCGATGCCTTTCGCTTTCTCACCCAAAACCTGGGCCAGGCCTTCGATTTGGCACTCGAGACCCGCGACACCCGCTACCCGGTGCTGCATACATTCTGTGGCCCCACCCGCAAACTCGGCGGCGATTGCGCTGACTTCACCTACCAGCAAGCGTGGATCGACGGGCGGTCGACTTACCGGCTGACCGGTAACCGCGGCACCTCGCGGTTCTTCAACGTCACCGTCCAGGGCCCACGCGTTCCCGGTCCCGGCGTGCTGCATGAACCGTTCGGTGACACGCCGGAGGCCAATCTGCTCGGCCGTCAACTCAGCACCGGTGACGACGGGCAATTCGAGCTTTACATCGGCGGGACCGAACGCGGGCCGAACTGGTTGCCCACCACGCCGGGATCACGCAAACTGTTCATCCGTCAGGGGTTCGACCGTTGGGATGAACTGCCCGCACAAATGCACATCGAGCGGATCGACATGGCTTCCCCGAAGGCACTGCCCACACCCGCCGCGATGGTCGAGGCGATGGACTGGGCCGGTGATTTCGTCGCGGGCCTGATGTCTGATTGGCCGGAGTTCCCGTTCACCTACGGCGGCGTCGATGCCGAGCATCCCAACGCCTTCCCACGGATCGGCGCCACCGACGCGGACGCCAAGCGCGGCCGCGCCGCCGCCAACATGTACTGGGAGCTTGCACCCGACGAGGCGCTGATCATCGACTTCGACGCCCACGACGGGTTGTGGATGCTGACGAACATGGGCGTCTTCTTCAACAGCATGGACTACCTCTACCGCCCGGTGAGCTACACGCCGAGCCGCACGAAAACCGACCGCGACGGCCGAATCCGCCTGGTGATGGCGCATCGTGATCCGGGCGTCCACAACTGGCTCGACACCCAAGGCTTCGGGCGCGGCAACCTGACCTACCGGCACATGCTCGAGGGCCAACCGGCCGTGCTGCACACCCGGACCGTCAAGCACGACGAGCTGATGCGCACGCTTCCCGCGGACACCGCCATGGTGAGCGCGGCGGAACGCACCGCCGCGATGTGGGAGCGGTTCCACGGCATTCGCCGCCGCTACATTTTCTAGTGGGTCCTCTAGTGTCAGAGATCGTGACCGAGATCTCCGAAGACGAGCTGGCCGGACTGTCCGAGTTCTCGCTGCTGTCCGAGAACGCCGAGCAGGCCGGCGTTTCGCGTCGGCTGCCAGATGTCGCGCGGGTCGAAGCGGGTGCGGCGGAGGGCAGGATCAGCGCGCTGCGCTGGGGCGCTCCCTCGCTTCAAAGTCCCCCACGGATCATCTTTCTGCACGGCGGCGGGCAGAACGCGCACACCTGGGACACCGTGATCGTCGGCGTTGGTGAGCCCGCGCTGGCAGTCGATCTTCCCGGTCACGGCCATTCCGCCTGGCGCGCGGACGGCGACTACTCGCCGCAGCACAACGCCGCCGCCTTGGCGCCGGTGCTGCACGAGCTTGCACCGTCTGCCGAACTTGTGGTGGGCATGTCGCTGGGCGGGTTGACCGGAATACGGCTGGCCGCGGTTGCGCCCGACCTGGTGCCTGAACTGGTCCTCATCGACGTCACCCCATCGGCGTTGCAGCGGCACGCCGAGATGACCGCCGAGCAGCAAGGCACGGTGGCGCTGATGCACGGCGAGCGGGAGTTCCCCAGCTTCCAGGCCATGCTGGACCTGACGATCGCCGCAGCCCCGCACCGCGAGGTGAAAGCGCTGCGTCGCGGCGTCTTCCATAACTCGCGTCGGCTCGACAACGGCAAGTGGACGTGGCGCTATGACGCCGTCCGCGCCTTCCCCGACTTCGCCGGTCTGTGGGAGGACGTCGACGCGTTATCCGCACCCATCACCTTGGTTCGCGGCGGCTCATCGGGCTTCGTCACCGACGAGGACGCGGCCGAACTCAGCAGGCGCGCAAGGCATTTCCGGAAGGCGCACGTCGTAGAGAATTCGGGTCACTCGGTGCAGAGTGACCAACCGCGTGCGCTGATCGACCTGCTGCGTGGGGCGCTCGAGGCACGCTGACCGCGCGCTGATGCCGGCGGTGTGATATGACTTCGCCGGTGCCTCCTGAGCTCCCTGTTCGAATCGGTGTGCAGTTGCACCCGCAGCACGCGCCCCATTACCGCAACATCCGCGACGCCGTTCGCCGCTGCGAGGACATCGGTGTCGATGTCGCATTCACCTGGGATCACTTCTTTCCGCTTTACGGCGACCCCGACGGGCCGCATTTCGAATGCTGGACGGTGCTGGCGGCCTGGGCCGAGCAGACGTCGAACATAGAGATCGGCGCGCTGGTGACGTGCAACTCCTACCGCAACCCCGAGCTGCTGGCCGACATGGCCCGCACCGTCGACCACATTTCTGATGGCCGGCTGATCCTCGGGATCGGGTCGGGCTGGAAGGAGAAGGACTACGACGAGTACGGCTACGACTTCGGCACCGCCGGCAGCCGTCTCGACGACCTGGCGGCCGCGCTGCCCCGGATCAAGGCGCGGCTGGCCAAGCTTAATCCGGCGCCCACCCGTGACATCCCGGTTCTCATCGGCGGCAACGGCCCCCGCAAGACCCTGCGTCTGGTCGCCGAGTATGCCGACATCTGGCACGGCTTCGCGACCACCGAGACCTACCCGGTGACAGCGGACGTGCTCGCCGGACACTGCGCCGCCGTCGGGCGAGACCCGGCCACCATCGAACGTTCCGCCGGCGTGGAGGACAACAGCGGTGTCCGTCGCGGCGAAGCCACCGATGGGCTGATCGCCAACGCGGAGGGCCTCGCGGCGCTGGGCGTGACGCTACTGACCGTCGGATGCAACGGCCCGGACTACGACCTCACCGCGGCCGAGGCGCTTTGTCGCTGGCGGGATAAGCGCTGATCTCGCTATTCGGGTTTGCCTCGAATTCATCTGCGAAACACCTCAACGCCGGCGCCAAGTCATGAGAAACTTCCTCCGCTGATTGCAGGTGCGCATTTGAAAGAGACTGATGCCGAAGAAATACGGGGTCAAAGAAAAAGACCAGGTTGTTAGTCACATCCTCAACCTGATACTGACCGGGAAGCTGCGTAGCGGCGACCGCGTCGACCGCAACGAGATCGCGCTTGGCCTGGGGGTGAGTCGCGTCCCGATTCAAGAGGCACTCGTGCAACTCGAGCACGACGGCATCGTCTCCACCCGCTACCACCGGGGGGCGTTCGTCGAGCGGTTCGACGAAGCCACCGTCCTCGAGCATCACGAACTCGACGGCCTGCTCAACGGCATTGCGTCAGCGCGCGCGGCTACCAACCCGACGCCGCGAATCCTGGGGCAACTCGATGCCCTGATGCGGTCGCTGCGCACCGCGAAGGAAGCGCGGGCCTTTTCGGAAATCGGTGGCGAATACCGGCGCACCATCAACGACGAGTACGCGGGTCCGCGGTTGCACGCCACGATCCGGGCCTCACAAAACCTCATCCCCCGGGTGTTCTGGATGACATATCAGAACAGCCGCGACGACATGTTGCCGTTCTACGAAGACGAGACGTCAGCCATCCACCGGCGTGACCCGGAAGCCGCACGGGCCGCCTGCGTGGGCCGCTCATATCTGATGGCCCAGACCATGCTGACCGAACTTTTTCGGCGCAGGGTGTTCACCCCGGCCGAAACCGTTGTCCCCGGGTCTCTTCCCGGCCAGCTTCGGGTGCCCACTGTGGCCGACGTGTCCCGCGACCAGCCAGTCATAGCGCTCTGAACGAGCCGAACCGACCGCTGCCCGATAGCGTGTCGGGTGATGAGTGTGTGCGAAAGCTCGCGCGCCCTGCGCGGGGCAAAACCGCTCGGACTGGCCGCCACCATCCTGATCATGTGCGGCCTGGTTCTGGCCGCACCCGCGGTGGCCGACAGGAATCAATGCGCGCCGGCCGGTGTGGACAGCGCGACGGCCTTGCCCGCAGATCTGACCGAGGCCGGTGCCATCGGCCAAGAAAACGACTACACCACGCCCACTGTGGAACCGCTGAGCTCGGCGGATAGCGGCAAATTGGGGCTGGGCACGCCGGGTGTCTTGACCGTAGGCACGCTGTCGGATGCCCCGCCGTCTATCTGCATTGATCCCACAGGCAAATTCAGCGGTTTCGACAATCAGCTGCTGATTGCCGTCGCCGGCAAGCTTGGCCTGCAAGTCCGCTTCTTCAGTACGGATTTCTCCGGGCTGCTCGCCCAGGTGGCGACCCGGCGCTTCGACGTCGGCTCGGCCTCGATCAAAGCCACCGACAAACGCCGGCGCACCGTCGCGTTTAGCAACGGCTACGACTTCGGCTACTACTCGCTGGTGGTGCCGCCCGGTTCGCCGATCAAAAAATTCAGCGACCTCGCCGGCGGCCAGCGCATCGGCGTGGTCCAGGGCACCGTCGAGGAGTCCTACGTCGTCGACACCCTTCACCTGCAACCGGTCAAGTATCCCGGCTTCGCAACCCTTTACAACAGCCTCAAGATGCGCCAGGTCGACGCCTGGGTGGCACCCTCCACGCTGGCGGGCAACGTGATGAAGCCGGGCGATCCAGCGGTGATCGTTGCGAACGCCTTCAGCGCGGGCAACTTCGTCGCCTATGCCGTCGCCAGAGACAACCAGCCGTTGATCGACGCCCTCAACTCCGGGCTGGACGCTGTCATCGCTGACGGCACCTGGGCGGGCCTGTACTCGCAGTGGGTTCCCCGCAACCTGCCGCCCGGCTGGAAACCCGGATCCAAAGCCGCCCCGGCCCCGAAACTGCCGGACTTCGTCGCGATCGCCGCGAGTCACCACAGCAAGCCGGTGGGCCCGGCCGCACCGAAGTCCACGCTGGCCCAATTGCGCGATTCTTTCTTTGACTGGGATATGTACCGGGAAGCCATCCCCGTCCTGCTCACCGTCGGCCTACCGAACACAATGATCCTGACGAACAGTGCGCTCGTCATCGGGCTGGTTCTCGGCATGGTGCTCGCCATCGCCGGAAGCTCGCACTCGCGGTGGCTGCGCTGGCCGGCGCGGGTGTATACCGATGTCTTCCGCGGCCTTCCCGAGGTGGTGATCATCCTCATCATCGGTATGGGCATCGGGCCGCTGGTGGGCGGGCTGACGCACAACAATCCCTACCCGCTGGGCATTGCGGCGCTGGGGTGTATGGCCGCCGCGTACATCGGCGAGATTTTGCGCGCCGGAATCCAAAGCGTGGACCCCGGCCAGCTGGAGGCCTCGCGCGCGCTCGGGTTCAGCTACTCGGCAGCGATGCGGCTCGTGGTGATCCCGCAGGGTATCCGGCGGGTGCTGCCCGCACTGGTCAATCAGGCCATCTCCCTGTTGAAGGCCTCCGCCCTGGTGTATTTCCTGGGCCTGATCGCCCAACAGCGCGAGCTGTTCCAGGTGGGCCGCGACCTCAACGCGCAGACCGGCAACCTTTCTCCGCTGGTCGCCGCCGGAGTCTTTTACCTGATATTGACTATTCCGTTAACACATTTGGTGAACTACATCGACGCGCGGCTGCGTCGCGGCCGCGCCGCTGCTAAGCCCGATGAGCCTGCGCCCGTGGCGACGTCGACGTTCACCCAGGAGATGACATGACCGCTGACACCACGGGCCGCGAGTCAGTGTCGTTGGCGGCCAAAGACATTCATCAAACGCTCGGCGACACCTTGGTGCTGTGCGGTGTGGATATGGAAGCCCCCGCGGGCAGCACGGTCTCGATCGTCGGACCGTCTGGTTCGGGTAAGTCGACGCTGCTGCGCACCCTGAACCGCTTGCATGAGCCCGATAGTGGCGACATCCTGCTGGACGGCCGGTCGGTGTTGCGCGACGATCCCGACGAGCTTCGCCAGCGCATCGGCATGGTGTTCCAGCAGTTCAATCTCTTCCCGCATCTCAGCGTGCTGAAAAATGTAGCGTTGGCGCCGGCCAAGTTGCGCCGGCTGCCGGCAGACGCGGCCCGGGACCTAGCGTTGACTCAGCTGGACCGAGTTGGCCTGAAGCACAAGGCCGCTGCCCGGCCCGCCATGTTGTCCGGCGGCCAGCAGCAGCGAGTGGCGATTGCCCGTGCGCTGGCGATGGCCCCGCAGGTGATGTTCTTCGACGAGGCGACCTCGGCACTGGATCCCGAAATGGTCAAAGGGGTTCTGCAACTCATCGCCGATCTCGGCGCCGACGGTATGACCATGGTTGTCGTCACGCACGAAATGGGCTTCGCCCGGTCGGCATCCGACACCGTCGTCTTCATGGACCACGGCAAAGTCGTGGAATTCGGCCCTCCCGAGCAGATATTCGAAGCCGCGAAGACCGAGCGCCTACAGCGGTTCCTGTCCCAAGTACTTTGATGACCACAAACTAGTCGGCAATAGCTACCTTGTACGGACCCGATATCCGGTTAGACTGCCAAACTATGGCGGACAGCACTTCCACCGCGCCCGAGGTGACGGAGCTTGCGGAGGGATTGCACCGTGCACTGGCCAAACTGATTTCGATCCTGCGCCGCGGTGACCCTAGCGGCGCCGTGGCCGGCGACTTAACCCTGGCGCAGCTCTCGATCCTGGTCACGTTGCTCGACCAGGGCCCCATCCGGATGACGGACCTGGCCGCACACGAGCGGGTGCGGACCCCTACCACGACCGTGGCGATCCGCCGGCTGGAGAAGGTCGGGCTGGTGAAACGCTCGCGCGACCCGTCCGACCTGCGCGCCGTGCTGGTCGACATCACCCCGCGCGGGCGGGCGGTTCATGCCGAGTCGCTGGCCAACCGGCACGCCGCCCTCGCGGCGATGCTCAGCCAACTTCCCGATTCCGACTTGAACACCCTGATGAAGGCGTTGGCGCCGCTGGAGCGCCTGGCGTCCGGTGAACCGGCACCCGACCCTTCGGGCGAGTCGGACGAACGCAAGCAAGCGTGAAAGTGGGCGCGTCTCAACATCATTGGTGATGCCCGTAAACTAAAGTGCATGCCAACTGCTCTCATCACCGGGGCCGGCGGTGGTATCGGTTCCGCTATCGCGACCGCGCTGGCCCCGACGCACACCCTCTTGCTGGCCGGTCGGCCTTCTGACCGGCTGGATGCCGTCGCGGATCGGCTCGACGCCACAACGTTTCCGCTCGACTTGACCGACGCCGACGCGATCGAGTCCAGCTGTGAAATCGTGGACGCGCTCGACGTTCTGGTACACAATGCGGGCGTGTCCATTCCAGGGCATGTCGCCGAGTCGAGCGTTGCGGAGTGGCGCGCCACCTTCGACGTGAATGTCTTTGGGACGGTGGCTCTTACATTGGCGCTGTTGCCGGCGTTGCGCAGCGCCCACGGTCAGGTGGTGTTCGTCAATTCCGGTTCAGGTCGCAAAGTTTCGTCGGGCATGGCGTCCTATTCGGCCAGCAAGTTCGCGTTACGCGCGTTCGCGGACTCGCTGCGCGACGACGAGCCGAACCTGCGGGTGACGACGATATATCCGGGCCGCACCGACACCGGCATGCAACGCGAACTCGTCGCGTTCGAAGGCGGCGAGTACGACCCCACCAACTTCCTGCGGCCCGAAACCGTCGCGGCGGCGGTCGCCAACGCGGTGGCCACGCCGCCCGACGGCGACGTCCACGAGGTAGTGATCCGGCCGGGCCGGCGGTAGCTGATTGCAACTGACCGTCAGACGACCATCAGACGACCAGGTTGACCAGTCGACCCGGGACCACGATCACCTTGCGTGGGGTGGCACCCGCCAAGAACGCCTGAACCTTTTCGTCGGCCAGCGCGGCGGCTTTCAGGGTGTCGTCGCCGGCGTCGGGGGCCACCAGCACTCGCCCGCGTACCTTGCCGTTGACCTGAACCGGGTATTCGACGGTGTCCTCGACGAGGTAGGAAGGGTCGGCTTCCGGAAACGGGCCATGCGCCATCGAGGTGGTGTGTCCCAGCCGTTGCCACAGCTCCTCGGCCATGTGTGGGGCCAGCGGCGCCAACATCAACACCAGCGGCTCCACCGCCGCGCGGGGCACCGAGTCACGGTGCTCTTTGGTGAGGTGGTTTGTGTACTCGATCAGCTTGGCGGCAGCGGTGTTATTGCGCAGTGCCGCATAGTCTTCCGATACTCCAGCGATGGTGCGGTGCAGCGCTCGCAGCGTGTCGGCGTTCAGGTCTTGTTGCCGGGCACCATCGACCACCTTCGTTTCACCCGTGTTCTCGTCGACCACCAGCCGCCACACCCGCTGCAGGAAGCGGTAGGCGCCGACGACATCTTTGGTGGCCCAGGGCCGGGACGCCTCCAATGGGCCCATCGACATCTCGTACACCCGCAGCGTGTCTGCGCCGAATTCGTCGCAGATATCGTCGGGTGATATCGAATTCTTCAGGCTCTTACCGATTTTCCCGAATTCCTGAAAGACTTCGATCTCGCCGTCGGGCCCCGGATAGACAAACCCGCCACCGCGTTCGATCACCTCGTCCGCCGGTACATACGATCCCCGAGCATCGGTGTAGGCGAAGGCCTGAATGTAGCCCTGGTTGATCAGCCGGCGGTACGGCTCCCGAGAGCTGACCTGACCCAGGTCGTACAGGACCTTGTGCCAAAACCGCGAATACAGCAGATGCAGCACCGCGTGTTCGGCACCTCCGATGTACAAGTCGACGCCGCCCGGATCATCCGGACCGTGTTCGGCCGGCCGCGGACCCATCCAGTAAGCCTCGTTTTCCCTGGCGCAGAACCGTTCGGAGTTATGCGGATCGGTGTAGCGCAGCTCGTACCAGGAGCTGCCTGCCCACTGCGGCATCACGTTGGTGTCGCGGCTGTAGGGCTTCAGGCCATCACCCAGATCCAACTCGACGTGCACCCACTCGGTTGCCTTGGCCAGCGGCGGCGACGGCTCGCTGTCGGCGTCGTCGGGGTCGAACAACACCGGCGAATAGTCCGGCACATCAGGCAGCTCAACCGGTAACGCGGCCTCGTCGAGCGCATGCGGGCGTCCGTCACTGTCGTAGACGATCGGGAACGGCTCACCCCAGTAGCGCTGCCGCGCGAAAAGCCAGTCGTGCAACTTGAATTCGATGCGCGCCCAGCCGCGGCCCTCGGCCTCCAAACGGGCGGTGATGGCTTCCTTGGCCGCTGCCACGTCCATTCCATCGAGGTAGCCGGAGTTCACCAGCACCCCGTCGCCCGCGTACGCGGCCTCCGAAATATCGCCGCCGGCAATAACTTCCACGATCGGCAGGTGTAACTCCCTGGCGAAGTCCCAGTCGCGCTGGTCGTGACCGGGGACCGCCATGATCGC
>DATKEW010000134.1:0-5297 GCA_035511785.1 Mycobacterium sp.
GGGAGGTACCTCGCCAAGCGCGGGGGCTTCGCCGACGCGGATCACAACTTGCTGCATAGCTTCCCGTCCGGTCAAGGTGCCGATCAGGTTGCGGCTGGACCATAGCTCTGTGAGATGGGTCAGTGTGCATGTCGCCATCCCGGCCAACGTGCACTCCAACAGCACCGCGGACAACGCTTCGCCACAGCGCAAGGCCTCGTCGCGAGTGTCCTCGTCGGTCGACAGAACGAGCACTTTGGACTGGTCGTGTCCGATGTAGGCACGTCGCTGGTTGTGAGGGCTAGCCGGGAATGGACGTCCGACGTCGACCTCATCACTTTCGGCCGCCGATACGAGTGAACCACTCGGGATCCCATCAGCATTTTCGAAATGATTTGTCCACCAGTCTAATTCGGTATGATAATAGGAATCGTACTCTCGCAGCGATTCGGTAAGTCGTGACGCCCTCGCCAGTTCCGGGCGCAGCTCGTCGGCTATCACGTCGAGGTGAAGTGTCCCGGCGTTGACGGCGTTGCGCAGCACAGGTTCCAAGGACTCCCAATTGCTCGGTGCGGCGAAGGGGAGCCGATCTGTGCGGCGGTGCAGGATCGCATCGGCTCGGCGACGATCGCCATCTGTGACGACACTCATTGGGCTGAAATCAAGTGACGCGAGATGATCGGGGTTACTCGGGCTGGGAAATCTGTCGACGTTGGCAGCCCACGCGGCTGCCGCCATCGCAACGCGTAGATGGTCGAGCACGGCGCCGCAGCTGATGAGGGCCTCCCGCCCCGACTTGTCGGTGGAGTAGAGAATCCGGCCGTGATCGACGTATAGGTGCAGTCTGGAGCCCTCGGCGACCCACTGCCAGGGCTGGCTGTTGTGCAACGATGGGGCCCGGCACGCCAACTGCACCGCGGCCTTGAGTACGTTGGTGTCCACCAACGTTTCGGGCATGATCAACCTCCAGTTCCTGTCTAAGTCAACCCTGGAACACAGCGGCGGATGGCACCAGGGTCATTGGTCCTCGTGTGCGAGCGCTATGGGTTCTGGAGCTCTAATGACGGGATCCTCCCACTGACGTACCAAACCAGAACAGGAGACGCGCCATGAAACAAGCTCACCTCGCCGATCTGCAGGTCGGACGCCTTGGACTCGGAGCGATGGGCATGTCCGTGGCCTACGCCGGCGCTGGCAGCGACGACGCCGAATCCATCCGCACGGTTCATCGCGCCATCGATCTCGGCGTCACGCTGATCGACACCGCCGAGGTCTACGGCCCTTACATCAACGAGGAACTCGTCGCACGCGCGCTACAAGGCCGGCGAGATCAGGTCATGCTGGCAACCAAGTTCGGTCTGATCTCGCACACGGGCCGCGACGGCCTCGACAGCAGCCCCGCCAACATCCGCGTCGCCGTGGATGGTTCCCTACAACGGCTGGCGACCGACCACGTCGACCTGTATTACCAGCACCGCCTTGATCGCGGCACACCGATCGAAGACACCATCGGAGCTTTGGCGGAGTTGGTGGCTGCCGGGAAGATCCGACACATCGGTCTTTCCGAGGTTGGCGTGAACACGATCCGCCGCGCGCATGCCGTGCACCCCATCACCGCCGTGCAATCCGAATACTCGCTGTGGACCCGTGATCCCGAAGATGGAGTGCTAGACGCACTGCGTGAACTGGGCATCGGGTTCGTCGCCTACTCGCCGCTGGGCCGTGGCTTCCTCACCGGCGCAATCCGCTCCACCGAGGAGCTGCCCGACAACGACTACCGCAAGACCAACCCCCGATTCTTCGACGGGAACTTCCAGCACAACCTCAACAGCGCCGATGAGCTGCGTGACATCAGCGCCGACGTCGGTGCCACCCCGGCTCAACTCGCACTGGCCTGGCTGCTGGCGAAAGGTTCGGACATCGTGCCCATTCCGGGAACCAAACGCGTTGCCCGACTTGAGGAGAACGTCGCTTCCGACACGGTCGAACTCACACCTGACCAACTGACCAGGCTGGACCAAATCACCCCACCCGTCGGAGGACACCACGCCGAAGCGCAAATGGGATGGATCGATCGCTAAGGCTGGCACACATGCATTCGGCGGGTAACAAGAAATTGGTGATCGGGGCCAGCGGTTTCCTGGGGTCACATGTCACGCGGCAGCTTGTTGCCGCAGGTGCAGATGTGCGAGTCATGGTGCGCCGCACCAGTTCCACTAAGGGCATCGACGATCTCGATGTCGAGCGCTGTTACGGCGACGTTTTCGATGACGACGCGCTGCGCGCGGCCATGACCGGATGCGACGTGGTCTACTACTGCGTCGTCGATGCGCGGATGTGGCTGCGCGACCCAACGCCGTTGTTTCGGACGAATGTCGCCGGGCTGCGGCATGTTCTTGATGCGGCTCTAGGTGCCAACCTGAAGAAGTTCGTGTTCACCAGCACCGCTGGCACTTTGGCGATCAGCGACAGCCGGGTAGTCACCGAAGACGACCCGCACAACTGGGATCAGGGCGGGGCGTACATCGAAGCTCGGGTGGCCGCCGAAAATATGCTGATGTCGTACGCGCATGACAGGGGGCTGCCCGCCGTCGCGATGTGCGTATCTACCACGTATGGACCCGGCGACTGGGCACCGACCCTACACGGCTCCCTGATCGCCCTTGTCGCCACCGGGCGTTTCCCGTTCTACTTCGGCTACTCGGCCGAAGTGGTGGGCATCGAAGATGCCGCCAAGGCAATGCTTCTCGCCGCAGATCACGGGCGAAGCGGCGAACGCTACATCATCTCCGACCGGTACATGAGTATCCGCGAGTTGCACCGAATCGCCGCCACCGCCGTTGGCAGGCGGCCACCCCGCATCGGCATCCCGATGCCGGCGCTTCGTGCCGGGGCGCGTGTCAACGACGTGACGGCGCGACTGCTGCGCCGTGACCTCCCGTTCGCGTACGTCGGAATGCAAATGGCCGAACTCATGTCGCCTCTCGACCACGGCAAGGCCGAACGCGAACTCGGCTGGACACCCGAACCCGTCGAGGAATCGATTCGCAAGGCCGCCGTCTTTTTCGCTTCGCGACACTAGTCGGCGGCGGCCAGTGCCCCGGAGCCATACTTCTTCGCGATCAGCGTCCACGGGTCGGCGTAGGGGCCTCGTCCCTCGGCGCGGCGCTGCAGCTTCAGGACCGTGAGCATCACCGGCCGCAATATCGGGCCCAGCGCCCGCAACACGGCTCGCAGGTGGCCCTGTGATTCGGCGATCCACGCCACGGTTTGGCGCCAGTCGTGCTCTTGGAAGTCGAGCAACTGCTGGGCTTCGGTGAAAGCCCAGCCGCGGTCATCCGTGGGGTCGCCGGGCAGGCTCGCCGAGGGGCCGAGGCGGCCCAGGCCGACGCCGGCCATCATGTCGTCCTCGAGGTCGCGCTGCAGCTTCACATACGATTCGTTTCCGGCGATGAGCAGCACCTTGCCCGCGAGCGTGGCTTCGCGATCGACGCCGTTGGCGAATGCCAGCGCCACATCGCGCGCGTCCACCGCGTGAATGCGGTTGTCTCCCGGCGTCGCTCGGATCAGCAGCAGGTAGTCGCCGTCGAGGCGGGTATCCGGTGAGACGACCCCGCCCAGTCGTAGTAACGCATGGGGCAGGCCGCTGGCGCGGATCGCCGCCTCCGCGAGCACTTTGTCTTCCCCGTACTGATCGATGGGGTTTACGGCGGTCTCCGGCGTGATCCGCTCCGGATACCGGTAGGGGTTGCGCGATCCGTACACCGCGGCGCTGGATGCCATGAGGAACAGCGGCGGACCGGGTAATGACGCGGCCGCGGCCAGCAGGTTCTCGGTACCGCCGACGTTGACTCTTCGGGCCAGGCCGGGATTGCGGTACGACGGCGGCGAAACGATCGCGGCGAGGTGAATGATCGCTTCCGGTCGATGGGTCACGACCACCTCGCGGACCGCCTCGGCATCGAGCAAATCGATATAAGTGGGAATCAGCGCCCCGGCGCCGGCCGACAGTTCTGCTTGCGCGGCAACGGTTTTCCCGGTACGCAGATCCGTCGCGATGACGGTTCGTCCGCGCTCGAGCAGGATCTGCGTACATCGCTTACCGACCTGACCGAACGCGCCGGTGACCAGAATGGTGCCAACAGTCATCGACGCGCTACCGCTCGATCAGCCGGCTGGCGAGCCGGGCAGCCACCCGCCGCGCACGGTCGGAGATATAGAGCGAGAACAGGGGAGTGACGATGTCCTCTCGCAGCCGAGTCAGCTTGGAGCTCTTGATAAGCCACGTCCCGGCGATGTTCTCGTAGGTTTCGTGGTAGTGGCCGTAGCCCACCAAGGTCACACCGGGCCCGAACCGGACAACGTCCTGCAACGCCCACACTCCACGCGCCGTCGTCGCCGACGTGAGTTCGATCTCCGGCGCATGCACCTGATGCGCCGTTGCCTGCGATGGTCGTCCGATGCTCTTGCGGGTGAACGCCACAAAGTCGTCGGCGCCGACAATCAGCTTGCCACCGGCCTCCGCAGTGTCGCTGACGAAGTCGTCGGTAAAAATCAATCGCCACGCCGCCCAGTCCTTGGCATCGAGGTAGCGACAGTAGCGGGCCTTGAGCTGCGTGATGGACTCGATGGCCAGCAGCGTGGTGGCGTTGTCATCAGCGATCACTTCTTTCGCGGGCTCTGTCATTGCAGCTCGATTCCGGTCGGCCGGCGTTTCCTCAAGGCATGCCAAGCGTGACATATGGGCTCACCGGTGATGCCGTTAGCCCAAGTACGCGATTGGGCGGTGACCCATAACATCGTGCGCACGCCGTGATGGCGCAGCGGGGAGGGTATAGCGGATGAGTATTCCGGACCGTCAGCGGGCAAAGGTGATGACCGGCCCCGGCGCACCCGTGGAGACCGTCGAGAGGTCGGTCGACGAACCCGGGCCGGGACAGGTGCTGGTCAAGGTCAGCGCGTCGAGCCTCAACTTTCACGACCCCATCAACCTGATGGGCCTGCTCCCCGGGCCCTGGCCACGCGTGCCGATGACGCGATGGCGCCGGCGAGGTGGTGGCGGTCGGTCCGGGTGCCGATGGGCTCCACGTCGGGCAGCGCGTCATGGGGACGTTCCACCCCGGCTGGCTCGACGGGCCGCCGACACCGGAAGCCAAGCGCGAGCTGCCCGGCGACACCTGCGACGGGTGGCTGCAGCAGTGCCGCGTCGCTGACGCCACCGGCCTGGTCCGTACGCCCGATCACCTCAGCGATGTCGAAGCCGCGACCATTCCCTGTGCCGGCGTGACGGCGTGGAGCGCCCTGGTGGAAGCAAAAAT
>DATKEW010000135.1:0-9456 GCA_035511785.1 Mycobacterium sp.
TCCCATGATCAGCGAGATCTGCGGGATGACGCCGGAGGCCAGGATGTTGTTGCGGAAGATGCGGCTGTACAGGCCCAGCGAGACGACGCCCTCCTGGATGCGTGCGCCGGCGCCGTCGTTGATGCCGATCAGCGGGCGCCCTGTCTTGATCGCCAGCTCCTGGACCTTGACGATCTTCTCGCCGTACACCTCGCCCAGGCTGCCGCCGAACACGGTGGCGTCCTGGCTGAAGATGCACACGTCGCGGCCGTCGATGGTGCCGTAGCCGGTGACCACGCCGTCGCCGAGCGGGCGGTTCTCGGCGAGGCCGAAGTTGCTACTGCGGTGCCGCGCCAGGGCGTCGAGCTCGACGAACGAGTCGTCGTCCAACAGGGCATAGATGCGCTCGCGGGCGGTCAGCTTGCCCTTGGCGTGCACCTTCTCGACGGCTTCCTCGCCAACCGGATGCAGCGACTCTTCTCGCCGCTTGTGCAGCTCGGCCAGCTTGCCGGCGGTGGTGTGGATGTCGATGGTGTGCTCGGCAGCGGGCTCGGCGGTGTGGTCGGTAACGCTTGTCATGGGACTCGATGTTATCGGCAGCCGCCGCGGCCGCGTTTAGGCTGGGCTTGTATGGACGAACCAGTGACGGACCGGGATCTGCTCAGGCAACCGTTGAATCAGGCCGCGCTGCGTGCCGAGCTGATCGGGACTGGGCTGGGTTGGCGACAACTCGACGTAGTGGAGCAAACCGGCTCCACCAACGCCGATCTGTTGGCGCGGGCGGCGTCGGGTGCCGACGTCGCCGGAGCGGTGCTGATCGCCGAACATCAGACCGCCGGGCGCGGGCGTCACGGTCGCGGATGGTCGGCTTCGCCGCGCGCCCAGATCACCATGTCGGTCGGCGTGAGTGTCGTCGACGTCCCGGCAGCGGGGTGGGGCTGGCTGCCGCTGGCCACCGGCGTGGCGGTAGTGGACGCGGTTGCCCCCCTGCTTGACGCGACCGGCGTTCAAGCGGGTCTCAAGTGGCCTAACGACGTGTTGGCTTCGGGCGGCAAGCTGGCCGGGATTCTCGCCGAGGTCGCAAAGCCGGTTGTGGTAATTGGCTTGGGCCTCAACGTAACTCAGTCGCCAGAGGAGATCGACGGTCCCGGGGCGACCTCGCTGCTCGACCTCGGAGTCCCCGCACCCGATCGCGGTCAGCTGGTCGGCAGCTTGTTGCGCGAGCTCGGTGGGCGAATCGTCGCCTGGCGGGCCGCACGCGGGGCCGACTGGCAGCTGGCGGCCGACTACCGCGCCCGCAGCCTGACCATCGGCAGCCGCGTGCGCGCACAGCTACCGGGCGGCAGGGAAGTCGTCGGAACCGCCAGTGCCGTCGACGAACAGGGCCGGCTGTGTGTGGAAACCGGTGCGGAGACCGTTGTGGTTTCCGCCGGTGACGTCATTCATTTGCGCTGATTTCGCGGCGGGACCCGGGGCCCCCGACAGCTCCGGGCGGCTAGTGTCGCGACCATGAGCTATCCGGATAATGCGCTGGCCGCCGGCGAACAGGTCGTCATACACCGCCATCCGCACTGGAAGCGTCTGATCTGGCCCGTCGCGGTTCTCGTCCTGGTGACCGGGCTCGCGGCGTTCGGGTCCGGGTACCTCAACTCGACGCATTGGGAGCAGGTCGCGAAGAACGTCATCTACGGCGTCATCTGGGGGATCTGGTCGGTGATCGTCGGCTGGCTGACGCTGTGGCCGTTTTTGACCTGGCTGACCACACATTTCGTCGTCACCAACCGGCGGGTGATGTTTCGGCACGGGGTGCTGACCCGCAGCGGAATCGACATTCCATTGGCGCGGATCAACAGTGTGGAATTCCGCGACAAGCTCTTCGAGCGGATGTTTCGCACCGGCACGCTGATCATCGAGTCGGCGTCACAAGATCCGTTGGAGTTCTACGACATTCCGCGCCTGCGCGAGGTGCACGCGCTGTTGTATCACGAAGTTTTCGACACCCTGGGTTCCGAGGAGTCGCCGAGCTGAGCAGACCGGCTCGCCTTGTTGCGCCAGGACCGCAGCAGGGTGATGTTGCCGCCCTCGAGCTCGTCCTCGAAGATCTCGGCGATACCGCCGGCGGTGAGGGCGGATTCGAGTGCCTTTTCGGGGTTGCGGGCGAACTCTTCGGGAAACACCCAGCGCCGGAACGCCCAGAAGCGGAACGCCATCTGCAGCAGGTTGCCGATGATGTAGGCCGAGATGAAGTCGGCGATGTTCTCCACGGTCAGCGATACCGTCGGCACCCGTAACTGCAGCATGTAGCTTGAGCACCACAGCGGGGCCATGCTGAGCAGCACCCCCACGCCGCTGAACGCGAAAAACAGCAGCGCCTCATGGTGGCGCTCACGCCCGCCGCGGTCGCGGAAGCTCCACTCCCGGTTCAACACGTAGGACGCGATGACGGCCACGATGCCCGCGATGACCTTGGCGGTGACCGGCTTGGGCTCGAGAATCGTCAGCTTCAGGGTGTAGAAAATCGCCGAGTCGATGATGAACGTGGTGCCGCCGACGATGGCGAATTTGATTAGTTCATGATGGCGCTGCGCGTACGGCTGAACGATCTCGGGCAAGCGCGCGATTGTGGCTTCGGCGAAGGACACAACACGTCAGTGTACGGATGGACGCGAAAACGACGCAAAATGCCGAATAACGATTGGGTGTCACAGGAGGTCAACACGCCCCCCGGTGCCATGACACCATGATGGCCGTGCCGAGTTCACCCACCCCGCTGGTCGCCATGGTCGGCGGCGGTCAACTTGCCCGGATGACCCACCAGGCCGCGATCGCGCTGGGGCAGCGGCTGCGGGTGCTGGCCACCTCGGCCGACGAGCCCGCCGCGCAGGTCACCCCCGACGTGGTGATCGGCTCGCACGCCGATCTTGAAGACCTGCGCCGGGTTGCCGCCGGAGCCGACGTGCTGACGTTCGATCACGAGCACGTCCCGACCGACCTGCTGGACAAGTTGGTCTCCGAGGGCGTCAATGTGGCACCGCCACCGCTGGCTTTGCTGCACGCCCAAGACAAGCTGGTGATGCGCCGGCGGTTGGAGGCGCTGGGCGCCGCGGTGCCGCGGTACGCCAGCCTGCACACCCCGGCGGATCTGGACGACGTGGACGAGTTCGCCCGGGGCTTGCACGCTTCGAAAGACACGCCGTTCGTGGTCAAGGCCGCGCGTGGGGGATACGACGGGCGTGGCGTGCGGATGGCGCGCGACTTGGCGGATGCCCGTCAGATCGCCGGCACGTATCTGGCCTCCGGCGTGCCGGTGCTGCTGGAGGAGCGCGTTCAATTGCGCCGCGAACTGGCGGCTTTGGTGGCGCGCTCGCCGTTCGGGCAGGGGGCGGCGTGGCCGGTCGTCCAGACCGTGCAACGAGACGGGATCTGCGTGCTGGTGATCGCACCCGCGCCGCGGCTGCCCGAGGAGCTGGCGTCGGCCGCGCAACGGCTGGCGCTGCGGTTGGCCGCCGAACTCGGTGTGGTGGGTGTGCTCGCGGTCGAGCTGTTCGAGACCACCGACGGTGCACTGCTGGTCAACGAGCTCGCGATGCGGCCGCACAACTCCGGACACTGGACCATGGACGGCGCCCGCACCAGTCAGTTCGAACAACACCTTCGGGCGGTGCTGGACTATCCGCTCGGTGATACCGACGCCATCGCGCCGGTTACGGTGATGGCCAACGTGCTGGGTGCCGCGCGGCCGCCGGCGATGACCCTCGACGAACGGTTGCATCACCTGTTCGCGCGGATGCCCGACGCCCGGGTTCACCTCTACGGGAAGGCCGAACAGCCCGGTCGCAAGGTCGGGCATATAAATTTCCTGGGCGGCGACCTCGCGGACTTGCCGAAGCTGCGTGAACGCGCCGAGCTGGCGGCACACTGGTTGTCACACGGGCAGTGGACGGACGGATGGGATCCGCATGACCCCGCCGGCGACGATGCAGAGCAAGAGAGCGATGTGGGGGCACCTCCCGCTTGCGGGGGAGAGGAGCGGCGGAGATGACCCAGCGGCCCCGCGTCGCGGTGATCATGGGCAGCGACAGCGACTGGTCGGTGATGGCCGACGCCGCGGCGGCGCTGGCCGAGTTCGACATACCGACCGAGGTCCGGGTGGTCTCGGCGCATCGCACCCCGGCGGCGATGTTCGACTATGCCCGCGGCGCGGCGGACCGCGGCATCGAGGTGATCATCGCCGGCGCCGGCGGCGCGGCCCACCTGCCGGGGATGGTCGCCTCCGCGACGCCGCTGCCGGTGATCGGGGTGCCCGTGCCGCTGGCGCGGCTGGACGGCCTCGACTCCCTGCTGTCGATCGTGCAGATGCCGGCGGGGGTTCCGGTCGCCACGGTCTCTATCGGTGGCGCCCGCAACGCCGGCTTGCTGGCCGTGCGCATTCTCGGATCGTCCGACCCGCGGCTGCGGGCGCGGCTCGCCGCGTTTGCCGACCAGCTGGCCCAGAGCGTGCGCGCCAAGGACGCGGCGCTGCAGGAGCGTCAGGGTAAAGTTACCAGCGAGTAGTAAGGAGGCCGAGATGGCTCAGTGGACCGGAAATCCCACGTTCGATCTGTTCCAGCTGCCCGAGGAGCACCGGGAGCTGCGGGCGGCAATCCGGGCGCTGGCGGAGAAAGAAATCGCCCCGCATGCGCGCGACGTGGACGAGAATTCCCGCTTTCCGCAGGAGGCCCTGGACGCGCTGAATGCGTCCGGGTTCAACGCCGTCCACATTCCCGAGGAATACGGCGGTCAGGGCGCGGACTCGGTAGCCGCATGCATCGTGATCGAAGAAGTGGCGCGCGTCGACGGATCCGCCTCGCTGATTCCCGCAGTCAACAAGCTGGGCACCATGGGCCTGATCCTGCGGGGTTCGGAGGAGCTGAAGAAGCAGGTGTTGCCGTCGCTGGCCGCTGGAGGGGCGATGGCCTCCTACGCATTGAGCGAGCGCGAAGCCGGCAGTGACGCGGCGTCGATGCGGACCCGGGCCAAGGCCGATGGCGATGACTGGATCCTCAACGGCACCAAGTGCTGGATCACCAACGGCGGCAAGTCGACCTGGTACACCGTGATGGCGGTGACCGATCCGGACAAAGGCGCCAACGGCATCTCGGCGTTCATGGTGCACAAGGACGATGAGGGGTTCACCTTCGGCCCAAAGGAAAAGAAGATGGGCATCAAGGGTTCGCCCACCACCGAGTTGTACTTCGAGAACTGCCGCATCCCGGGCGATCGGATCATCGGCGAACCCGGCACCGGATTCAAAACCGCACTCCAGACCCTCGACCACACCCGCCCCACTGTCGGCGCGCAGGCGGTGGGCCTCGCGCAGGGCGCGGTGGACGCTGCCGTCGCCTACACCAAGGACCGTAAGCAGTTCGGCAAGTCGATCTCTGAGTTTCAGGGTGTGCAGTTCGAGCTGGCCGATATGGCGATGAAAGTCGAAGCGGCCCGGCTGATGGTGTACACCGCCGCCGCCCGCGCCGAACGCGGCGAGCCGGATCTCGGATTCATCTCCGCGGCCGCGAAGTGCTTCGCCTCCGACACCGCCATGGACGTGACGGAGGCGGCCGTGCAGCTGTTCGGCGGCGCCGGCTACACTTCCGACTTCCCGGTCGAGCGGATGATGCGCGATGCCAAGATCACCCAGATCTATGAGGGCACCAACCAGATTCAGCGCCTGGTGATGTCGAGGGCTCTGTTGCGCTGATCTTGGCCGCTTCACGATCGGCAGACATCGGAGGTATGGACGCGCGCGTGGGGTATTGGCGGCGTACCGGTTATTTCGAACGTCGTCTCACTCGAGCAAACGGGCAAACCGCGGCCCGGGTTCGAATTGAAGGACATGGTCTACCTTGCGCGCGCCACATGACCGTCAGCCGATCCCTGGGTCGTGCGCCTTCCGGGTGTCTGAAGCTACAGCGTGCTGGCAGTCTCGGCGGGGCGCACGATCCCGTTCTGATTCACCTCGTATACATGCGCCGTCGAGATGTCGAAGAACATACCAAAGACCTTTAAAGCACCAGAAGCCTTTGCGGGGGCCAAGATCGGATTGCGGGTCAGCCTTTCCATCTGGATGGCCACATTCACAATACTCAGCTGGTCGGCCTCGCTGAGGCCGTCGGACTCGGCGCTCCCGCGTGCCGGATGGTGATCCCGGTACGCGGCGAGACTGTCTTGTGCATGCTCGAGCCAGTGGCTGGTCGCTGTGGTCGCTTGATCCGTGCCGTCCCGGAGCAGTGCCGTCATCGCGGCGCACGACGAATGTCCGCACACGACAACCGAAGTCACACCGAGCTGGTTGAACGCGACGTCAAGTGCGGCGTCGACCGATTGGTCGGCCGGATCGGTCGGTACCAGATTGCCGACGTTGCGGACGACGTACAGGTCACCAGGTCCGCTGGCGGTGATGACGTCGGGCATGATCCGCGCGTCGGAACACGTGAGGAACACCGCATGCGGTCTCGTTGAATCGGTCAGCTCGGCAAGCCGGGGATATAGCTCTCCGCGACCGATGCGGTGGTACTCATTCACGCCGTCGAGAATCGAAGCGTCGGCGTCGTCCCGATCACCGCTGTCGCGCGGTGGCCACGAAACATCGCGCGATGGCCACGAAATCGGTCCTATCGACCGAGGCAGGTAGTGACGCCTGGGCCGAGTGGTGTGTGCGTGGTGCAGCTTCGCGGGCGTCGTCTCGACAATGGCGACCACTCCGCCCGTGGCCTCGTGAGCGGTTCTCCAATCGGAAATCGCCTCGGAAACCGCCTCATCGATGTAGTCCGCGTTGAGTGTCAGCCGCACATAAGACCCCGGCGGCATTTCGGACAGCACCTTGGTCAGGCGGGGCAAAAGCAGGAAGCTGAGCGTGCCGTCTATATCGATCCGCCAGTGCTTCGACTCCTCGCCGCCATACGGCTTGGCCTCGATGGGTGCGCGTACCACCCGGGTCAACAGGATGAGTATCGCGACGCCCAGTCCAATAGCCACACCCTCCAGCAGGTTGAGGAATACCACGCACACGATAGTGATGGCGTAGACCGCGAAATTACCGGTGCGCCAGGCAAGTTTGATGTGAGCCAGCTTGACGAGCTGAAATCCGATCACGATGAGCAGGCCGGCCAGCGCGGACTTGGGAATGAGTTCCACCAGTTCGGTAAACAACGACGCGAACAGCAGGATCCATACGCCGTGCAGAACTGCCGACATCCGGGAACGGGCGCCGGCCGCCACATTGGTGGAGCTACGCACGATGACGCCGGTGACCGGCAGCCCGCCGAGCAATCCCGACACCACATTCGCGCTGCCCTGCCCGATCATCTCTCTGTCGAAGTTCGTTCGCGGCCCCTTGTGCAGCTTGTCGATCCCGACCGCCGACAGCAGCGATTCGACACTGGCGATGAGGGCGACCGTGAGGACTCCCAACGCGATCTCGCCCATCTCGTCAACCCACGGCTCCCCTCCAGGGACGGTTGGGGGAAGACTGGGCAAGCCGATCGCATGGAAAAAGTTGGCCGAGAGCTCGATTCGGTCGACACCGTCCAGCTCCGCAGCTTCCGCGACTGCGGTCGCCACCACGATGGCCACGAGCGCGCCCGGGATCAAACGGACCTTCGGGGGCAGCTTCGGCCACAACAACAAAATCGCGATGACGAGCCCGCCAACGATCACTTCGTGCAGTTCGTGATGGAGGACCCCGCTCGGCAATGCCTCTATGTTTTCCCACGCCGAGCTTCGTGACGAGCCACCCATCAGGACGTGGATCTGCTGCAGAACAATGGTGACACCGATGCCCGCCAGCATGGCGTGTACCACGACCGGAGCAACGCCCAGCGCAGCGCGAGCCACCTTCATCACCCCGAACAGGATCTGCAGCCCACCCGCACAAATCGTGATCACGCAGGTCATCTGCCAACCGAAATCATCGATCAGTCCGGCGACCACCACCGTGAGACCGGCGGCCGGGCCACTGACCTGAAGCACCGACCCGCCGATGGAGCCGGCGACAATGCCGCCCACCACCGCAGCGATCAAACCGGCCATCAGCGGAGCCCCGGACGCGATGGCGATTCCTAGCGAAAGAGGCAGCGCAACAAGAAAGACGACCAGCGATGCGGGAAGGTCGTACCGCAAATTGCGCAGGAAGGACCCAGAATCAACAAGCTGCACCGACTCATTCTGAATGGCTTGCGAGTGTCGCGCTCAGCGAAAGGCTCTTCGCATAGAGGTTACAAATATTCTGAATTCCGCCGGGCGAACCAGGTGACCAGCCGCCCGAGGATTATCAGCACCAGCAGGAACACGATCAGCAAGAAGGCCGCGTCATAGGACAGGTCCTGGGCCGTTTTCGAGGGCAGGTTGTAGAACGTCCAGATCGGATAAGTCAGGTAACCGACCGGCGATCCGGTGAGCCGTCCGGTTGGCAGGGACGCCGACCAGCCCGCCGTGTACAGCATCGGCGCCGTCTCGCTGATCGCCAGCGCGAGGGCCACCAGCATGCCGGTGACGATCCCGGGAATCGCCGGCTTCAACACGATCTTGCGTAGGGTCCAATTCACCGGCAGCCCGAGTGCCTCGGCTCCTTCCCGGTATGACGTCGGCACCTGTGCGAGTGCGGACTCGGTGGCCTTGGTGATGTACGGAATGCTCATCACCGACAGCACAAACACCCCGGCCGCCAGGGAAAACCCCCAGCCGAAGTCCACCACGAGCGCGAGATAGCCGACGTAGCCGAGCACGATGGCCGGGATCCCGGACAGCACCTCGTAGGCGCCCCGCAGGATCGATCGCGGTCTGCCAGTGGCGAATTCGGACAGATAGATCCCGGCCAACACGCTCACGGTGCCGCCCACCAGCATCACCCCGAGGCCCAGCACCGCGGTTCCGACGATCGCGTTGCGCAGGCCGCCGCCGTTGCCCCGGCTGTCCTGCACGACAACGCTGAAGCTGAACACCGGCAACGCACGGCTGATGACGCCGATCAGCATCCACAGCGTCGGGGTGATCACCAGCGCCAGGCAGCAGAAGCAGGCCGCCCAGAACAACGCGTCGACGGTTTTGCGCCGGGAGGCTACCGACCACATTTCAGACACCTCGCCCGACGGGAAGCGCGGTCCCCGACGCTCGGCGCACCAGCGCCCGGGCGGCCACATTCGTCAGCATTGTGATCACCATCAGCACCAGAGACACCTCGGCGAGCGTCTTCACCGCGAAGTTTGTGGAGTCGGTCAGCGCCGAATCCAGTTGCGACACAACGGTGGCGGCGATCGTGGTCATCGTCGAGTAGATGTTGGCGGGCATTGAACCCAACTCCGCGCCGGACACCATGGCGACGGCCATCGTCTCTCCCAGCGCGCGTCCAAGTCCCAGCACCACGGCGCCGACGATGCCGCTGGACACCCACGGCAGGGTGACCCTGCGCGCACGCTCCCAATCGGACATCCCGAGCGCGGT
>DATKEW010000136.1:0-2953 GCA_035511785.1 Mycobacterium sp.
CAGTTCAGCGACAGGTACTGGATCGCCACCGACGCGGCGTTGGGGAAGACGTCCCAGCTCATCGGCACCACGTGGCGCCACTGGCCGGTGGCGAACAGCAGGACGTAGAAGATCGCCCCGTTGAGCAGCCACAACACGTCGGCGCCCAGGTGCCACCAGCGGGCCAACCCGATGGAATGGCGAAACCCGGGCAGGCCGAACTGCCCGGGCAGGGCGACAGTGTCGTCGTTGGCGGTCCAGTATCCCTCGGGTACCGGCGGCCCCACCCGTAGCCACTCATCGGTACCGGGCGTGGAGTTGCGGCTGAAATACAGCCGCGGATGGTCGCACAGGATCTGCATCCCGGACCGGATGATGAAGGTCATCAGGAACAGGTTGAAAAAGTGTGTCCAGCCGACCCAGGCCGGCATGCCGGGGGGGACACCGCGATGATCGCTGCCGGGGTAGCGCTCGATGAAGGCTTGTATGGCCGGCATGTGGGATAAGCCCTTGCCAATCGCCACCGCCGCGACCAGCAGCACGAATCCGATCGGAAGCAGCCACAACAGGTTGAACCATTTGTCACGCCCCACCCGCAGCCGGGGAGCGGTAGCGCGCCTGGTGTTGTCGAATCCGCCGCCATAGGTTGCCGGATCGATGCGGTCGTGGGCGTGATGTATCTCGGTGCGATAGCCCTCCAGCTCCAGCTCGACGGCTTCCAGCTCCCCGAGCTCGGTGGGCTCTGCCGAGCCTGCGGCGGTTCCAGGCGAACCGAGCCTGTCAGCGCCATTGCTTTTACTTTGGAACTGCCGGACGTCGAGTTCATTGTCGCGCATCGGATCTCGCACCCTCTCGAGCTTTTACAAACCGTCCTGCATAATTTCTAACGCCATTTTGTTCGCGCAGCGGGGCGGCCATCTGGTCCCAGCTGGCGTCGAAGGCGGTCACGCCTTGGTCTTCGAGGGTCTGCATGACGTCGTCGTAGTCGATGCCCACGGCGGCGAGATCATTCAGCACCCGACGGGCGTCCTCGTAGGTGCCGGTAATGCTGTTGTCAGGGATCTCGCCATGGTCGGCCACGGCGTCAAGCGTTGCCTGTGGCATGGTGTTGACCACGCCGGGGGCGACCAGCTCGGTGACGTAGCGGGTGTCGGGGTAGGCGGGGTTTTTGACCCCGGTGGAGGCCCACAGCGGGCGTTGCGGGCGGGCGCCGGCGTCGGCCAGCCGTTGCCAGCGCGAATCCCGGGCCAGCTGTTCGTAGCGCTGATAGGCCAGGCGCGCGTTGGCCACCGCGGCCCGTCCGCGCAGCGCCGCCGCCTGCGGGGTGCCGATGGTGTCGAGACGAGCGTCGATTTCGGTGTCGATGCGTGAGACGAACACCGAGGCGACCGACGCAATTTGGGTGAGGTCGCGGCCGGCCTGATGCGCACGTGTCATGCCGTCCAGAAACGCTTTGATCACCTCGCCGTAGCGGTGCAGCGAAAACAGCAGGGTGACGTTGATGCTGATGCCCTCTGCCAGGCACGCGCTGATGGCCGGCAGGCCCTGCTTGGCGGCGGGAATCTTGACGAACAGGTTGGGCCGGTCCACCAGCCACCACAACGCTTTGGCTTCGGCGACGGTGCGCTCGGTGTCATGCGCGATGCGCGGATCCACCTCGATGGACACCCGCCCATCCACCCCGTTGGTGGCCTCGAACACCGGACGCAGCACGTCGCAGGCCTCCCGCACGTCGGCGGTGGTCAGCGACCGCAGCGCCTCGTCGACCTCGACCCTGCGCAGCGCCAACTCGCGCAGCTGTTTGTCGTAGGCGTCACTGCCGGTGATCGCTCTGGCGAAGATCGTCGGGTTGGTGGTCACCCCCACCACGTGGCGCTCGGTCACCAGCCGGCCCAGGCTTCCGTCGCGCAGCCGCCGGCGCCCCAAATCATCCAGCCAGATCGACACACCCGCCGCGCTAAGGCGCGCCAGCCGATCCCGCTGTGCCACTTGATGTGTCATGAATACTCCATATTCCTGTCCGGATGCGGTGAGGCGACTGTGTGTGGGTTGCGCGCGTGAGCGCGTCCGCGACCCACACACTCGGCGGCGCTTGCTTAAGCTCGCGGGTGGGTCAGACAGCGGTGGCGGCGTCATGCATCCCGTGTGCCCGCACGCGTGCCCGCACGTGTTCTGCTTGGGAGAGTCGGGCCAGGGCGAGCGCGCCGACCAGCAGTCCGAAATCGCGTAGCGCGACGTCGTAGTAGCCGGGCAGGGTCAGCAGATTGACGATGATGCCGGCAAGCCACAACGCCACCACGTAGGCGCCGATGCGTGGCGCGACGGCCACCAGCACCCCCGCTGCTATCTCGATCACGCCGACGATCCGCATGGTCGTCGCGGCGTCGAACGGCACGATGTGGGTGATCCACGGAGCCAGATAGTGGGGCCAATCAGTCAGGATGTTGGTGAACTTGTCGAGGCCGAACAGGATCGGCGCGATGCTGAAAATCGTCCGTAGGACGGCATACGCCTGGTAGGCAGGGTCGTTCTTGAGGCGGTCGGTGTCCATATCAACTCCTAATCTCTATCGGATGATATTATCTACGTTAGACGGTTGAAGGTCTATCGTCAATGGTTTTATCTGTTAGAAGGACGCGTATGCCGATCACCGAACGCGACACCGCCGGGATCGCCGCGCTGGCCGATCCGATCCGGCGCCGGCTGTATCTGTTCGTCAACGCCCAGCCAACCGCGGTAAGCCGGGAGCAGGCCGCCGACGCCGTCGGCGTCCCGCTGCACCAGGCCAAGTTCCACCTCGACAAACTCGAATCCGAGGGGCTCCTGGACAGCGAGTACGCGCGGGTGAGCGGAAAGAGTGGTCCCGGCGCGGGCCGGCCGGCCAAGCTGTACCGGCGATCCGGCCGGGAGATCCAGGTGTCGCTGCCCGATCGCGAGTACGAGTTGGCCGGGCGGCTGATGGCCGATGCGATCG
>DATKEW010000137.1:0-3612 GCA_035511785.1 Mycobacterium sp.
CGTCGGCATCGCGGTTGCCTACCGGATGTATGCCACCAGGCCCGTGCCGAGGGTGGCCCCCGTCCGGGTCTCGGCGCTCACGAACGCCGCACGCGCCGACCTCTACGGCGATGCCTTCAACGAGGAGGTGTTCATGCGCCCTGGCGCGCAACTGACTGACGCGCTGGTCGAATTCGACGACGCGGGTGTGGACGGCCCGGTCAACGCGTTGGCGGCACTGGTGAGCCGGACCTCGAATCGCCTGCGCGGACTGCAAACCGGCTACGCGCGCAACTACGCGTTGTCGATGCTGGCGGGCGCGACATTGCTGGTCGCCGCGATCCTGGCGGTGCGGCTGTGGTGAGCCGCGCCGGCGACGACGCAGAGCAACAAAGCGATGTGGGGGCACCTCCCGCTTGCGGGGGAGAGGAGCGGCGCTCATGAGCAACGTGCCGTGGCTGAGCGTGCTGTGGCTGGTGCCTCTGGTGGGCTCGGTGCTGATCATCCTGATGCCCCCCGGGTTGCAGCGGCTCGCCAAGTGGACGGGCCTGGTCGTCAGCATCCTGACGCTGGCCGTGTCGATCGTCATCGCGGTCGGCTTCAAGCCCGGCGGCACCCCCTACCAATTCGTCGAAAGCCACCGCTGGATACCGGCCTTCGGCGCCGGGTACAGCCTCGGCGTGGACGGCATCGCGGTGGTGCTGGTGCTTCTGACCGCGGTGCTGATTCCGCTGCTGCTGGTGGCCGGCTGGAACGACGGCGGCGAGCGCACCCGCGGCGCGCAGGCCTACGTCGCCCTGACGCTGGCCATCGAGTCGATGGTGCTGATCTCGGTGATCGCGCTGGACGTGTTGCTGTTCTACGTGTTCTTCGAGGCCATGCTCGTCCCGATGTACTTCCTCATCGGCGGCTTCGGTCAAGGTCCGAGGCGGTCGCGCGCCGCGGTGAAGTTCTTGCTGTACAACCTGTTCGGCGGCCTGATCATGCTGGCGGCGGTGATCGGGCTGTACGTGGTGACCGCGCAGGCCGGTTCGGGCTCGTTCGACTTCCGTGACATCGCGGCCGGCTTCTCGTCGGGCCGCTACAGCGCAGACCCCGCGGTGATCAAGGCGCTGTTCGGCGGCTTCATGTTCGCGTTTGCGATCAAGGCCCCGCTGTGGCCGTTCCACCGCTGGCTGCCCGACGCGGCGGTCGAGGCCACACCGGCGACCGCGGTGTTGATGATGGCAGTGATGGACAAGGTCGGCACCTTCGGCATGCTGCGCTACTGCCTGCAGCTGTTCCCAAGTGCCTCAACGTACTTCCGTCCGCTGATCGTGGTCCTGGCCGTTATCGGGGTGGTCTACGGCGCGGTCGTGGCGATCGGCCAGGCCGACATCATGCGCCTGATCGCCTACACCTCGATCTCCCACTTCGGGTTCATCATCTTGGGCATCTTCGTGATGACCAGCCAGGGCCAGAGTGGCTCGACGCTGTACATGCTCAACCACGGCCTGTCCACCGCGGCGGTGTTCTTGATCGCGGGCTTCCTGATAACACGGCGCGGCAGCCGGGCGATCGCCGACTATGGCGGCGTGCAAAAGGTGGCCCCGATCCTGGCCGGGACATTCATGGTTTCGGCCATGGCCACCCTGTCGCTGCCCGGTTTGGCCCCATTCATCAGCGAATTCCTGGTCTTGTTGGGAACTTTCAACCGGTACTGGTTGGCGGCGGCATTCGGCGTCACCGCGCTGGTCCTCTCGGCCATCTACATGCTCTGGATGTACCAGCGCGTGATGACCGGGCCGGTGGCTCGCGACAACGAACGTATCCGTGACCTGGCGCCACGCGAAATGATCGTCGTGGCGCCGTTGATCGCGCTGCTGATCGTTCTCGGCGTCTACCCCAAGCCGGTCCTGGACGTCATCAATCCCGCGGTCGAGAACACCATGACCACCATCGGCCAGCATGATCCCGCGCCGAGCGTGCCACCGGGTACCTCGAAACCGGCAGAAGCACCGCGGACAGCCGAAGGACCGCACCGATGACCCTCCCCACCCCCAGCGTCGAGTACTTCCTGCTTTGCCCGATGCTCATCGTTTTCGGAGTCGCGGTGGCGGGCATACTGGCGGAAGCGTTCTTGCCCAGGCGAATTCGCTACGTCGCCCAGGTGACGCTTGCCCTCGGCGGTCTGGTTGCGGCATTCATCGCGGTCATCGTCGTCGGCCGCTCGGTTCAGCCGCCCGGTCACACCGCGGTGCTGGGCGCGATGGCCATTGATCGAACGACACTGTACCTGCAAGGCACCATACTGCTCGTCGCGATGATGGCGGTGATCTTCATCGCCGAACGCAGCGTCGTCGCGCAGCGTTCAGAGAGCAAGGTGGCAGTCGCAGCGGACACTTCCGGGCTGGATTCCTTTGCCCCGCAGGCGTCCGCGGTGCCGGGCAGCGAAGCCGAGCGCGAGGCCGAGCGGGCCGGGGTTGCCCAGACGGAGCTCTTCCCGCTGCTGATGCTGTCCGTCGGCGGCATGATGGTGTTCCCCGCGTCCAATGATCTGCTGACGATGTTCGTCGCGCTGGAAGTTCTATCCCTGCCGCTGTACCTGATGTGCGGGCTGGCCCGGCATCGCCGACTGCTGTCCCAGGAAGCGTCAATGAAGTACTTCCTGCTGGGCGCGTTCTCGTCGGCGTTCTTCCTCTACGGTGTGGCGTTGCTCTACGGCGCGACCGGCACGCTCACGCTGCCCGGCATCCGCGATGTGCTTGCAGCCCATGGCGATAGCTCGATGGCGTTGGTCGGTGTCGCGCTGCTGTCGGTCGGCCTGCTGTTCAAGGTCGGCGCGGTCCCCTTCCACTCCTGGATTCCCGACGTCTACCAGGGCGCGCCCACCCCGATCACCGGGTTCATGGCCGCCGCCACCAAGGTGGCGGCGTTCGGCGCGCTGCTGCGGGTGGTCTACGTCGCGCTGCCCCCACTGCACGACCAGTGGCGACCGATGCTGTGGGCGATTTCGATCCTGACCATGGCGGTTGGCACCATCACGGCGGTGAACCAGGCCGATGTCAAGCGGATGCTGGCCTATTCGTCGGTCGCACACGTCGGTTTCATCCTCACCGGCGTGATCGCCGACAGTCCGGCAGGCCTTTCCGCCACATTGTTCTACCTGGTCGCCTACAGCTTCAGCACGGTCGGTGCGTTCGCGATCGTGGGCCTGATCCGCAATGCCGACGGCGTCGAAGACGCCAATCTGTCCCACTGGGCGGGGCTGGGGCAGCGCTCGCCGATTGTGGGCGTGATGCTTTCGATGTTTCTGTTGGCCTTCGCGGGCATTCCGCTGACCAGTGGCTTCGTCAGCAAGCTCGCAGTGTTCAAGGCCGCCGCCCAGGGCGGCGCGGTGCCACTGGTGGTCATCGGTGTGATCGCCAGCGGGATCGCCGCCTACTTCTATGTGCGGGTGATCGTGTCGATGTTCTTCACCGAGCCAACCGACGACACACCGCGAGTGATAGCGCCCGGGATCTTGAGTAAGCTCGCGATCGCGGTATGTGCCGCAGTCACAGTGGTTTTGGGGATCTTCCCGCAGCCGCTGCTCGACCTGGCCGATCACGCGGCACAGCTGCTGCAGTTAACCCCGAGCGCCGGCTGATCGGC
>DATKEW010000138.1:0-2150 GCA_035511785.1 Mycobacterium sp.
GAAGTCGCCGACAAACGCCACCTATCCGAAACCACTCTGGCTCTGCTCCAACCCGCCTCCCACGCAGGCGACCAATCCGTTGCCATCCCCACCGCTAACACGGCATAGTGAAACCCACAGAGCCTCAGGCGAAACACCAGCTCGATTTACACCACTCCCAGGGGCGCGACCGATCCGCTGCTGGAGTCCGCGTCGCAGTTGGTGTATCAGCTGCTGCACGACTCGCGGATGTATCCGTACATGGATTGGTGTGTGGGGGGTGTTTCGCACGGCGTCGGGGGTGGAGACGGTGATCGTCAACAGCGACGGCGCGGGCTATATCCCGGTCGGTGTGTTTGTGCCGCGCGCGGCGCGGATGCTGTTCGCTCATCCTGGTTTGAGTGCGGAGTTTCGTGCGCGCTGGTTCAGCTGGGCTAATCCTGCTGAGACGATGCTGGCCTATGCCGAATTGGCGACCAAGGCCAATCCGAATGTGGAGCTGTGGGCGTTGGCGGTGTCCACCGACCATGGCGGGTCGTCGGTGCCGGCCCGGGGCGTGGTGCCTCATTTCGAGGACTGCGGTCGTGCGTTGTCGCCGATCTCTGCGGCAGCGCCGCCCTCGGCGCTTGACGAGAACCATATGCACCGCCTCGAGACGCTGGATCGCAGTTTGTACGCCCGGTTGACCGGCTTCGGGGATGGGCCGCGGCCGGATCGGTCGGAGGGGTGGCGGACCACGGTGCGTCGGCGCAAAGGGTGCTGGGGCGGACGGGTGCGATCCGGGATATCGCGGTGTCACCGGTGATTCGGCAAGTCATCGATCTGTTGAGCAAGGGGCTGCCGGTGCCGCAGGACAAGTGGCGGGAGCTTCGAGGCAGCCAATATTGATGCGCTGATGTACACCGCTGGTCTGCGGCCGGGCCGGATGGCCAACGATGGCGCGGCCTCACCGCATGTGCTTGCCTATCACGATCTGTCGCGGTTGACCGAGCTGCTGCTGCTGTGGCGGCTTGACAGCCCCAAGTATCCCGAAATCTCATATCTGGCAGGCCAAATCAACCTCACGCCGCAACTCTCGGGAATGGGCTGATGACCTACCCGCTCGACGCAATGATGAAAGCGGCGGCGATCGCCGCCGAGGCGGCCGAACCCGTGACCAGGATCCCGTTCGTGAAATCAGGGACACCGGCAGACGATGCGTTGGCAATGCTCGCTGGCCACCGACGGGGCCTTTGGTGAGGTGGCCAAGGTGTTCGTTCTCTGAGCATTTTGGCCAACCGGCCGGTGTCACTGCAATCGGAGCCCGCTGATCGAGCGGGCGATGACCAGCTGTTGGATCTGCTCGGTTCCCTCGAAAATGTCGAAAATCTTAGCGTCGCGGTGCATCCGCTCGACCGGATACTCGCGGGTGTAACCGTTGCCGCCGAGGATTTGGATGGCCCGTTCCGTGGTCCATACCGCGACCCGGCCGGCCTTCAGCTTGCTCATGGATCCCTCCGCGGAGGCGAACTTCTGGCCGGTTGCGCCCATCCACGCCGCGCGCCTGACGAGCAGCCGCGCTGCGTCGATCTCGGTGGCGATGTCGGCGAGGAGAAACGAGATGGCTTGTTTCTCGATGATGGGTCGCCCGAAGACAACTCGATCCTTCGCGTAGTCGAGTGCGTACTCGTAGGCGGCGCGGGCGACTCCGACGGCCATCGCCCCGACGGTGGGCCGCGACAGCTCGAAGGTCGCCATCGCCGCCTGCTGGGATGTCTTGCGGCCTTCGCGCGCATGTGCAAGCTTCTCGTCGAGCTTGTCTTTGCCGCCGAGCAGGGCACTGCCTGGAACCCGCACGCTGTCGAAGAAGATGTCCGCGGTGTTTGAGGCGCGCAAACCGTGCTTGCGCAGCTTCCGCGGCGCGGCAATACCGGCAGTGTCGGCGCTCATGACGAACCCGGCCTGTCCGCGTGCACCGAGTCCGGGTTCGACCACCGCCTGGACCACCAGAACGTCGGCCACGCCACCGTTTGTCACCCACGCCTTCTGGCCGGAGATCATCCACTCATCGGACGCTTCATCGTATTTGGCGGTGGTCAGCATGTTCGCCACGTCGGAGCCGGCCTCTGGCTCAGACGAACAGAACGCGCCCAGCTTGACGTCCTTGTCGGTGCCATAACACCGCGGCACCC
>DATKEW010000139.1:0-18548 GCA_035511785.1 Mycobacterium sp.
GGTCCCTGTCCGAAGGCACGAACCTGGCGTTGGGGAAGTACGCCAGGGTCGGTTCGGGCAGAGGCCACGATGCACGGGCATGCGCCTCAGATGATGTCGCCGAGTGCTTCATCGCTGGCCGCGGAGAAGTTCTCTTCGTGGGTCTGCTGATAGTCGTGCCAGGCCTGCGCATCCCATATCTCCAGGTAGTCGACCGCTCCGATCACCACGCAGTCCTTGGAGAGGTTGGCGTAGCGGCGGTGGTCGGTCGACAGCGTGATGCGGCCCTGCGCATCGGGATGCTGCTCGTCGGTGCCGGCGGCGAGATTGCGCAGGAACGCCCTGGCTTCCGGGTTGCTTCGGGAGGTCTTGCTCGCCCGGCGGGCCAGCTGCTCGAATTCCGCCCGCGGGTAGACGGCCAGGCTGTGATCTTGGCTCTTGGTGACCATCAACCCCCCTGCCAGCGCGTCGCGGAACTTGGCGGGCAACGTCAGCCGCCCTTTGTCGTCGAGTTTGGGCGTGTAGGTGCCGAGAAACACCAGTTCACCTCCCTGGAGACCCGGCTACCACCTCACCCGAACACTGCAGCCACCATACCCCACAATCCCCCACTTCGCCCCATTAACGGGGTGTCGTCGCCGAGTTTTCCACGTCATCTGCCACGTTGGGTCGCGGGACGGTGACGAGGGGCCGCCGGGCCGCCCCACTGTGGCGTCGGAAAACCGCATTTCAGGAGCCGAAAGTCGGTGGGTGGGGCCAAGTGGGGAACGGGAGTGGGGCTAAGTGGGGCTCGGTTCGGGCTCGATTCGGGCGCAAATTGGCCTCGAGCACAAAAACGGGGTAGCCATCGGCTACCCCGTTTTTGTCAGGTGATCCCGCTACTCGTCGAAGCGGCGACGGAACCGGTCTTCCATGCGGCTGGTGAATGAGCCTCCGCCACTCTTGTTGCGACGCTGGCGCGACGACCCTGGCGTCGACCCCGAGTGGCCCGACCTGCCGGACAACCGCGGACCGGTGATCCCAAACACCACACCGCCGAACATCACGATGAAGCCAAAGACGCTGAGAATCGGGAAATTCCCGATCATCGTGGCCTTGAACGCTACGCCGGAAACCAGCATCGCCAGACCGATGACGAACAGCGCCGCACCCTGCAGGCGCCGCCGTGCGGTCGGTGCCCGGAGTCCTCCACCACGTACGCTCGAAGCGAATTTGGGGTCCTCGGCATAGAGAGCGCTCTCGATCTGGTCGAGCATTCGCTGCTCATGATCGGAGAGTGGCATTCGTCCCTCCTTGCCGACAGCTTGGCACGTAACTATCGATATCACGCGGATGCCCGTTGTAAAGGCAACTAACACAGATGATACGAGGTCAATCTGCGGCGTACCACTGGTTCGGCACCGATTCTATCCCCGGTGCATCCCGACAAAGATGTGGGCCGCAACCGCGGTGCGCTACAACCTCTTGCGGAAGCAGCTCGGTCATCGCCGTTGTTGCCGCGACCGCTCGTCCCATCGCCCACCGTCGGGTCCGATAATGGCGATGGGCACGCACGGCCGAGGCACACCACGAGGCCGAAGCACGGGACGAGACCGAATCGCCGGACGAGGAGGACACCGCGAGTTGGCGATATTCCTCATCGATCTGCCGCCGGACGATATGGAGCGCCGCCTCGGTGACGCCCTCGGTGTGTATGTCGACGCGATGCGGTACCCGCCGGGCACCGAGAACCAGCGCGCCGCAATGTGGCTGGAACATATCCGGCGGCGTGGGTGGCAGGGGGTCGCCGTCGTCGAAACGGGTGCGGCCGAAAGCCCCCGCGGCGACGTGCCGTCGGCCGCGGAATTGAGCAAGGCGCCGCTGCTGGGCGTGGCCTACGGCTACCCCGGCGCGCCCGGTCAGTGGTGGCAGCAGCAGGTCGTCCTGGGCTTGCAACGCGGCGGCTCGCCACCACAGGAGATCGCCCGGCTGATGAGCAGCTACTTCGAGCTGACCGAGTTGCACATTCATCCCCGCGCGCAAGGCCGTGGCCTCGGCGAGGCGTTGGCCCGCCGATTGCTCGCCGGCCGCGCCGAGCGCAACGTCCTGCTCTCCACGCCAGAGACCAACGGCGAGTCCAACCGCGCGTGGCGGTTGTACCGGCGGCTGGGCTTCACCGACATCATCCGCCGCTACCACTTCGCCGGGGACCCACGGGCATTCGCGATCCTGGGCCGCACGCTGCCGCTGTAGCGACTGCTGCCGTGGGGCGGCGCCGAGCGCGCAGATCGGACGACTCGCCGAAGCGGCACATCGGATCTGGCACGATGACCTGGTGCGCGCCAGCCCTCCCCCGCCGAAACCCCGAGTGTTCACGGCTCGGCGGCGCCGCGTGCTGGTCATCGCGATGCTGCTGCTGCTCGTCCCGCTGGCCACCGGATGCCTGCGGGTCAGGGCGTCGCTGACGATCTCGCCCGACGACCTGGTGTCCGGGGAGATCATCGCGGCGGCCAAGCCGAAGAGCCCTAAAGACCCCGGCCCGCAGTTGGGCGGGGATTTGCCGTTCGCCCAGAAAGTGGCGGTTTCGAACTACGACAGCGACGGCTATGTGGGCTCGCAGGCGGTGTTCTCCGATTTGACCTTCGCCGAGGTGCCGCAGCTGGCTCACATGAACTCCGACGCCCAGGGAGTGAATCTGTCGCTGCGCAGAAGCGGCAACCTGGTGATCCTGGAAGGCCGGGCGGATCTGACGTCGGTGACCGATAACGACGCCGACGTCGAGTTGACCGTCGCCTTCCCCGGGGTGGTGACCTCGACAAACGGCGATCGCATCGAGCCCGACGTGGTGTCGTGGAAACTCAAGCCGGGCGTCGTGAGCACGATGACCGCCCAGGCCCGCTACACCGATCCCAATACTCGTTCCTTCACCGGGGCGGGCGTCTGGCTGGGTATCGCGTCCTGCGCGGCGGCCGGCGTCGTCGCGGTGCTGGCCTGGGCCAGCAGGGACCGTTCCGAGCGATTCACCGCACCTCGCGATCAACCGCCCAGCTAGATCTGCTCGGCCTAGACCCGCGGGCCGGGTGACCAGTAGGCAAGCATCTCCGCGAAGGTCGCAAACGCCGGGCCGGAAACCCCGTAGGTGGCCTCGAGATGGATGCTGAGCGGATAGCCGAGGTCGCCGACACCGTCTATCACGCGTTTGTAGAGGTCGACCGTGAGCTGACGCTTTTGGGCGGGTTCGCTGGCGGCCAAGCGTTTGACGAACGCCTGCTCGTCAGCCACCGCGGCGTTGCCCGGATCCTGAATTAGCCAGTTGATCAGGCCCACCCGGCTCTCAACCTTGGGCACGAAGCCGAACGACAGCAGGATTTCCGGCCGGTGATCGGTGTTCTTGGCGAACTCGGTCAAAAAGCCCACGATCGCGTCGGAATACAACAACTGCGTCATACCGTAGGTCGCCCCCTGGTTGCACTTGAAGCTGAACCGGCCTTGTTCGCCGTCGCGGGTGGGGATCAGGATCGCTCCGCGATTAGGGATCAGGTCTCGGTAAATCGACAGCGCGTCGGTCGGTGCAACCCCGGAGCCCTCACCGTCATTCATCGTGCGTGGTACGCCGACGAACACCACGCCTTGCATTCCCGCGTCGGACAGCAGGATGAGCCGCTCGCGCAGGGACTGGTCGTCCATGAACGCGGTGACCTGGGTGCACAGGCCGTTGAACCCCGACAATTCCGGTTTGATGATCGACCAGAAGTCCAGCACGTCCAGCTTCGGTTTCATCGCGATGGGACGGTCGTCCTCCTCGGCGATCATTCCCGGGATCATCACGTGCCGGATCCGGCCGTCAAGCCCAGATTCAGCCGAGTACCGCACCACTTTCCGCGCATCTTCTTCCGCCCGCTCCCGACCGTCTTCCACGTTCGGTGGCACCAGTTCGAGCGCGATGGTGTTGAGGGTCACGCGGCTCCTCTCCAGCAGACGACTATCGCCCTGACCGTCCCATGCCGCGCAGCGCCGCGCGAAGCCCAGGCACCCAGCCAGCATAGTGAGCGAGTCGAAGCGACCGGGGTCGCCGAGGCGACCAACGATGTCGGGATGGGCACGCGCCTCGCGCCGAATACACTGGTCGGGCCTGTAGAACACCGAGCCACGCCGAGCAGAAAGGGGTGCCGCGCTGAGCGTCGAAGCAGCGGCAACCGTCGAGTTGACCGGCGCCGTTACCGACCGGCTTCGCCGGTACTTGCACGACCGGCGCACCGAGACCGCGTACATCGGTGACGACTACGGCGTTCTGATTGCCGCCCTGGAAGATTTTGTGCTCACGGGGGGCAAGCGGCTGCGGCCTGCGTTCGCCTACTGGGGCTGGCGCGCGGTGGCAACCGGGGAGCCCGATCCTGAAGTGCTGCTGCTGTTTTCCGCGCTGGAGCTGTTGCACGCCTGCGCGCTGGTGCACGACGACGTGATCGACGACTCCTCCACCCGTCGGGGCAGGCCGACGGCTCACGTCCACTTCGCGGCGCTGCACCGCGACCGGAACTGGCGGGGTGGGGCGGAGCGGTTCGGGATATCGGCGGCCATCCTGCTCGGTGACCTGGCTCTGGTGTGGGCCGACGACATCGTGTTCGGGGCGGACATCCCGCCCGAGGCGCAGCGGCGCGTCCACTCCGTGTGGGCCGATATCCGGACCGAGGTGCTGGGCGGGCAATACCTCGACATCGTCGCCGAGGCCGGCGCGGCGGAGTCGATCGCATCGGCGATGAACGTCGACACCTTCAAGACCGCCTGTTATACGGTGACCCGACCGCTGCAGCTGGGGGTGGCCGCCGCCGCCGACAGACCCGACGTTCAAGCGGCCTTCCACCGGTTCGGGACCGACCTCGGCGTGGCGTTCCAGCTGCGTGACGACGTGCTGGGCGTGTTCGGCGATCCCGCGTTGACCGGCAAGCCGTCCGGTGACGATTTGAGGTCAGGCAAGCGCACCGTGCTGCTGGCCGAGGCGTTGGAGTTGGCGGACAAGTCAGATCCGTTGGCGGCCAACGTGTTGCGAAGCTCGATCGGCGCGGAGCTGACCGAGGCGCAAGTGGGCGAACTACGCGACGTCATCGAGTCGGTGGGCGCCCTGGCCGCGGCCGAGCAACGCATCGGTGCGCTGACCCAACGGGCGCTGGCCACGCTGGCGGCCGCACCCATCAACGCCGCGGCCAAAGCGGGGCTGTTCGAACTGGCCAAGATCGCCACGAACCGGACCGCCTGATGGCGACTCCGACGCACACCCCGGCCGATCGTGCGCCGGCCACGAAACATTCGCTCATCCAACATTTTTCACGGTTACGCGCCTTCGTCGCCACGCCGGAGGCCGGGCCGGCAAAGCTTGGCTTTCTGGGCTCGGTGCTGATCACCATGGGCGGGCTGGGGGCCGGCAGCACCAAGCCGCACGACCCCCTGCTGGAATCGATGCACCTGTCCTGGCTGCGCTTCGGGCACGGGCTGGTGCTGTCGTCGATTCTGTTGTGGACCGGCGTGGGTCTCATGTTGATCGCCTGGCTCGGGCTGGGCCGACGCGTACTGGCGGGCAGCGCAACCGAGTTCACGATGAAAGCCACCACCGGCTTCTGGTTGGCGCCGTTGCTGATATCGGTGCCCGTCTTCAGCCGTGACACCTATTCATACCTGGCCCAGGGCGCGCTCCTGCGCGACGGCTTCGACCCCTATGCCGTGGGTCCGGTGGCTAACCCGAATGCATTGCTGGACAACGTAAGCCCCATCTGGACCATCACCACGGCGCCGTACGGTCCGGTATTCATTCTGGTCGCGAAGGTCGTCACGATGCTGGTCGGCAATCACGTGATCGCCGGCACCATGCTGCTGCGCTTGTGCATGCTGCCCGGACTGGCGCTGCTGATCTGGGCGGCTCCCCGACTGGCCCGGCATCTGGGCGGCGACGCGCCCACCGCCCTGTGGATCTGTGTTCTCAACCCGCTGGTGCTGATCCACCTGATGGGTGGGGTGCACAACGAGATGCTGATGGTGGGCCTGATGGCCGCCGGCATCGCGCTGACCTTCGACGGCCGCCATGTGCTCGGCGTCACGCTGATCACCGTCGCGATCGCGGTCAAAGCCACCGCCGGGATCGCGTTGCCGTTTCTGGTGTGGGTGTGGACGCGGCATCTGCGCGACCGACGGGGATATCGGCCTGCCTGGGCATTCCTGGCGGCCATCGCGATGTCGCTGCTGATCTTCACCGTGGTGTTCGGGATATTGTCCGTGGTGGCCGGTGTCGGGCTGGGTTGGCTGACCGCGCTGGCCGGGTCCGTGAAGATCATCAACTGGCTGACCCTCCCGACCGCGACGGCGAACCTGATCCACGCGCTGGGCAGCGGGTTTTTCCCGGTCAATTTCTACGCCACGCTACGGATCACCCGCTACATCGGGATCGTGATCATCGCGGTGTCGCTGCCGCTGTTGTGGTGGCGTTTTCGGCGCGACGACCGGGCCGTGCTCACCGGCATCGCCTATTCGATGCTGATCGTGGTGCTGTTCGTCCCCGCGGCCCTGCCCTGGTATTACTCCTGGCCGCTGGCGGTCATGGCCCCGCTGGTCCGGTCACGGCGAGCGGTGGCGGCCATCGCCGGATTCTCGACCTGGGTGATGGTGATCTTCAAACCCGATGGATCGCATGGGATGTATTCCTGGGCGCACGTTGCGCTGGCCACCGCTGTCGCGCTGGTCGCCTGGTATACGCTGCACCGGGCGCCGCAGCCGCGCGCGCAGCAGGCCGCTGAGGCCGTCGCTGCTTAGCCGGCGGCTCAGTAGGCCATGGCTTGCGCCCGCCGCACAACCTCCCGGGCCTGGTGGGCGTGCAGCGCGTCGACGGGTCGTGCGTTGTTGATGGCATCCCGGGTGCCGTCGCGCGTGATCGTCAGCGACGGGTCGCGGGTGAACAGCCAGCGCACGATCTCCGTCTCGTGATAACCGCCGTCATGCAGGATCGTCAGCAGCCCCGGCAGGCTCTTGACCACCTCACCGGAGTTGGTGAAGAACACCTGCGGCACCACCACGCCCCCGGCGCGCCGCACCGCGACCAGGTGGCCTTCCCTTAGCTGCTGTTGCACCTTGCTCACCGGCACCCCGAGCAACTCGGCGACCCGCGGCAGGTCGTAGGTTGGCTCGTCGGGGTCTAAAACATCGTCGCCGGCCGGAAAACTGCCCACCGCGCAAGTGTAGGCCCTGCTACGCGACAGGATCCCCGCGTTGAACCTGATGTTCCGCCCCCAATCTCACCGCCACCCCTACGATGGCCCCGTGAGCGGAGCCGGGACGGGCGACCCGTTGGACAGCACGTTGCTGGATGGCCGCTACCTGGTCCAGGCCAAGATCGCCAGCGGTGGTACCTCAACGGTCTACCGCGGTCTCGACACCCGACTCGGCCGCCCGGTGGCGCTGAAGGTGATGGATTCTCGCTACGCCGGCGACGAGCAATTCCTGACCCGCTTCCAGCTCGAGGCCCGCACCGTGGCCCGGCTGAAGAATCCGGGGCTGGTCGCGGTGTACGACCAGGGCCTGGACGCCCGGCACCCGTTTTTGGTCATGGAGCTGATCGAGGGCGGCACGCTGCGCGAGTTGCTGGCCGAACGCGGTCCGATGCCACCGCACGCCGTGGTGGCGGTGCTCCGCCCGGTGCTGGGTGGGCTGGCCGCGGCGCACCTGGCCGGCCTGGTGCATCGTGACGTCAAGCCCGAGAACGTGCTGATCTCCGACGACGGTGACGTCAAAATCGCCGATTTCGGGCTGGTACGTGCCGTGGCGGCCGCCGGAATCACCTCCGCCAGCGTCATTCTGGGCACCGCGGCCTATCTGTCTCCCGAGCAGGTGCGCAACGGCAGCAGCAGTCCCCGCAGCGATGTCTACTCCGTCGGGATCCTCACCTATGAGCTGCTGACCGGGCGCACACCGTTCACGGGCGACTCGCCCCTGTCGATCGCCTATCAGCGGCTGGATACCGACGTGCCGCGGGCCAGCGCGGCGATCGACGGTGTGCCACCACAATTCGACGAGCTGCTGGCGCGCGCGACCGCCCGCGACCCCGCCGACCGATACGCCGACGCGATCGAGATGGCCGCCGACATCGACGCGATCGCCGACGAATTGGACCTGCCGGACTTCCGGGTGCCGGCGCCCCGTAACTCCGCGCAACACCGGTCGGCGGCACAGCACCATAGCCGGGTCAGCGAGCGCCGGGCCGCCACGCAGCAACCGCAGCCGCCCGGCAAGGCCGCGGTTCGACACCCCACCCGTCAGTTGCCCCGGGGACCCGGGGACTGGTCCGAATCGAAACCGCCGGCCGGGCCCGACTCCGAACTCGACGACGATGACTACGAGTACGAGCCTGTCTCAGGCGAATTCGCCGGCATCGCGATGAGCGAATTCGTGTGGGCGCGTCAGCACGCCCGACGCATGGTGCTGATCTGGGTGGCGGTGGTGCTCGCGATCACCGGACTGGTCGCGACCGCGGCCTGGACGATCGGTAGCAACCTGAGCGGCCTGCTGTAGCTTCGTCGGTCGGCGCGCTAGTACACCTAGTCGCGCAACATCTCCGCGACCAGGAACGCCAACTCCAGCGACTGCTGGGTGTTCAGCCGCGGGTCACATGCCGTCTCATAGCGGCCGGCCAGGTCGGTGTCCGAAATGTCTTGCGCGCCACCCAAACATTCGGTGACGTCCTCGCCGGTGATCTCGACATGGATGCCGCCCGGATGGGTGCCCAGCGCCCGATGCACCTCGAAGAATCCCTGCACTTCGTCGACGATGCGGTCGAAGTGCCGGGTCTTGTACCCGTTGGACGACTCGTGGGTGTTGCCGTGCATCGGGTCGCACTGCCAGATCACCTGGTGACCGGTGGCCTGGACCTTCTCGACGATCGGCGGCAGCAGATCGCGCACCTTGTTGTTGCCCAGTCTGCTCACCAACGTCAGCCGGCCGGGCTTGTTGTGCGGGTCGAGCCGCTCGACGTACTCGACGGCCAGTTCCGGGGTCATCGTCGGCCCCAGCTTGACACCGACGGGGTTGGCGATCACCTCGGCGAACGCGATGTGCGCGCCGTCGAGCTGGCGGGTCCGCTCGCCGATCCACACGGTGTGCGCCGACAGGTCGTACAGTTGCGGCTCTCCGTCTTCGCTTTCCGCCAACCGCAACATGGCGCGCTCGTAGTCGAGCACCAAAGCCTCGTGGCTGGAGTAGATCTCGGCGGTCTGCAGATTGCGGTCGGCCACCCCGCAGGCACTCATGAACCGCAGTCCGCGATCGATCTCGGTGGCCAGCGCCTCATACCGCGCGCCGGCCGGCGAGGTCCGGACGAATTCGCGGTTCCAATCGTGCACCAGGTGCAGCGACGCCAGCCCCGACGAGGTCAGCGCCCGCACCAGGTTCATCGCCGCGCTGGCGTTGGCATAGGCCCGCACCAGTCGCGACGGATCGTGTTCACGCGCCGCGGCATCAGCGGCGAAGCCGTTGATCATGTCGCCGCGGTAAGACCTCAGGCCCAGAGCGTCGATCTCCGCGGATCGGGGCTTGGCGTACTGGCCGGCGATGCGGGCCACCTTGACCACCGGCAGGCTGGCGCCGTAGGTCAGCACCACCGCCATCTGCAACAGGGCGCGGACATTGCCCCGGATATGGGGTTCGGTGTTGTCGACGAACGTCTCCGCGCAGTCACCGCCCTGCAGCAGGAACGCCTCACCCCGCGCGACCTGGGCGAGCTGTTCCTGCAGCCGGACGATCTCGGACGGCACCGTCACCGGCGGCACGCTCTCCAGAACCGTGCGCATCGCCACGGCCTGGTCGGCGGGCCAGCTGGGCTGCTGAGCGGCCGGCTTGGCCAATGCGGCGTCCAGACGGGCACGCAGGTCAGCCGGCAGCGGCGGCAGCGACGGCAGCTGCTCGATCGGGATGTCGACGGTCCAGTTCATCGGTCCATCGTAACTGGGGCTCGACGGCGCCCTCGTCGCGCGAAGGCGCTCCGAGCGGGTGCGCCCCACCTGGTTCGGCCCATGTTCAGGCCCCCGCTCGGTTTTGCCCCGAGCCGCCCGCCTCGTCCGGGGACGTGATCAGCCGGAATCGGTGCAGCTGATCGCGAGCGTCGACCAGCGCGTCGTGGGCATCGCGCGGCCGTGGCGGCATCCGGGGGCATCCCCGGTCCTCCCACAACTGCCGCAATTCCCTGGTGAAGCGAGGTATCGCCGGCGGCAGAGCAGGCATCGGGCCCCACAACTGGCACAGGGCGACGTGGTCGTAGGCCGCCACCCACGCCCACAGCTCGATCGGCTCGGTGGCCCCCTGGGATGAATGGACGCGGAAGAACTCCTCGAGGTCCAGACGAATCTGCTTGCGCGAGCGCCACAGCGGCGACGCCGGCGGCGGCAGCTTGGGTAACACATTCGCGCGCACCCAGCCACCGGCGCGTTCGGGATCGAATTCGGTGGACACGGCGTAGTACTCGCGGCCGTCCTCGGCGACAACCCCAATCGAGATCAGCTCGATGGTGCGGCCGTCCTCGATGAACTCGGTGTCGTAGAAGTATCGCACCCACAAAGCCTAGGGGCAGGCTATCTGCCGATCAGGATGGGCTCGGTGGGCGGCGGTGCCGCATGCACGTCCTGGTCGAGCTGGGCGTCGATGGTGCGTTCATCGGGCCGGCGCGGGGTACCCGCGATCGCGCACTGCACCCACAGCTTGGCCCGCACCACCGGGCGTCGCAGCCTCCGCTCCCGCTCCAACGCGCGTCGCATCTTGTCCGGCTGGGTGGTATACCGCCACCGGGCCCACGGGGCATGTGGCCGGGACAACCGGATCGCGCCGATGACCAGCAGTATGACGATGAACATGCCGAGCAGGCCGGTCCACACCTTGCCCTTGAGGACCACCACCACGGCCAGCGGCAGGACCAACGCCATCGCGCCGCCCACGCCGGCGCGCAGCGCGACCGAATCCGCGCCATGCCAGATCGGCAGGAAGAACATCAGCGGGTGCAGACCCATCATCAACAGCCCGGCCACCGCCACCGCGGCGAAAACCGCGTCAACTGACGTGCGACCGTCTTCTTCCCAGTAGACGTCGGACAGGTGCAGGATCAACGCGTACTCGTCCAGCACCAGTGCGGCCCCGATACCGAAAACTATTGCCGCCAAGGTGAATTCGGGTTCCTGCCCGTCGATGGACAGGGTCACCAACGTCAGCCCGGAGAGCATCACCAGGACCACCCCGAACGTCACGTGGTGGATGTGCACTCCCCCGATGTGGACGTTGCGTGGTTGCCACCAGCGGGTGGGGCGGCCGGTCTCGGCCCGATGGCGGATCATGCGCACGGACGTACGTGTGACAAAAAAAGTCAAGATGAAGGTGACCAGGCAGCACAGCAACGGCAGCCGGCCACGGTCGACGATGTCATGCGTGAACCAGTGGGAAACCCCGAACACGAACCAGCGGAACACCCTTGAAACCTACGCCCGCACTTCCCGCCATGGTGGGAGCCGCGCTGCGACACGTCGTCGGCGCGGCCACCGATTACGCTGTTCTGCGACATGAGTAAATGGCGGGCGCCCGGCGTGGGCAGTCGACCCGGGCGGGCGTTGCTGTGGTGCCTGCTGTGGCTGCTGGCCTCCGCGGCGCTGTATTACGTGGCCTTGCGCTTGTTCGCGCACACGCCGTACCGCATCGACATCGACATCTATCAAATGGGCGGTCAGGCCTGGTTGGATGGGCGTCCGCTGTACCGCGGCGGCGTGTTGTTTTACACACCCATCGGGCTGAATCTGCCGTTCACCTATCCCCCGCTGGCGGCCATCGTGTTCTGCCCGTTCTCGTGGCTGCACATGCCGGCCGCCAGCATCGCGATCACACTGCTGACGCTGGTGCTGCTGATCGTCTCGACGCAGATCGTGCTGACCCGCCTCGACGTGTGGAGCGCCTCAACCGTGCTGGGCGGGCCGGCCTGGCTGCGCCGGTTGTGGTCAGCCGTCGTCGTCGCGGCTGCGGCGACGATCTGGCTGGAACCGATCACCTCGAACTTCGCCTTCGGCCAGATCAACGTCGTGCTGATGACTTTGGTGATCGCTGACTGCCTGCCGCGCCAGACACCATGGCCCCGGGGGCTGTTACTTGGGCTTGGGATGGCGCTGAAACTCACTCCGGCGGTGTTCCTGCTCTATTTCCTGCTGCGTCGCGACAACCGCGCTGCGTTTGCAGCCGTGGCGTCTTTCGCGGTCACGACGCTGCTCGGTTTCGTCTTGGCGTGGAGCGACTCGTGGGAGTACTGGACCCACACCGTGCACCACACCGACCGGATCGGTGAGACGGCGCTGAACACCGATCAAAACATCGCAGGTGCGCTTGCCCGGCTAGGGCTCGGTGAACACGCACGCTTCCCGTTGTGGGTGGCCGCGTGCCTGGTCGTCCTCGGGCTGACCATATGGGCGATGCGGCGGGTACTGCGGGCCGGGGAGCCGACGCTGGCACTGATCTGCGTCGCGCTGTTCGGCTTGGTGGTTTCGCCGGTGTCCTGGTCGCACCACTGGGTCTGGGTGCTCCCCGCGGTGCTGGTGACGGGGATATTGGCCTGGCGACGCCGCAACGTCGCGCTGGCCGTGCTCACCGTCGCCGGCGTGGCCCTGATGAGGTGGACGCCGATCGATCTGCTCCCGAAGCACCATGAGACGACCGCGAACTGGTGGCGTCAACTCGTCGGAACGTCCTACGTGTGGTGGGCGCTGGCGATCATCGTCACCGCGGGACTCGCCGTCACCGCCCGCGTGACTTCGCGGGATTCGACAATGGAGGCACTGACGCCGGTCACGGCTGTCAGCTGATCAGCGGCGGGCTAACCGACGGCGGTCTCGGGGATCCGATCGGCCTCAGAGCTCGACCCGGAGCCGTCGCCGTGTTCCTTGACGCTGGCCGCGTAGATGTCGACGTACTCCTGGCCGGACAGCTCCATCAGCTCGTAGATCACCTCGTCGGTGACCGCTCGCTCGATGAAGCGGTTGCCGGCCAGGCCGTCGAATCGCGAGAAGTCCATCGGCTTGCCGAAACGCACGGTGACCCGTCCGAATCGCAGCATCGTGGTGCCGGGCGGGTTGACGACGTTGGTGCCGATCATCGCCACCGGGATCACCGGGACCCCGGTGTCCAACGCCAGCCGGGCCAGGCCGGTCTTGCCCTTGTACAGCCTGCCGTCGGGCGAACGGGTGCCTTCGGGGTACATGCCCAGCAACTTGCCCCCGCCCAGCACCCGCTCGGCGGTGTCCAGTGCGGCCTGCGCGGCGTCGGCGTTGGAACGGTCGATGGGCACCTGGCCCATGGCCGTGAAAAACCAACGGCTGAGCCAGCCCTTCAGGCCGGTGCCGGTGAAATATTCGGACTTCGCGAGGAACGTGATGCGGCGGCGCACCACCAGCGGCAGGAAGAAGCTGTCCATCACTGCCAGGTGGTTACTGGCCAAGATCACCGGCCCCGAACTCGGAACGTATTCCAGCCCTTCGACTTTCGGCCGACCGAGCAATTGCAGCAACGGGCCCAGGAAGATGTACTTGAACAGCCAGTACCACATGGCCTCCCTCTCGCCCGCATCGATGGTGTTCTGGCCAACTGTACCCATCCGTGAAGGAAGGGACCACCTTCACCGCGATCGGGTCACTCCTCGACGGTGACCGGGATGGGCTGATAGCGGGTCTTCACGGCGGCATCGGCCACGCTGGTCCCGGCGGCCGGCTCGGTCGTGACGCCCCCGCCGGGCGGGCCGTCTGGTGGCGGTTTCGCGGCGCGGTCGATGTCGTCGACGATGGCGCGGATGACCTCGAGCAAGGCGATGCTGTGGTCCGCGATGACGGTGAGCAGCGGGTGCTGATCGCCGGTCGCCAGCGCGGCCAGTGCGCACACCGGACACCACACTTGCTGACACTTGCCGGTCCCGACCCCAGCGCCGGCCGTCAACGCGGCTGCCGCCCGCACCGCGGGGTCGATCGAATCCAGCACTGCCTGGGCGAGCTTGCGCAGCTCGGGACCGATATCGGGATGAGCCCCACTCACTTAGGCCACACCTCCGGATTTGGTCGAAAACGAACTGTCAGCTCACTGCCCCGCAGATGTGCGTCCAGCACCGTGCACCGCCGCAGTACCGACGCCAACCGAACCCTGCGCCGCAGCCCGCCGGCGCTGATGATCAGGTCGTCGTCGACCCTCCCCAGCGACAGCGCGCCGGGATCGAGCTGGGGTAACGCTAGCCGCATTCGGTATATCGACCCAAGTCCCGACCCGGATTCGAGGTCAACAACGGGTCGCAAGGGCCCTGGTGGCGGCGCTCCACCCCGACGGCGGGCACTGTCGAGCAGTCCGCCCAGCGCCTTGGGACCGATCGGCTCGCCGGACAGGTGCGGGGTCAGCACCAGCGCCACGTCGCCGATGGTGTCGTCGAGTTCGTCGAGCACGGCATGTTGTTCGGAGATGCGTTCGGCGTACCAATAGAACGCCGGGTGGTCGGGCAGGTTGTGGTACTCGTAGGACTCGTCTTCGCTCAGAACCTGATTGACGATCAGCTCCTCGACGCGGACGCCCATCAGTGCCAGTGAACCCAGCGTCCGGACCGCCTCGGCCGCGACCACCCGTTCGGGGGTCAGCACCAGGTGCGCACCGACCAGCTCGCCGTCGGTCAGCAACGCGCTAAGCGCATCCACGCTGTCGCTGATGCGCTCCAGCAGTTCCACCACCGCGGCCGACCGGACGTCGTCTGCGCTGATGGACAGCCGGCGATGGCGCGGCCATGCGCGCTCCACGTACAGCCCGAAGGTGGCCGGCAACGTCAGCATTCGCAACGCGTCCGCGGTCGACGCGCAGTCGACGACGATGCGATCCCATCGCCCGGAGGCCGCGAGCTCGCCGACCGCGTGCAGACCGAGCACCTCCTGGATACCCGGCAACGCCGAGAGTTCTTCGGGGGCAATGGTGCTCAACTCGGAGTCGGGGAACCGCCGATCCAGCGCGTTGACCACGTCATGCCAACGGGACTCGAGTAGGGCCAGGGTGTCCAACGCCAGCGCGTCGAGAAAGCCCCCGCCCGCCTCGGCGTCATCGGCGAGCACCCGAACCGGTTCGTCCTGACCGCTCGGGGGCACCGGGACACCCAGCACGTCGCCCAGCGAGTGCGCCTGGTCGGTGGACACCACCAGCACCCGCTGGCCCTCGCTCGCATCACAGACCGCGGTAGCAGATGCCAGGGTGGATTTTCCCACCCCGCCCTTCCCAACGAAGAGGCTGATCCGGGCCGGGGTGGGCGCAGCAGACTCACTCAGCCTCGACTCGTTTCTTCAGATCCTTCAAAGCGGTATCCGTCAGCCTGCGCTCGGCCTTGCGCTTGAGCAACCCAATCATCGGGATGGCAAGATCCACCGAGAGCTCGTAGGTGACGTCGGTGCCAGAACCCTTGGGCGCCAGGCGATATGTGCCTTCGAGGGAACGCAACAGCGAGCTGGAAACCAGGGTCCAGCTCAACGAGTGGTGGTCGGCAGGCCACTGGTAGGACATGACCAAAGTGTCTTTGATGACGCCGGCGTCCATCACGAATCGCACGACTTTCGGGTAGCCGTCGGCGCCTCTCTCCTGCACCTCGGCTTCCTTGTACTCCGAGATCCACTCGGGGTAGGAATCGATGTCGGCGATCACCTCCAGCACCGTGTCGGGATCGGCTTCGATGTGAATGGTCTGCGTCGTCTTCTCCGCCACCTGGCTGCTGCCCTCTCTCCCGCAAGCGGGTCGACCCGGCGATCTGCGCCGGTACCCCGGCCTCAGGGCCGCAACGGCATTCTCCGTGCGAAACCTTGACCCGGTTAAACTACCGGAGAAACACCGACCGGACGTGACCGTTCCAATGTCGTCTTAACCTCAAAGGCCATTTTCTTACCCGCAACCCGACGGCGGTGCGTCATTTTCGCCAAGTTCCGCTTGGCCAGCTGCCAAGCGGCCGCGCCGGTCGGTTCGGCGTGCAGGAAGTAATGCAGCACCACCCCGTCCAAAGACGGTTCCAGCCAGATCTCCATCGTGCCGGTCAATGCGCCGGTCACCGCCCAGCGAATGCCCTTATCGGCACGATCCTCGACGACCTCCAACCGCAGATCAGGCCACCACCTCCGCCAGCTCGACCGATCGGCGAGCGCGGCACCGACCCGCGCGCCGTCGGCTGCGACGAACGTCTGGTCCGCGATCTGGATGCTGTACATCGCCTCAGCTTCACACACCGACCTGAGACGCCCATCGACGACCTCGTGGCGGCCGCGCCGCCCACCCAACTCCGGCACTCCGACGCGACCGTCGCAATCGTGATGGTGCCCCGACCGACCGCCTCCGTACTGGGCGAATACTCGATTAGGCTGGGCGACAGCAAGCCGACCCCGGCAACGCCACTAGTCAAATGAGGTCAAAACAGTGCGTGAGTACAGTGTCCCCGCCCGCTTTTCTGTCGGCGAGCACGACAACGTCGCGACCATGGTCTTCGAGCACGAGCGCGACGACCCCAGCTTCGTCATCTACCAACGTCAGATCGACGGCGTCTGGACCGACGTCACGTGCGCCGAGGCCGCCGACCAGATTCGCTCCGCCGCATTGGGTTTGATCTCGCTGGGGGTGCGGGCCGGTGACCGGGTGTCCATCTTTTCGGCAACCTGCTACGAGTGGGCCATCCTCGACCTCGCGATTTTGTCGGTGGGCGCCCTCACCGTGCCGATCTACGAGACGTCGTCGGCCGAGCAGGTGCGCTGGGTGCTGCAGAACTCCGAGGCCGTGTTGGCGTTCGCCGAAACCGACGCGCACGCGGCGATAATCACCGAACTCACGGGCGAGCTGCCCGCCCTGCGCCGGGTGCTGCACATCAACGGTTCGGGTCCCAAGGCGCTTGACCAGCTTGTCGAGGCGGGCGCGTCGGTCGACCCGGATGAGTTGACCGCCCGGCTTTCTGCGTTGCGTGCCCAGGACCCGGCCACGCTGATCTACACCTCGGGCACCACCGGACGGCCCAAGGGCTGCCAGCTCACTCATTCCAACCTGCTCCATGAGATCCGGGGCACCCAGGAGTGCCTGCCGACGCTGCTGAACAAGGGTCAGCGGCTGCTGGTCTTTCTGCCGCTTGCCCACGTGTTGGCCCGAGCCCTCACCTTGTCCGCGTTCGCCAGCAAGGTCACCGTCGGATTCACCAGCGACATCAAGAATCTGGTGCCGATGTTCGGGGTGTTCAAACCGACTGTGGTGGTGTCGGTTCCGCGGGTGTTCGAGAAGGTGTACAACACAGCCGAGCAGAACGCCGCCAGCGACGGCAAGGGCTGGATCTTCAAGCGCGCGGCGCAGACCGCGGTCGACTGGAGCCGGGCCTACGACCCCGGCCGACCGGGACCGCTGCTGCGTGCCAAGCACGCCGTGTTCGACCGGCTGGTCTACCACAAGCTGCGCGCCGCACTGGGCGGCGACTGCCACGCCGCCGTCTCGGGTGGCGCACCGCTGGGCGCGCGCCTGGGCCACTTCTACCGCGGTGTGGGCCTGACCGTCTACGAGGGCTACGGCCTCACCGAGACCAGTGCTGCCATCACCGTCAACCAGATCGAGGGGCTAGAGATCGGGACCGTCGGAAAGCTGGTCCCCGGCAACAGTCTGCGCATCGCCGAGGACAAAGAACTGTTGGTGCGCGGCGGCGTGGTGTTCGGCGGCTACTGGCGCAACGAGCAGGCCACCGAGGAGGCGTTCACCAACGGCTGGTTCAAGACCGGCGATCTCGGCGCGGTCGACGACGACGGCTTCTTGACGATCACCGGCCGTAAGAAGGAAATCATCGTCACCGCCGGCGGGAAGAATGTCGCCCCCGCGGTGCTCGAAGACCAGTTGCGGGCCCATCCGCTGATCAGTCAGGCCATGGTCGTCGGGGATGCCAAGCCGTTCGTCGGCGCGCTGATCACCATCGACCCCGAAGCGTTCGACGGCTGGAAACAACGCAACAGCAAGCCGGACGGCGCTTCAGTCGGCGACCTGGCCAACGATCCCGACCTGGTTGCCGAGGTGGATGCGGCCGTCAAGAAGGCCAACCTTTCGGTGTCGCATGCGGAGTCGATCCGCAAATTCCGCATTCTGCCGGTCGACTTCACCGAGGACACCGGTGAACTGACACCGACGATGAAGGTCAAGCGCAAGGTGGTGGCCGAGAAGTTTGCCTCCGATATCGAGGCGATTTACGAAAAGGACTAGTCCGACAAGCCGCCCGTGGCGAGCGTCACGCCAGCGTGGCGGGCTCGCCGCGCAGCAGGTCGGCCAGCCGGGCCGCCAGCGTGTCCCAGCGCCACTGCGACGTCACCCACTCGCGCCCGGCTGCGCCCATCGCGGCGGCCCGGTCGCGATCGCTCAGCAGCTCAGTGACGGCGTCGGCTACCTTATCCACCGAACGCCCATCGACCACTAGCCCAGTCTTGTTGTGCTGCACGGCTTCTGGGGCTCCACCCGACTGTCCGGCGATTACCGGCACACCAGTCGCCGAAGCCTCCAGAAATACGATGCCCAAGCCCTCGACG
>DATKEW010000140.1:0-11395 GCA_035511785.1 Mycobacterium sp.
ACGAGCCCGAAAGCGACGATCAACGTCAGCGTCACGATGATGAGCTGCAACACGAGTATCTGCGTGGCGAGTCGCACGTCGATGCGACTCTTGCCTGCCATGGAGGGACCTTACCGCGTTATCAGAGCAGAATGCGCAAAAGTAGCGCGCCGCTGCGTTTACAGATGCGACAGGAGCCGTTCGGCGAACGCCTCGGGATGCTCCCGGTGCATGAAATGCCCGCCCCGGACCTCCTCAACGATGTACTCGTTGTCGAACATCCGGGCGGCGCCCCGGTAGTCGGATGGTTCGACGACCGGATCTTCGAGTCCCGCAAAGGCGACCACCGGAACCGTGATTCGTGCCCGTAGCGATGCGCTGGGTATGGGGGAGAGCTTTCGGTAATAGCCGAACGCCGCGTGCAGGCTCGCCCGGTTAGAGAAGCACGCGCGCACGGCGTCGAATTCTTCGGGATCGGGATTCCACGCCGGCGACCACCGCCGGTAGATGGCGGGCAGCGCCGCAAAATCGTTGCGCGCGAAGCGGTTCGATGCCCCCGGCAGCTTGTACACCGCAAAGTGACGAGCCCCCCAGAGCTTCTTCAGCGACGGCTTGAGCGCCGCCGGATGGGGAATGCCCACAACGAAAAGCTTTTTCACTCGATCCGGGCCGAGCGCCGCAGCGCCGTATGCGGCCGAGGCGCCCCAGTCGTGGCCGATGACGATGGCGTCACGGGCACCGAGGGCTTCAATCAGCGCAAGCGGATCGCGCGCCAGCGTCTCTTGATCGGTGTCGCGATCCGGGATCGCGCTCGGGTGGTACCCGCGCATGAACGGGCTGACCGCGCGGTATCCGTTGGCCGCAATGCGCGGGCGAAGATCGTCCCACGTGTGTGCCGTATCCGGGAACCCGTGCAGCATCAGCACCAGAGGCCCGGAGCCCTCCTCGAGATAGGCGAATTTCAGCCCGTTCGCGTCGACGAAATGGATCGCATCGGCCATGGCCTCAGGACAATACGCTGATTTTTGCGGCATTGGGGCGACCGTCCGGGCTCTGCGGTCGCCTACGATCAGCGCATGCGCGGCTCCAAGATCCTGATCACCGGTCCGACGGGACAGGTGGCCACTCCCATCGCCCGGGCCTTGGCGGTCGATAACGAGGTGTGGGGGATCGCCCGATTCACCAACACCGCGGCTCGTGAAGCCCTTGAGAAGGCGGGGGTGCGGTGCGAGACCGTCAACCTGGCCGCTGGGGAGTTCGCCGGCGTCCCGTCCGACTTCGACTACATCCTCAATTTGGCCGTGGCGAAAAGCGGCAAGTGGGACAAGGATCTGGCGGCCAACGCAGAGTCCATCGGTCTCCTGATGGCCCACTGCCGCAACGCAAAAGCTTTCCTGCACTGTTCGTCAGCGGCCGTCTATGACCCGCCGGACGACGAACCCCGCACCGAGCACGCGGCGCTGGGCGACAACCACAAGCCGTTGTTCCCGACGTATTCCATTTCCAAGATCGCCGGGGAGGTCGTCGCCCGGACGATGGCGCGCGCGCTCGGCGTGCCCACCACAATCGCCCGCCTCAACGTCCCGTACGGCGACAACGGCGGGTGGCCGTATTACCACATGGAGATGATCCTGGCCGGCATCCCGATCCCGGTCCCGCCCGGCGCTCCGGCCCGTTACAACCCGATCCACGAGGACGACATCATCGCGACCATTCCGAAGCTGCTCGAAGTGGCGTCGGTCCCCGCGATCACGGTCAACTGGTGCGGCGATCAGGCCGTCAGCCTCCAGGAGTGGTGTGGGTACCTTGGCTCGCTGATCGGCAAGGAACCGGTATTCGACGAGAGTGCCCAGGCGCTGCGCGGTAATCCCACCGACGTGACGCAGATGCACGAACTCATCGGCGGCACGACGGTCGACTGGCGCGAAGGGATTCGCCGGATGGCGACCAAGTTCCACCCCGACCTCGTCGACCCCTGAAGTGTTGCGGAACTCATCGCAGGCTGAGCCTGCGCAGGACGCGCGGCTCAAACCGAAAAGTTCCGAACCCAAAGCGGGTTCGGAACTTCCGGTGCCACAAGGCAGATTCAAGATCCCTTGGTGTAGCGGGTCAGCAACCCGGTGGCTGCGATCGCCGCGACGGTGCCGATGACGCCCCACAGCACCAGTTGGAAAACCATTGCCCCGAAAAACCAACCAAAGGTCATCCCGATGTAAAGCACCCAGATCAACCGGAAGACGCTCCAGGCTGCGAGTAAGCCCGCGCTGATCCCGATATACAGGCTCCGCTGGCGATCGACACGGTTGATCTGTTCTTCGATGCTGGTCGGCACGATTTTCATTTGCTGACTTCCTTTCCTGAGGCGCCGCCTCGTTGGTGGCGTCGTTGCGGTAAGTAGAGCCCGTGCGACTGGCTACCGATCCCAATAACCTGCCCGACGACAGCACCCCGCGCGCGTGGAGCAGTGCGGGGATTGTCTACGACGGCAAGACGATCGGCGCCGGACCTACCCAACAGCCCCGCTTTGCGCTGAGCGCCGACCGGGGGTCGTCACGAGGCGGGTGCCACAGTCTCGGCGTTCTCGTCGATCTGGGGATCCATCGCGGCCGTGAACTCCCGATACCTCTGCGCGCGATCAGGGCGGCGCCGGACGATCAGCCAGCCGGCCGCCAGCACCAAGAACCACAGCGGGAACCACGCCAAGGCGACCGCGGTTTCCCTTTCGGTGCAGAGCGTCCAGATGACGAACGCGAAAAAGGCGAGGATGGCCCAGCACATCATCACGCCGGCGGGCATCTTGTAGGCCGAGTCGGCATGACGCTGTGGGTGGCGGCGACGATAGACGAGGTAACTGACGACAATCATCGCCCACACGAACATGAACAACAGCGACGAAACGGTCGTCACGAGCGTGAAGGCGTCCATCACCGAACCGTTGACGTAGAGCAGCGGTATGGAGGTCAGCAGCAGCGCAGCCGACAGAACAAGCGCCAGCGCCGGCACCCCGCCGCGGTTCAGCCGACGGAACGCCGTCGGAGCGCTGCCCTCGTCTGCCAGACCGAAAAGCATGCGGCCGGTGGAGAACACCCCGGAGTTGGCCGCCGAGGCGGCCGCGGTGATCACCACGAAGTTGACGATCGACGCCGCGGCGGCAAGTCCCGCCAGGGAGAACATCATCACGAACGGGGACTCGCCGCCGGTGAACTGCCGCCACGGGATGACCGTGAGAATTGCCAGAAGCGCGCCGATGTAGAAGATCGCCACCCGCAGCGGAACGGCGTTGATCGCGCGCGGGAGGGTGCGGCGCGGGTTCACCGTCTCGGCCGCCGCGGTGCCGACGAGTTCCACACCGACGAAAGCGAAGAACGCGATCTCGAACCCACTGACCACGCCCATGAACCCGTTGGCAAAGAATCCGCCGTCGTTCCAGAGATTCGCGATCGTCGCGCGGTTTCCTTGCGGCGAAACGAAGTTCGTCGCCAGAAGGATCGCACCGACGCCGATGAAGCACACGATCGCGGCGACCTTGATCAGGGCGAACCAGAACTCGACCTCCCCGAAGTTGCGGACGCTGAACAAGTTGAACAAGAGGATCAGAACGCCGATGACCAGCGCCGGTAGCCATGCCGGCACGTCGGGCCACCAGAACTTCGAGTAGCCGGCGATCGCGACGACTTCCGCGATGCCGGTGGCGATCCAGGCGAACCAGTACGACCACCCCACGAAGAAGCCCGCCGCCGGGCCCAACAGATCGGCCGAGAAGTCAACGAACGACTTGTAATTCAGGTTCGACAACAGCAGTTCGCCCATCGCGCGAAGCACGAAGAACACGAAGAACCCAATTATCCCGTACACCAGCACTACCGCCGGACCGGCGTGCGAGATCGTTCGCCCGGATCCCATGAACAGACCGGTGCCGATCGCACCTCCGATGGCGATCAGTTGAATGTGGCGGTTGGATAGGCCCCGACGCAGGTGCGGGACAGCGGCATCGGGACCGTCGACACCGTTCGACATGTGTGACGTCCTCGAGCTGGGTGCTCCGTGCCTAGCCCGACGTCTTGACGACGAGCTTGCCGACGTTCTTGCCGTCGAACAGCATGTTGATCGCTGTCGGCAGTTGCTCGAAGCCCTCCACGACGGTCTCCAGCGGCGTGAGCCTGCCCTCGGTGATCAGGCCGGCGATCTCGCGGATCGCCTCGGGCGCGCGGCCGAAGTGGTCGAGAACAATGAAGCCCTGCAGTGTCGCACGCTGGATCAGCAGATTCCCGAACGCGCGCGGTCCGGGCGGCGGGTCGGCGGAGTTGTAGCCGGAGATAAGACCGCAGAGAGCGACGCGCGCGCCGATGTTCAGACGCGCGAAGATCGCGTCCATGATGTCGCCGCCGACGTTCTCGAAGTCGACATCGATGCCGTTGGGCGTCGCCGCAGCGAGCTGGGCGGCCCAATCATCGGCGCGGTGGTCGACGACCGCGTCGAAGCCGAGCTGGTCGGTCAGCAGTGCGCACTTCTCCGGCCCTCCGGCGATCCCGACGACGCGAGCGCCATCGGCCTTGGCAAGCTGGCCGGCAATCGAACCGACCGCGCCGGCCGCGGCCGAGACCACCACCGTCTGGCCGGGTTGCGGCTTGCCGATCTCGCGTATCCCGACCCACGCGGTGAGCCCGGTCATCCCCAGTGCGCCCATATAGGCGCTCGGTGAAATGCCCTTGGCGACGTCGACCGGAAACAAAGGCATCGCGTCCGAGGCGACCGTGTATTCCTGCCAGCCAACGAGACCCTGGACGGTTTGACCGACCATATAGTTCGGATTCTTCGACGCGACGACCTCGCCCAGCCCACCCCCGCGCATCACCTCGCCGATGCCGACCGGCGGCAAATACGTCGGCGTGTCGTTGATCCACGTGCGGTTCGTCGGGTCGAGCGAGATCCAGTCAACGCGCACCAGCGCCTCGCCGTCCCCGATTTCGGGGACGGCCTCCTCACTGAGCTCGAAAGTGTTCGGGCCGATGCGCCCGGAGGGACGCTCGCGGAGTAGGAAGCGGCGGTTTCGATCAGACATGAGCGCACGGTACCGGACCCGGTGCGCCAGAGCAATAGCCGTGAAAAATGTTGGGCGACAGGCTAATTAGCGACCGCAACTGCAACGCAAACCCCGCGGACAAACGCCGTCGGGCGCCCGGCGCGGTCAAGGGCCGGCGGTCCCGACCTTCCGCGGCGGGCTAGCGTGCCGCGGTCCGCGTGGCGGGTGCCATAACGCAACGTATGTCTGGCACTGGGCACTCCATTACCCACGTCTTCGATGCGGCGCGGTGGACGGCATTGCACCGGGCAACCGTATCGGCACGGCCTGATGCGTTGTTCAGCGACCCGCTCGCCGAGCGTCTCGCCGGTGAACACGGCCGCGCTATCGTCGCCAAGGTTCCACGGACGACTCGCAACGGGTGGTGGCTGGTCGCGCGCACCAAGATCATCGACGACGCCATCGCCGAGGCGATCACCAACGGCTGTGATGCGCCCGCTCGCCCGGCTGCCTCAGACGGATCCGCGTCATCCGGGCAACAGACCGTGGAGTGCGGTCGCCCTACTCGCCCATTGAGCCGGACGGTTTTGCGAGCGCCCCTTCAAAAGGGGACCGCTGTGCAGGAGTGTTAGCCAGGTGGACGCGTTGCAAGGAGCCACGGTGTCGATCACGGTGATGGCGATGGCGGTTTTCTCGGCGGCCGGACCGGCAACTGCCGATCCGCCGCCCACCGAGGTGATCACCACGGTGGCTGTCGGACCCACTGGCCAACCGATCAACGGTTACCAAGAGACGCCATCGCAGGGCAATGTCTTCGAGGTCAGCGACTGCACGACGCCGTCGCCGTCGGCGGTCGCGAACAACATTTACTATTGCTCGCCGACCGCGGCCGGCGCCGGCACCTGCTGGCCGTCGACATCCGGGTCGCTGCTGTGCGTGGACAACCCGTGGGACAAGCGCTTGCATCGGGTGACTTACGACGGCCAGCTCCCGCCCGTGCAACCCACAGCCGCACCAGACCCATTCGCGCTCGCCCTCGACGACGGCACACGCTGCCTGCTGCGCAACGGCGGCGCCTGAGGCGGGCGCGACGACGGTTACGTCGGCGCTTACTGGTGCGGCGACCCCGGCGCGAACCTCGCGGTCCTGTGTCTTCCCAGGCAGGACATTGGAACCTGCATCGACCGCTCAGCGCCGGCCTGGACCGTCAAAGTTGGTCAACTGGGCACCCCGACCGGCCACTTTCCGCCGCCCCAGTCGCGCGCGGTGACGAGCGTGTGGTTCGCCGGGAACTGAGCGCGCTCAGCTACCAGACGCGTATCCAGTCGATGAGCATGTCCGCGGGATAGCTCCCCGGCCCGGGATCGCCCCCACCGGAACCGGCAACCGCAAGATTGAACACCGGAAACACGGTGTAGCCGGGCCCGTTGAACGGCCAATCCGGCAGGGAGCTCGCCGGTACGTCGAAATACGGCTGTGCGCCGTCAACATAGTCTTTCCAGAAGCGGATTCCGGCCTCATCCCACTGGGTGCGCCAGGTGTGCCAGGCGCCGTCGACCGCGATGTTGTGGGTCTTCCATTCACCGCCGTTCGCCTTCGCGTGCACGGTGGTGGCCGAGGGCCAGTTGCCGTTGCCGTACCACTCCGTGACGTCGATTTCGCCCTGATCGTCATTGCCCAGCCAGTAGGCGGGCCAGGCACCGGCGGTCAGGCAGTTCAGCTTGATCCGGGCTTCCCAGGTGTGGCCCACGCCGCCGCGCCACAGGCTTTGAACCTTGCCGCTGTAGAAGGTGGGGCCATCCTTCGCGGCGCGCAGGACCAGGTTGGACTTCCCATCGACGAACACGTTCTGGCGATCGTCGCGGTACTGCCCGATGTTCTCGGGTCGCTCCCAATACGTCGGATCCTTGATCGCCTCGCGGGCCTTCGCGACCGTCCACTTCGACGCATCGGGGGCCGAGCCGGCCGGCCCATCGAATTCGTCCTGGAAAATGTAGGTCCCGGTTTGGCCGCTGGGCGCGGCGGGCGGTGGCATCCGAACAGGCGCGTCCGGCCGGGACGGGAAGGCGCGGGCCTCAGGGACGGGGAGCGCGGCCGCCAGCACGCCGATCCCGGCCGTCAACATCATGCGGCGGCGATCCATCTCAGGCATAAGCAAGCGACGATAGCAGCCCGGGCCGTACGGGGTCGAAACAGGAATTGTGTCGGTGGCTGTCGCTACCCTTGGATCGCCGCCGCCCCAATAGGGACGACGGCGCAGTAGAGGATCGGGATTTACCACGAATTCATGGCCAATTCTCACGATGACTCATGGTTTGGTCTCAGGATTGGCCGGGCATTCTGGAATCACGAACCGATAACCACCTTTGGTGGCCTTTGCAGCGAGTTGAGTTGCTCTGGAGGGAGTTGACAATCGTGGCGAATGCATCAGGAGCGACGGTCATTTTCCTTCACTCACACCCGGCCTGGGCTGCGGCTCAGCGGCGCGCGCGCGAGCGCAGCGAATCGATGCGCCGCCATCCTTCATTCCGGGCCCGGCGGCGCGCTGCCACGTCGGGGGGCGCCGTCGCCCCTGTTATCCGCGACTTCAAGGTGTACTCCGGCGCCGACACCTCGGCCTGAAACGCTTACCCACGCCTGGAAGCCAACGAATTAGGCTGCGCCCCGTCGTGATAACCAACTAATTCTCGACCTTGTACTGGTAACCCCGCCGGATTCTGTGGCGCTCTATTCGCTCGGCTGGCCGCGCATGTTTCTCTTGGCTTACCGCCGTCGCGGAGATCGGGACTGGACCGGCACTCGGACTGTGTGGGCTTGCAGGCACGCCGACCCGATCACCGGCCCGCGAATGCGGCGAATCACCCTGCACGACAGGCTAATAACTAATGCTGCACATTAGCGATTACGTCGGCATAATTCTCTCTGTGCCCCGGACCCACAAAACGAAGGCGCTTGCCAACCCGGCTCAGCCGCATAGCGCGCTTGTCCACGAGTTGGAGCGCTACATCGAGGCCCACAATCCCGACCTGACCGACGTCAACGTCGTCAGCGCAACGGACACCGGCCAGGTTGACAAGGGCCATAAGCCGGTTCGCCACTGGTATCACGTCACATACGAAACGTGAGTGCGCGTGCTGGCCGCCGGATTCATTTCTCCCGGGGTCAACGCGCGGTCGCGACGCGCGACGGCGTGTCCGTCAGTGCCCTTCACGGTGGACGGCCGGTTGTGCGCTAACCGTAGCGAGCTGACGGCCGCTGTTGCTCCCGTCAGCGAGGCCCAGTGAGCATTGGGAGGAGGTATTGGCGCACGTATGCGCGGGTGTCGTCGATGGTGGCGAGATTGATGCTGGTGTGTGGAGTAACGATGAACGACAGCGTGAGGCGGGTGTGCAGCTCGGCGACGGTGCGCAGATGGCGCTCCTGGTCGGGCGTGGTGCTCGTCGTGCCGTAAATCTCGGTCCTCAACTCGGCTGCGGATTGGTCGATGGCGAAGTCGAGTATGGGACCGGCGTCGATGGTCAGGCTTGGCAGGATCGTCTCGGGCTCGGTGCGCAGCAGCTTCTTGAGCAGGACGTGTTCCCGCAGGAACGTCACGGTGAACACGGTGCCGTAGACCAAGCGGTCTTCCAGCGTGGTGGCGTGCGAACAGGCTTGCGTGCGGCCATCGAAGTAACGGTGGGCTTCGGCGAGAACGACGGCATCGATGAGGGCGGCTTTGGTCGGGAAGCGGCGGTATAGGGTCGCGCGGCCGACCCCACTGCGGCGAGCGACGTCTTCCATTGTGATGCGCCGCATTCCAACGTGCTCGGACTGCTCGACGGTGGCCGCCAGGATGCGGGTAGTGATGTCGTCGGGGCGGTGGAGTTGGGCGAGGACGGCGGGCTCGGGCGCAGTCAGGCGCCGCACGAAATCCGCCGTTCGGCTCGTGGTCACGGGTTGCTCCTTGCTCGCTCATGGGGATCGTCGTATCGTGGCCGTTGATACGTGCGAGACATCATACGTCTATTTGTATCGCATGGACTAGCGTAGCGAGCTTCCGCTGCCAGGGGGTTGTTATGGGCGTTGGTTTGTGGGCCCGGTGGGTGGCCATGCACGGGGCCGTCCGTGCGTTCATGAAAATCCAGGGGCTGCGCGGCGACCCGCTCGCCCGGCTGATCGCCAGCCACGGACGGGGCATCGATCCCTATCCGCTCATGGAGGAAATCCGAATGCGCGGACCGCTCGTGCGCACACCGTTCACGTGGGTCAGTGTCGACCACCGTTTGTGCCGAGAAGTACTGCGCGACAAACGCTTCGGCGTGACAGCGCCATCCACAATGGACCTGCCGCGACCGCTGCCGACGCTGATCTCACGGACCGACGACGAAGGCGTCGCCAATCCGGTCGAGCCGCCCGCAATGGTCGTCGTCGATCCACCCGAGCACACCCGCTACCGGCAGTTGGTAGCCCAAAGCTTCACCCCGCGCGCGATCGACAAGCTCAGTACCCGCGTCGCCGAGGTCACCGAGCATCTCATCGAGCGCCTTGCCGACACACCGCATCCGGACCTGATCGCCGATTTCGCATCCCAACTGCCGATGGCCATCATTGCCGAGATCCTCGGCCTACCGCCCGATACCCACCCGCGCCTGTTGGAATGGGGACACAGCGGGGCCCCGCTGCTGGACCTCGGGATCGGCTGGCGCACCTACAGGAGGGCCATCGACACCCTGCGCGGCGCCGATCGCGAGCTGCGGGAGCGCTTCCACCAATTGCGTGCCGGTGAGCCAGGCGACCATCCATTCAGCCGGCTGGCCGCGGACGGCTCGCTGACCGACCGCGAATTCACGGCCAACGCCGCCCTGCTCATCGGCGCGGGCTTCGAGACCACCGTCAATCTGATCGGCAACGGCGTCGTCGCGCTGCTGCGACACCCCGAGCAACTCGAACGCTTGCGCACAGACCCCGACTTGTGGCCATCTGCCATCGAGGAGATCCTTCGGTTCGACAGCCCGGTCCAGATGACCGCGCGCACCGCGCTGTGCGACGTCGAGATGGCCGGCCAGCGGATCGCGACCGGCAACATGGTCGCCCTGCTTTTAGCCGGTGCCAACCGCGACCCGCAGGTGTTCACCGATCCCGACAGATTCGACATCACCCGGCCCAATGCCCGCGACCATGTGGCGTTCGCGTCCGGCGTTCACGCCTGCCTCGGCGCGGCCCTGGCGCGCATCGAGGGCACCACCGCACTGCGTGCATTGTTCGAGACGTTTCCCGGTCTGCAGCTCACCGCAACCCCGCAACCGAGGGGACTGGTCAACCTGCGCGGATTCGCCCGGCTGCCCGTCAAGCTCGGCACCAGGAACGTCGCATCGTTGCGCGCCTAGTCTTCGGCTTCGTCGGGCACCGGCGGGCAGATGGTGCCGCCTGATCGACTAGAGCTTGCCTGCGACGAAGTCAGCGGCTTGGTTTGCCATGCCTGCGTCGATGTATGCACTGGCGAGATGTTGTGGCCAGTTTTCCTTCCACGTGTTCGGGTCGGCCGGGTTGCAGACGGGATCGGCGCCGTGGCACAACTCGATGGTCCTGTCGTTGTAAGTCGGGTTGAAGTTCGTGATCGGACCCACCCACTGGCTCCCGTTGCCGAACAACGCGACGGCGGCGACGTGCTGATCGATGCCCGGCGGCAGGGGGCTGTCGAAACCAAACGCGCTGATGGGCGCCGCGAGCACCACATCAGTGACCGCCGCGCCCAGCGAGTAGCCGCCCAGCACCAGCCGGGTGTCCGGGCAATTGTTGACCATGTCCTGGACGTGGTGGCTCATGTCGTTGGCGCCGACGTCGACCTCCGTGTCGGCCGGGTATTTCACCGCGTATACGCCGATGTTCTTCGAGACCTTGGATCGGAGCGCGCCGATGAAGGCATTACCGAGTACGCCCGTCCCCGGCGATTCATATCGGCCGCGGGCGAAGACCACCTGAACCGGGGGGCAGCTCGCCGCGGCAGCCGGCGGCGCACCCCCCGGCGTCCCGGGCGGTAGCACTGAAGCAGCCAGCGTCAGCCCGGCCGCGATCATGGCGGCGGCTAGGCCAATATCAACAAATTTTCGGACAAGCAACGAGCGCACAGCATGATCGTAAAGCGCTCGCGGCCCGGCCGCAGGGCAGGGTGAGAAGGCCTTCTACGATCATCCGGCTGGGCATCGACTACGGTGACCGCACCGCCAAGCCGAACGATAGGTTCAGTGGATGAGTGACGTAGACGCCAGTGCGCCCGAGCGTCTGTTCGCGCTGGCCGAGCAGGTGCGGGGTTTTATGCCGGCCGACGAGGGACGTGCCCTTTACGACGCTGCGCTGCGCTACCTCGACGGCGGCGTCGGTGTCGAGATCGGTACCTACTGCGGCAAATCCACC
>DATKEW010000141.1:0-28109 GCA_035511785.1 Mycobacterium sp.
CTGTCGGGACGCCTGCAGGTACCTGTGCTCACCACGCCGAAACCCGTCTACAGCGCCGCCATCGGCGCTGCGGTACTGGGCCAACTGCAATCGTCGGCGGGCGCCGCGACCGCCGCGAGTCCCATCCTGGAGAACCCGACCGAGGCGGTTGCTACCGCCGCTGGAGTCGATCTGCCCCAAGCTCCCGTGGCCTGGTCGGACGCCGACGCAGCAGAGCCGGTCCCGTACACCGGTCCTGAACACACCAGCGATTACGGCAGGGAGCCAACGGGATTCGGCGATGCCGACGACGATCGCTACCCCGCGCAAGCCGCGCGGCTGCCTTGGTACAAACGCACAGCGCTGGTCTTGAGCGTGGTCGGTGCGGGCGCGGCGGTGCTGGTGGCCGTGGTGTTGGCGCTGACCTTGGGCCGCAGCAATAACGCCCCGCCGAACGAACCGGCGCCCCCGCAGACGTCGCAGACTGTCACTGTGACCGGGCCGAACAACAGCCCCACCGTGACCGTGATCCCACCGCCCCCACCACCCTCGACGAACACCACGCAGCCGCCCGCGCCCACGACGACGAACCCGCCCCCCACCACGACGACCCCGCCGCCGACCACCACAACCACCACCACGGCCCCGCCGACCACGACATCGCAGGTGACCACCACCGCGCCGTCGACGACCACGCGAGAAAGACCGACATTACGGCCTTAACCCGGCTGGACGTCGTAGCCGCGTGCGGCGAAATCGGCCACCATCGCCTCGGCGCTGCGTACCGCCGCACGGCAGGCCCTGGTGGTAAACGGGTCGTTGAGCGGATGCTCGGCCCGGCGGCGCCAGCGTTTGTGCCACAGCGAATGCGGCACGCGGACCCTCATGGGGGTCAGCGTGGAGAGCCTCGGGGTCCAGGCCCAGCCTGCGGGCGGGGTTGGTGCCCGACCCGCCGATGATGCGGCGTAGCGAAACGATCTCGTCGTCGTTCAATGTCGTTGGCCGCGAATGCAATTGACTGAGCAGCCGGAGTTCCTCGAAAGCGTGGGTGTCGGCGGGTTCACCGCTGTCCGATCGCGAACGCGAAGTCGCCGAACTCCTGCTATTGGGCATGCCCTACCGGGACATCGGCGCACAACTCTTCATCTCGGCGAAGACCGTCGAGCACCACGTCGCCCGCATCCGTCGTCGGCTCGGCGCTGGTTCGCGTTCGGAGATGTTGTCCATGCTGCGCGCCATGCTGGCTCCCGAGCAGCGCTGAACCGCAGGCCAGAGGCATCGGCGAACGGCAGGTTAGGGCAGCCTTTCTCGCGTCGAAAGCGGCGAAGATGTCACTATGAGCAAGCCTAAGCAGGCAATAAAGCACGCCAGAGTAACTACGCATTGGAGAGACCTTCTGTGACCACGCAGACCGTCATCAGACTGGTACTGGGCCTGGGCATGACCGTGTTGGTAGGCGCTTTTGCGGCCCGGCGGGTCTTATGGCTTTACAAGCTGATGATGTCCGGCCAACCGGCGACCGGGCGTACCGACAACGTCGGGACCCGGATTTGGACCGAGATCGCCGAAGTCTTGGGGCAGCGCCGACTGCTGAAATGGTCGATCCCGGGGCTGGCGCACTTCTTCACCATGTGGGGCTTCTTCATCCTGCTCACCGTCTACATCGAGGCCTACGGGTTGCTGTTCCAGCCGAACTTCCACATCCCGATCATCGGCCGATGGGATGCGCTGGGGTTTTTGCAGGACTTCTTCGCGACCGCCGTGTTCCTCGGTATCGCGACCTTCGCGGTCATCCGCATCTTGCGCAGCCCGCGTGAGATCGGCAGGACGTCAAGGTTTTACGGCTCGCACACCGGCGGCGCGTGGCTGATCCTGTTCATGATCTTCAACGTCATCTGGACGTACGTGCTGGTGCGCGGGTCCGCGGTCAACAACGGCACGCTTCCCTACGGCAAGGCGGCATTTCTGTCGCAGTTGTTCGGCGTGATCCTGCGTCCCCTGGGCCACACCGGCAACGAAATCCTGGAAACGGTAGCGCTGCTGCTGCACATCGGCGTCATGCTGGCCTTCCTGATCATCGTGCTGCACTCCAAGCACCTGCACATCTTCCTGGCGCCGATCAACGTTATGTTCAAGCGGCTGCCCGACGGGCTGGGCCCGCTGCTGCCGGTCGAGTCCGGCGGCGAGCCGATCGACTTCGAAAACCCGCCCGACGACGCGGAATTCGGGCGCGGCAAAATCGAGGACTTCACCTGGAAGGCCATGCTCGATTTCGCCACCTGCACCGAGTGCGGGCGCTGCCAGTCGCAATGCCCGGCCTGGAATACCGGCAAGCCGCTTTCGCCCAAGTTGGTCATCATGGACCTGCGCGACCATTGGATGGCCAAGGCGCCCTACCTCCTGGGGGAGAAGAGCTCGGAGCCGCTTGAGGGTCTCGACCTCGAAACGGTCAAGGAAGAGGGCCACCATGTGCCCGAGTCCGGCTTCGGCCGGGTACCCGGGCACGGTCCGGAGCAGGCCAGCCGCCCGCTGGTCGGCACCGCCGAACAGGGCGGCGTCATCGATCCCGACGTGCTGTGGTCCTGCGTGACGTGCGGCGCCTGTGTCGAGCAGTGTCCGGTGGACATCGAGCACGTCGACCACATCGTCGACATGCGCCGCTACCAGGTGATGATGGAGTCGGAGTTCCCCTCTGAGCTGTCCACGTTGTTCAAGAACCTGGAAAACAAGGGCAACCCGTGGGGGCAGAACGCCTCCGACCGGACCAACTGGATCGACGAGGTGGACTTCGACGTCCCGGTCTACGGCCAGGACGTGGAGAGCTTCGACGGCTACGAATACCTGTTCTGGGTGGGCTGCGCGGGCGCCTACGACGACAAGGCCAAGAAGACCACCAAGGCCGTCGCCGAGCTGCTCTCCATCGCCGGGGTGAAGTACTTGGTGCTGGGTACCGGGGAAACCTGTAACGGCGACTCCGCGCGCCGGTCGGGCAACGAGTTCTTGTTCCAGCAGCTGGCCCAGCAGGCCGTGGAAACCCTGGACGGATTGTTCGAGGGTGTGGAGACCGTCGACCGCAAGATCGTCGTCACCTGCCCGCACTGCTTCAACACCATCGGTAAGGAGTACCGGCAACTGGGCTGCAACTACACCGTGCTGCACCACACCCAGCTGCTCAACCGGCTGGTGCGCGACAAGAGATTGGTCCCCGTTACCCCCGTCTCCCAGGACATCACCTATCACGACCCGTGCTACCTGGGCCGGCACAACAAGGTGTACGAGGCGCCACGCGAACTGATCGGGTCCTCCGGGGCGAATTTCACCGAAATGCCGCGCCATGCCGAACGCAGCTTCTGCTGCGGCGCGGGCGGCGCACGCATGTGGATGGAAGAGCACATCGGCAAGCGGATCAACCACGAACGCGTCGACGAGGCCCTGGCCACCGGGGCCACCACTATCGCCACCGCGTGCCCGTTCTGCCGCGTGATGGTCACCGACGGTGTCAACGACCGCCAGGAGGAAGCGGGTCGCAGCGGCGTCGAGGTGCTTGATGTGGCCCAGGTGCTGCTGGGGTCGCTCGACTACGACAAGGCGAAGCTGCCGGAGAGGGGCACGGCCGCCAAGGAGGCCTCGAAACGCGCCGACGAGCGGGCCGTCAAGGCCACGCCGAAGGCGGCCATGGCTGCCCCGGCGGCGCCCGCTGAGGCTCCCGCCCAGACCGAGGAGCCTACGGAAAAGGCGGCACCGGAGACGGCCACCAAGGCCGTTACCGGTTTGGGTATCGCCGGCGGCGCCAAGAAACCCGGCGCCAAGAAAGCCGCAGCGCCGGCAGCCGAGGCACCGGCAAGCGCCGCGCCCGCCGCGCCCGCTAAGGGGCTGGGGTTGGCCGCCGGTGCCAAGAAACCGGGCGCCAAGAAAGCGGCAGCCCCGGCCGCCGAGCAAGCCACCGAGGCAGCAGCGGAAGCCAAGGCCCCGGCCGCGCCCGTCGCGCCGGCTAAGGGATTGGGATTGGCCGCCGGTGCCAAGAAACCCGGCGCCAAGAAAGCGGCAGCCCCGGCGGCCGAGGCACCGGCAACCCCCGAGGCTGCGGAGGAGAAAGCTCCGGCCGCACCCGCTGCGCCAGTGAAAGGGCTGGGTATTGCCGCGGGTGCCAGACGACCCGGCGCCAGGAAATCCCCGGCCACAGCCCCGCAGGCCGAAGCCAAAGCCGAAGCGCCCGCCCAACCCGCACCCGCCGATGCCGGGCAAAACGCTGACGCGAGGCCGCAAGCGGAGCAGCCGGCGGAATCCGATGGCGACGCCACCCCGGCGGCGGCGCCTGTTAAAGGGCTGGGGATTGCGCGCGGCGCCCGTCCGCCGGGCAAGCGCTGACTACGGATTAACGCTTCTCAGCAAATTTCAGTGGACAACAATGGCACCATGGGTGACGTGACTGCTCACCAGCTGCCCGTGCACACCCCCGGTCATCACCGGCAGCGGACCTACGCGCAGTCGTCCAAACTTCAGGACGTGCTGTACGAGATCCGCGGCCCGGTGCACGCCCATGCCGCGCGGCTGGAGGCCGAAGGGCACCGCATTCTCAAGCTGAATATCGGCAACCCGGCGCCGTTCGGGTTCGAGGCGCCAGACGTGATCATGCGCGACATAATCCAGGCGCTGCCGTACGCACAGGGCTACTCCGACTCGCAGGGGATCCTGCCGGCCCGGCGTGCGGTGGTCACCCGTTACGAGTTGGTCGACGGGTTCCCACGGTTCGACGTCGACGACGTCTATCTGGGCAACGGGGTATCCGAGCTGATCACCATGACGTTGCAAGCCCTGCTGGACAACGGCGATCAGGTGCTGATCCCCTCGCCGGACTACCCGCTGTGGACGGCGTCGACCTCCCTGGCAGGTGGCACACCCGTGCACTACCTGTGCGACGAGACGCAAAGCTGGCAGCCGGACATCGCCGACCTGGAATCCAAGATCACCGAGCGCACCAAGGCGCTGGTGGTGATCAACCCGAACAACCCCACCGGCGCGGTCTACAGCCGCGAAGTCCTCTCCCAGATGGTCGAGCTGGCGCGCAAGCATCAGCTGCTGCTGCTTGCCGATGAGATCTACGACAAGATCCTGTACGACGACGCCAAGCACATCAGCGTGGCGTCGCTCGCGCCCGACATGTTGTGTCTGACCTTCAACGGCCTGTCCAAGGCCTACCGGGTCGCCGGATACCGCGCCGGCTGGCTGGCCATCACCGGACCCAAGGACCACGCCGAAAGCTTCATCGAGGGAATCAGCCTGCTGGCCAATATGCGGCTGTGCCCCAACGTTCCGGCTCAGCACGCGATCCAGGTCGCCCTCGGCGGCCACCAGAGCATCGAAGACCTTGTCCTTCCCGGGGGTCGGCTGCTCGAACAACGCGACGTCGCGTGGGAGAAGCTCAACAAGATCCCGGGGGTGTCCTGCGTCAAACCCGAGGGTGCGCTGTATACGTTTCCCCGGCTGGACCCCGAGGTCTACGACATCGAAGACGACGAGCAGCTGGTGCTCGACCTGCTGCTGCAGGAGAAGATCCTGGTCACCCAGGGCACCGGGTTCAACTGGCCGGCGCCGGATCACCTGCGCATCGTGACGCTGCCGTGGGCCCGCGATCTTGCGGCCGCGATCGACCGGCTGGGCAACTTCCTGGCGAGCTACCGACAGTGAGCGGTTTCCGGCCGCCTCTACCGTGGAGCGGGTGACCCACCCACACTCCCACAGCTTTTCCTCGGGCCCGTCGGGCCTGGATCCGCTGGCCGCCCGGATCGTCGTCGGGCTGCTGGCCGCGATCGGTCTGGCGGTAGTAGTCGGTGCGGTGTGGCTGAGGCCCAGCCGGCAGCACGTCGACATCCCGATGCCGTTCCAGAACGCTTCCGGCGGCGCAGTCAGCACGGTGCGAGGCCACGTGCTGTCCAGCGCATTAAGCGACTGCGGCAGCCCGTCGACCGGTCAGGTGCTCACCACCGCGCCCCAGCCGGGAACCCCGGGTGCGGGACGGTGCGTACTGACGTTGGTCGCAATCGATGCCGGACAGAATGCCGGCGCGAACACCCAGTTGGAGTCCTCCCCCGGCCCGGGCCAACCCCAATTCGCCGCGGGTAACCGCATCCGGCTCGTCCGGCAGGTCGACGAACAGGGTGCCACCAGCTACGCGTTCTACGACTTCGAGCGCGGCTGGCCGCTGGTTGGGCTCGCGATCGTATTCGCGGTGGTGATCGTCGCGGTGGCGCGCTGGCGCGGGTTGCTGGCGCTGGTGGGCATCGTCGTCGCGTTCCTGGTGCTGGTGGTGTTCTTGCTGCCGGCGCTGCGTGACGGCGCACCGGCTGTTCCGGTGGCGATGGTGGCATCCGCGGCGATCCTATACGTGGTGATCTACCTCGCGCACGGGGTCAACCTGCGGACCAGTGCGGCCCTGCTGGGCACCTTGTCAGCATTGCTGCTGGCAGCGGGATTGTCTTGGGCGGCGATCGGACTAGCTCATTTGACCGGACTGTCAGACGAACAGAACTCCACGGTCAGTGCGTATTTGGGCAATGTCTCGATCAGCGGCTTGTTGCTGGCCGGGTTCATCATCGGATCCCTGGGGGTGCTCAACGATGTGACGGTGACGCAGGCGTCGACGGTATTCGAGCTCGCCCATCTCGGCGGTGACACCTCCAGACGCGCCATTTTCCTGAGCGCGATTCGGGTGGGCCGCGATCACATCGCCAGCACGGTGTACACGCTTGTGCTGGCCTATGCCGGCAGTTCGCTGCCGTTGCTGTTGCTGTTCAGCGTTGCCAACCGCTCGCTGAGTGACGTGCTGACGAGCGAGAGCGTGGCCATTGAGCTTGCGCGCTCGGCGGTGGGCGGTGTCGCGCTGGCACTTTCTGTGCCGTTGACGACGGCGATCGCCGCGGTGCTGGCCAAACCGGGCGGCGTCAGCTCCGCTCCAGCAGCTCCAGCAGGTAATGGCCGTAGCCGGACTTGATCAAAGTTCGGGCGCGTCGCTCGATCTGGGCGTCGTCGATCCACCCCTGCCGCCACGCCACCTCCTCGGGAACGCTGACCTTCAGACCCTGCCGTCGTTCCAGGGTGCGAACGTAGTCGCTGGCGTCCAGCAGCGAATCGAACGTGCCGGTGTCCAACCACGCCGTGCCCCGGGCCATGACCTCGACCGTGAGCCGCCCCCGGTTGAGATAGATCTGATTGACTTCGGTGATCTCATATTCGCCCCGCGCCGATTTCTTCAAACCCTTGGCGATCTCGACCACATCGTTGTCGTAGAAATACAGGCCGGGTATGGCGTAATGAGATTTCGGCGTGGCGGGTTTCTCCTCCAATGACAGCGCGATGCCGTCAGGCCCGAATTCAACGACACCGTAGTCCGACGGGTTGGCCACCCAATAGGCGAAAATGGCTCCGCCGCTGACGTTTTGAAAGCGACTCAGGCTGGTACCCAATCCCGGACCGTAGAAGATGTTGTCCCCCAACACCAAAGCCACCGAATCGGCGCCGATGTATTTTTCGCCGACGACGAAGGCTTGCGCCAGACCGTCGGGTTGGTCCTGTGTTGCGTAGCTGATGTCGATGCCGAATTGCGAGCCGTCGGCGAGGAGTCGCTCAAAGCCGGCCGCGTCGTGCCGAGTGGTGATTACCAGAATGTCGCGGATACCGGCCATCATCAACGTCGACAGCGGGTAGTAGACCATCGGTTTGTCGTAGACCGGCAGCAACTGCTTGCTGATGCCCGTGGTGATCGGATGCAGGCGGGTACCCGAGCCGCCGGCCAAGATGATTCCGCGCATGGATGGCTCCTGATGCCTCACTCGACGGCATCGGCTTCGGTGAGTTCGGTGGCCGCTAGCGCCGACGCCAAGTCCTGATGCCGGAAGACCGAAGTGACATGGTCACGGACCACCCGAAATGCCGAGGCGGAATCTGTGACGACACCGGGATCATCCGGGCTGCTGAGCTTCTGCTCGACGACCACAACACCGTCGTGCACGTAAATCCGACCGATCTCCGCGGTCGCCTTTTGGGAAGCGGCCCACCTGCGTAGCGCCTCGTGGCCTTGTGCGGCTCCGTGAGAGTCGCCGATGTCGATGTCGTCGCTGGACAAAGCCACCAACGTTTCGAGGTCGGCAGCGTTGAGAGCGTCGTGCCACGCCAGAACGGTGGCGATCTCCGATGTGGTCATGGTCTGCAAGTTACCGTGTGCTCGCCTCGGGCACGTCGTTTAGTCGACCCTGGCTACAAGGGCGTGCGCTCCAGCCAGTTGTGCCATACCGAGTCGTCGCCGAACACCTGGACACCGGTGTCGCCGACGGGAACGCGGCGCACCAGCGCCAGCAGCAACTCGGTGGCGCCGCCGCGGAGCGCCACGGTGCCCTTGCCGTGCTCGTGCGACCAACCGATCCGATCGTCGGAGACGCCGATCGTCCATTCGCCGGGCGCACTCAGATCGGAATCGGTTGCGTGCAGGTGGATGGTATTGCCTTCCTCGAGCGGCAGTGCCTCCCCGTCGCTCCCGGCCTGAACCGCGACCCGTTCCAGCCATTCGGTGATCCCGTCGGCCGCGATGTCGGGTTGCAGCGTGAACTCGCTGCCGAGCGTGATGGCGGCGTCGGCCCGGTGCACCGCCACTTCGTGCAGCCGGCGCCGGATCCACCAGTTCGCCGGGCGGGGGCCGAGAAAAGTCCACACCGGCGTTTCGACGCCCGATAACTCGACGGCATCGACCAGCCGCTGGGCGCCGCCGTGCAACCAGGAGATCGCGTCGGCGTGGCCCGGTGGCGGCTTGCCACCCTCGACGGTGCGCGGGTCGAGGAAGGTGTCGAGTCGATCCCGCACGATCTGGGCCGCCCAGCGGTCGCCGCGGCCGACATGGCGGAACAATTGCTTCAGGCTCCAGCCCGGGCACGTCGGCACCGGCGTGGGGTCGTCGACGTCGCGGAAAAGCTCTGCGAAAGCGCGGTTCTGTTCCAGGAATGCGGCCGCGTAGTCCACGCGGTCAGGTTACCCGGGCCGACTTGGGTGCGGGTATCACGCGGGCGCAGCGGCCTGCGCGACCGTTGCGGTCTTGCGTGCGGCCACCCTGCCGGGCGTGCGCACGTACGCGAACCAGGTGATCAGCGCGCACACCACGTAGAAGCCCAGGAAGACCCCGAACGCCGTCGTCGCCGATTTCGCGGGCGACAGGTACGACGCCCGCAGCACGACATTGATGCCGACGCCGCCGAGCGCGCCGATGGCCCCGGCGATCCCGATCAGCGCACCCGACATCCGACGCGACCAGTCGGCCTTCGCGGCCTGGCCAAGATCCTTGATGCTTTGCGCCTTGGCGTCGAAGATCGACGGGATCATCTTGTACACCGACCCGTTGCCGACCCCGGACAGGATGAATAGCGCGACGAACCCGGCCACGTAGGCCACCAGACCGCCGCCTGACAGAGCGCGGCGGGTCGCGTCGCCCATCTCACCGAACACCACAAGCCAGCCGGCCGCGGCGGTCATTGCGACGAAGACGTACAGCGTGACCCTGCTACCACCGACGCGGTCGGACAGCCAACCACCCAGCGGTCGCGCGATCGAGCCCAGCAACGGCCCGATGAACGCGATCTGAGCGGCGTGCAGCGCCGACTGGGCGGTCATGGCCGGGGTGATTTTGGCGCCGTGACTGAGGTTGGCCAGGAAACTTATTTGAAGCACTTGGCCGAACGCGAACGAAAAGCCGATGAACGATCCGAACGTGCCGATATAGAGCAGCGCGATCAGCCACGAATCGCGGTATCCCATCACGTCGATCATCGAACGGCCGTTGGTGCGCTGGTTGCTCAGATTGTCCATGAACAGCGCAGCACCCAGCGCAGCGATCGACAAGAGGACCAGATACACCGCACACACCCAGTGCGGCGAACGGTTGCCCACGCTTGCTATCACCAACAGTCCGACGATCTGGATCATCGCGACGCCGACATTGCCGCCGCCGGCGTTCAGGCCCAGCGCCCACCCCTTGAGCCGCTGCGGATAAAACGCGTTGATGTTGGTCATCGAGGACGCGAAGTTGCCCCCGCCCAACCCGGCGATCGCCGCCACGACCATGAAGGTCGTGTAAGACGTGCCGGGGTGAGCCATGAAGTACAGCGTTAACGCCGTGGGCAACGCCAATGCCAGCGCGGAGAATACTGTCCAGTTGCGCCCGCCGAATGTCGCGGTCGCGAAAGTGTAAGGCAGGCGCAGGATCGCCCCCACCAGTGTCGGCATTGCGACGAGGAAGAACTTTCCGGCGACATCGATGTGGTAGACGTTCTGCGGCATGAACAGGACCATCACCGACCAGATCGACCAGACGGAAAACCCGACGTGCTCTGCGACGATGGACCAGATCAGGTTGCGGCGTGCGATCTTCGCGCCGCAGTTGTTCCAGGCGTCGACGTCTTCGGCGTCCCAGTCATCGATCGTGTGTCGGCGCGTCTGTAGCAGCATGCAATCACCGTAGGAAAGTGTTGTTGCGGCAACGCTTCCCGCGATGACCTGCTTGCTAACAGCTCCTCACAGATCGGCACGTCCGGGCCGTGAGCTATATATCAGATCGCCGTCACACCCAGCGGCTGCGCGCAGGCGGCGCAACGGGCGCCACCCAGGCCTTCGCGTAGCGGTTGCTGGACGCTTTCTGCGGGTCGCGACTGCGGTAAACCAAGTAGGGGCGCACCAGGTATCCGGCCGGCGCGCTGAACATATGCACTAACCGCGTGTAAGGCCAAATGCCGAGCAGCGCAAGGACAATCAGCGCATGCGCCTGAAACGTCCATGGCGCATCGGCCATCAGCTCTACTGCGGGGTGCAGCGAGAAAAGGCTGCGGAACCAGGGTGACACCGTCTCGCGATAGTCGTAGCTGGCGAACACGTTGGTCAGGGTGTTAAGCATCCCGGTCACCAGCGCGCCGACCAGCAGCGCGTACATCAGCTTGTCGCCGCGGGTCGTCGCCTTCCTGACCGCGGCCACCGTAATGCGCCGGTACAGCAGGATTCCGAGCCCGGTAACGACCGCAAACCCGGCCAGCGAACCCATCGTCACCGCCGTCAGGTGATACACCCACTCGGGGATTCCGACCGCCGACGTCCAGGATTCGGGGATCATCAGACCGACGACGTGGCCACCGAACACGCCGAGCAGGCCGAAGTGGAACAGCGGGCTGCCCATCCGCAGCAGCCGGCTTTCGTAGATCTGCGAAGATCGCGTGGTCCAGCCGAACTGATCGGTGCGGTAGCGCCAGATATGGCCCAGCACAAACGATGTGAACGCGACATACGGTGCGGTCATCCACAGCAGGCTGTTCATCGGCGACCTCCGGCGCTCAGCGGATCCATCGCGAACGGCTCGAGCCCCACGTCTTCCTCCGGTGGCCCCGCCGCGGCCAGCTCCGCGATGCGGCGCCGGTCGGCGCTGCTGATCGGCGGCAGCGTCGCGAGGATGGCGGTCAGAATGCTGGTGTAGCCAGAGCCAGTGTCCTGCAGCGACAATCGGAGCAATTCCAGAACCGGCACATGCTCGGCGAGCAGTCGCTCACCCCGCATGGGGTCGACGATCGCGGCGAACTCAAGCACCAACGGAAGGTAATCGGGTAGTTCGTGATCGCCCAGTTGCATCCCGGCCTGGCGGTAGGCGTGCTTGAAGCGCAGCAGAGCCATGCCACGCTTGCGGGTGTCGCCGTAGGCGTAGTAGGTCAAGTGCAGGCTGGCGCGCCGGCGCATGTCGAACGTCTCGACGTATCGCGCGGCGAGCTGCATCGGATCGGCGCCGTTGAATTCACGCAGCAGGAAATCGAGTATTGGCGCACCTACCGCATCAGGCAGTTCCGTTGTGGCGGCGACTAATTGATCGGTCATCGCGAGCGTCTGCGCGCTGGGGTAATCCAGTAGCAGCGCGGCGATGCGCCACAGCAGCCGGCCGTCGCGGTCGGACACCGCAGCGCTGCGTGACGGGCGCCGGTTCAGGGTCAACGCCTTCATTGCTCGCTCATTGCCTGCTCATTCGCGGGCACCAATCCATTGGTGCTCTTGCCGTCCCAGTTGAGCAGGTTGACCCTGCCGGACTTGGTGCCGTTGCCATTGCCGTTGCTGTTGGTGTTGCCGTTGGTGAGATGGAACTTGTCGGCCAGCACGTCGAATGCGGTCATCCCCGGGCCGCCGTCACCGTCGAGGCTGCATCCGGTGGCCAGTGCGTCGAGGCGGTGCGCGTCCGACCCTGCTCCGCTGGGGATCACGTAACGGTCGGCGTACTTGGCGATCGCCAGCAGCCGGTACATCGATTCGATCTCTTCGCCGGTCAGCCGCACCGACTCCGGGATCGTGTCGTCGAATTCCTCGCCCAGGTTCGCCGCGCGCATATACGAGCGCATCGCCGCAAGCCGTTGCAGCGCAAGGCGAACCGGCCCGACGTCGCCGGCGGTGAACAGCTCGGCCAGATACTCGACCGGGACGCGAAGAGCGTCGATAGCACCGAACAAGTTGTTCTTGTTCTCGCCGTCGTGACCGGTCATGGCCAGAACGTCGACGACCGGGGATAGCGGCGGGATGTACCAGACCATCGGCATGGTGCGGTACTCCGGGTGCAGCGGAAGCGCCAGCTGGTAGTCGACGATAAGCCGGTATACCGGCGAATTCTGCGCGGCCTCAATCCATTCGCTCGAGATCCCGGCTCGCTCCGCCTCTGCGACCACCCGGGGGTCGTGCGGGTTCAAGAACACGCCGAGCTGCGCCGGGTACAGGTCCTGCTCGTTTTGCACCGACGCAGCGGCCGCGACCGCATCGGCGTCGTAGAGCAGCACCCCGATGTAGCGCAGCCGGCCGACACAGGTCTCCGAGCACACCGTCGGAATGCCCACCTCGACGCGCGGGTAGCAGAACGTGCACTTCTCGGCCTTACCGGTCTTGTGGTTGAAGTAGATCTTTTTGTACGGACAACCCGTGACGCACTGCCGCCAACCGCGACACCGGTCCTGATCGACCAGCACGATGCCGTCTTCGCTGCGCTTGTAGATCGCACCGGACGGGCACGACGCGGCGCATGAGGGGTTGAGGCAATGCTCGCAGATGCGCGGCAGGTAGAACATGAACGTCTGCTCGAATTCGAGCTTCACTTTGTCGGATACCTTGGCCAGCAACGGGTCACGGCCAACCTGCTCGGGTCCACCGCCGAGGTCGTCATCCCAGTTCGCGCCCCAGGTCACCTTGGTGTCTTGGCCGCTGATCAGCGACTTGGGACGGGCCACCGGCGTGGTGTCCATCGCCGGAGCGGACAGCAGGCTCTCGTAGTCGTAGGTCCACGGGTCGTAGTAGTCCGACACCGTGGGCAGGTCGGGGTTGGCGAAGATGTTGAGCAGCCGCTTGATCCGGGATCCCGACTTGAGTGTCAACCTGCCACGCTTGTTGAGCGTCCAGCCGCCCTTCCACTTTTCCTGGTCTTGGTAGCGGCGCGGATATCCCTGTCCGGGACGGGTTTCCACGTTGTTGAACCAGGCGTACTCCATGCCGCCGCGGTTGGTCCAGGCCTGCTTGCAGGTAACGCTACAGGTGTGGCAGCCGATGCATTTGTCGAGGTTCATCACCATCGCGAGCTGAGCCATGACTTTCATCGTCAGTACTCCACTTCTTGCGAGCGCCGCCTGATCGTGGTGACCTCGTCGCGCTGGTTTCCGGTGGGGCCGTGGTAGTTCAGCGCGAAGGACTGCTGGGCGTAGCCGCCGATCAGGTGTGACGGCTTGATCATGATCCGGGTCAGCGCGTTGTGGATACCGCCGCGCTTTCCGGTCTTCTCGGTGCGGGGCACATCCACCGCTTTGTCCTGCGCGTGGTACATGAACACCAGGCCTTCGGGCATCCGGTGACTGACGATCGCGCGGGCGTTGACCACACCGTTGCGGTTGGTGCATTCGATCCAGTCGTTGTCCTTGACGCCGATCTTCGCCGCATCCACATCCGACATCCAAATCGCTTGCCCGCCACGGGAAAGCGTGAGCATGTGCAGGTTGTCCTGGTATGCGGAGTGAATGGACCACTTGGAGTGCGGGGTCAGATACCGCACCGTGATCCCGCCGCTGGTGTCGCCGACGGCCGGCTCGTCGAACAGCGCCGTCATGTCCAGCGGCGGACGGAAGATCGGCAACTGCTCCCCGAGTTCGCTCATCCAGTCGTGATCGAGGTAGAAGTGCTGGCGACCCGTCAGGGTGTGCCACGGCTTGAGCCGTTCGGTGTTGATCGTGAACGGCGAGTACCGACGCCCCCCAGTCTCCGAACCGGACCACTCCGGCGACGTGTTCACCGGCACCGGCCGAGACTGCGTGTCGGCAAACGTGATTCGCCGGCCCTCATTCTCCTTCGCGAGGTCGGCCAGCTCCGTTCCGGTGCGGCGCTGCAGCGCCTCGAACCCCTCGACCGCCAGGCGCCCATTTGTCGTCCCGGACAAGGCCAGGATCGCCTCGGCGGCGTGGGTATCCTTGGCCAACGACGGCCGCCCGACGGCCATGCCACTGGCCACGGTGCCGTTTACGCCCCGCAGGTACTCGACCTCCGCGTCGGGATGCGTCGTCACGCCCTTGGTCGTGAGGCCGACGGTCTCCACCATCGGACCGAGCGCCGCCATCTTGTCGCCGACCGCCGGGTAGTCCCGCTCGACGACCACCAGCCGTGGCATCGTCTTGCCGGGAATCGGCTCGCACTCACCGGCTTTCCAGTCCAGCACCCGCCCACCGGGCTGCGCGGTGGCGTCGGCGCTGTCATGCTGCAGCGGCACCGCGACGATGTCTTTGCGCTTCCCCAGGTGCTTTTCGGCCAGCCAGGAGAACCCCCGCGCGATCCGGTGGAAGGCGTCGAAGTCGGTCTTGGTTTCCCACGGCGGTGAGATCGCCGGCGAGAACGCGTGCACGAACGGGTGCATGTCGGTGCTGGACAGGTCGTGCTTCTCATACCAGGTGGCGGCGGGCAGCACGACGTCGGAAAACAGTGTGGTGCTGGTATTGCGGAAGTCGATCGACAAAAGCAGGTCCAGCTTTCCCACCGGCGCCTGGTCGCGCCAGCGCACCTCCTGCGGACGCACCGCGTCCTCGTCGCGCGCGGCGACGTTGGAATCGGTGCCGAGCAGGTGTTTGAGGAAGTACTCGTTGCCCTTCGCCGACGACCCGAGCAGGTTGGACCGCCACACCGTCAGGCAGCGCGGAAAATTCTCCGGCGCGTCCGGGTCCTCGCAGGCGAACTGCAGATGGCCGGACTTCAGCCCGTCCACGACGTGCGCCGACGCATCCTTGCCCAGCCGCGCCGCCTCATCGGCCAGATCCAGCGGATTGCGGTTGAACGTTGGATAACTCGGCATCCAGCCCAGCCGGCTCGCCAGCGCGATGCTGTCGGCCGCCGTCCGGCCCGCAAACCGACCTTCGGCCAGCGGGGAGGCCATCACCTCCGACGTGAACCGGTCGTAGCGCCACTGGTCGGTCGACAGGTACCAGAACACCGTGCCCTGCATCTGCCGCGGCGGCCGCTGCCAATCCAACGCGAAGGCCAGCGTCGACCAGCCCGTGACCGGCCGGCATTTCTCCTGTCCGACATAGTGCGCCCAGCCGCCGCCGTTGACACCTTGGCAGCCGGTGAGCATCACCAGCGTGAGAAACGATCGGTAGATCTGGTCGGAATGAAACCAGTGGTTGGTTCCGGCGCCCATCAGAATCATTGACCTGCCGCGCGAACGTTCCGCGTTGTCGGCGAATTCACGCGCGATCCGTTCCACCGCCCGGGCGGGCACGCCGGTGATCGGCTCCTGCCAGGCCGGGGTGTATGGCGCAGCCGCGTCGCCGTAGTCCGTCGGCCAATCACCGGGCAGGCCATCCCGGTGCACGCCATATTGGGCGAGCAGCAGATCGAAGACCGTCGTCACGCGTTGTCCGGCAACGATTCTCGAAGGCACCCCGCGGGTCAGGACGCCGGGTCGGTCGCCGTCGAACCGCGGCAGTTTCACTTCGGTCACGTCGCTGCCGGTGCCGTGCAGCGTCAGCAACGGGTCCACGAAGTCCAGGTCGAGGTTCCACTTGCCTTCACCGGATGCCGTGAACCGGTGTCCCAGCGAGCCGTTCGGCACCACCGGGTTGGCCTGCGCGTCGAGCAGCACCGTCTTGGACGCGGCGCCTTCGTCGGCGTCGCCGAGATCCGCCGCGGTGAGGAATTTTCCGGGCAGCCAGTCCCCGTCCCGCTCGGTCAGTGTCACCAGGAACGGCAGATCCGTGTAGCGCTTCACATAGTCGGCGAAGTAGGGGGTTGTCCGGTCGACGAAGAACTCCTTGAGGATGACGTGGCCCATCGACATCGCCAGCGCGGCGTCGGTGCCCGGCCGCGCCGGCAGCCATTCGTCGGCGAACTTCGTGTTGTCGGCGTAGTCGGGTGAGACCACGACCACCTTTTGGCCGCGATAGCGCGCCTCGGTCATGTAGTGCGCGTCGGGCGTCCGGGTGACCGGAACGTTGGAGCCCCACATGATCAGATACCCGGCGTCGAACCAGTCGGCCGACTCGGGCACATCGGTCTGATCGCCGAACACCTGCGGCGACGCCACCGGAAGGTCGGCGTACCAGTCGTAGAACGACAGCATCGACCCGCCGAGGAGCGAAATGAACCGGGCCCCAACGGCATGACTGACCATCGACATCGCCGGTATCGGTGAGAAACCGGCAACCCGATCGGGGCCGTACCGTTTGATCGTGTGCACGTGCGCCGCTGCCGCGATCTCGGCGGCTTCCCACCACTCGGCCCGCACAAACCCGCCCTTGCCGCGTGCCGCCTTGTAGCGGCTGGACTTGACCGGGTCATCGATGATGTCCGCCCACGCCAGCACGGGGTCGTTCAGTCGCTTCTTGGCCTCGCGGTAGTACTCCAGCAGGATGCCGCGCACGTACGGATAGCGCACCCGCGCAGGCGAATACGTGTACCAGGAGAACGAGGCGCCGCGAGGGCAGCCGCGCGGGTCGTACTCCGGCTTGTCGGCGCCGACCGACGGGTAGTCGGTTTGCTGGGATTCCCAGGTGATGACGCCGTCCTTGACGTAGATCTTCCACGAACACGATCCTGTGCAGTTGACGCCGTGCGTCGAACGGACGACCTTGTCGTGCGCCCAGCGGTCCCGGTAGAAGTCATCCGCCGACCGGCCACCGACCTTGTGCAGCGCGCGGTGATCAGGGGAGATCTCGCCGCGATGAAAATATTTGCTGAATCCGAGCAGGGCGTCGGCGGCGGTCTGGCGATTCGCGTTCAGATCGACCATGGCGCCTCCTCTTGAACGACGGCTATCCCGCAGTCATTCACCGAGGGTAAGGCAGGTTTTTGGCTGCTCAAAAAATCGCACCGACACGCTCCGGCCGATGTGCGATTGCCGTAATACCACGGTCACATTGTGGACCGTGAGCCGCGCCGCAATGTTGCCGGAGGCGGCGGAAAAGCGCTGATGGGACGGCGTGATCTCCAAAACGCGACCGCGGCGGACCGCGCCGGCGTCACAGGGCGGAATCAAGCATTTTTCTTCTCGTTAACACATGCCTGGTGGCTGAGGATGAGTCGAGTACCGGGCGCATCGGTCGTCCAGGCACTGCCCGCGATCACCGGGCTGCCGGTGTCGTCGAAGGCATTTCGGAGGTTTTCCTTCACAGGCCTCCTTCAGCGCAGTGACGTCGCGCTAAGGCCGTCGCGCGCCGAGCCGGAACACCCGCCAGCCCGCCTGCTTCCAGCGGGCGACATCGAGGCAGTTGCGGCCGTCGACGACGACCCGGGCCCGCACCCGGTCGGCAAGATCGTCGGGGTCGAGGTTGGTGAACTCCTGCCACTCGGTAAGCACCAGGACCGCGTCCGCGCCTTCGCACGCCTCCGTCACCGAAACCGCGTAATTCAGCGTGGGGAACTGACGACGGGCGTTTTCCAGGGCTTTCGGGTCGTAAACGTTGACCGCAGCGCCGTTGAGCTGCAGCTGGCCGGCGACGTTGAGCGCGGGCGAGTCACGTACATCGTCGGATTCGGGTTTGAACGCCGCGCCGAGCACGGCGATGTTGGCCCCGAGCAGCGAGCCTCCGCACGCGGTGGTGGCCAGTTCGACCATCCGGGTCCGGCGGCGCATGTTGATGCTGTCCACCTCACGAAGGAAAGTCAGCGCCTGGTCAGCGCCCAGCTCGCCGGCGCGGGCCATGAACGCGCGGATATCCTTGGGCAGGCAGCCGCCGCCGAAACCCAAACCGGCATTGAGACATTGGCGCCCGATACGTGGGTCATACCCCAGCGCGTCGGCCAACAGGGTGACGTCGGCGCCCGCGGCCTCGCACACCTCAGAGACCGCGTTGATGAACGAAATCTTCGTTGCCAGAAAGGCATTAGCCGAAACCTTGACCAACTCCGCGGTCTGCAGATCGGTTACCAGGAACGGCACACCGGCGTCCAGCAGCGGCCCGTACAGTTCGCGGACAATCGCCTCCGCGCGCGCTGAATCATCCTGCACGCCAAGCACAATGCGGTCCGGCTCTAGAGTGTCGCGCACCGCGTAACCCTCACGCAGGAACTCGGGATTCCAGGCGATTTCGACGTCGACTCCATCGGGTGCGAGCGCAGCGGCCCGGTGGCCCAGTTCCGCCGCTGTGCCAACTGGGACAGTCGATTTGCCGACGAGCACCGCTGGCCTGGTCAGCCGGGGCACGAGGTTGTCGATGACGGCATGAACATGACACAAGTCAGCGCCATATTCGCCTTTCTTTTGGGGCGTGCCGACCCCGAGGAAATGCACGTCGGCGAACTCGGCCGCCAGGTCGTAATCGGTGGTGAAGTGCAGTCGCCCCGCAGCCAGGTTGTCGGCCAACAGCTTTCGCAGGCCGGGCTCGTAGAAGGGAATATCGCCGGCCGCGAGCTTGGCGACTTTACCCGGATCGATATCGACCCCGATGACCTCGTGTCCGAGTTGCGCCATCCCGACAGCGTGCGTGGCACCCAGATAACCGGTGCCGAAGACGGTGCATCGCATACAACTGGTGTATGTGGCCGCGATGAGCTAACTGCATCGTCCCGCTGAGCGGGAGGCAAACGGCAGGTGACAGGTGGCTTCGGCTGACCTAGTCCCCGAACCCGTGACCCCCGAAGTGACCGAAGCCGCCGTGACCTCCGCCGAAGCCACCGTGACCGCCACCGGGGAACCCGCCGTGGTCCCCACCGTCGCCATGACCGCCGCCCGGTGGACCGAAGAACGGGGGAAATGGTATCGGAATTGGCACCGGTACCGGAGCAGGAGCGGCGGGAGCCGGAGCAGGAGCCGCTGGCACCCGAATAGGCGCCGGAGCAGGCGCCGGAGCCGGGACCTGAGCCTGCGGCACCGGAGCGGGAGCCTGCGGCGCCGGAGCAGGCGCCGGAGCAGGCGCCGGAGCAGGAACGTTAGCCACCGGTGCCGGCTGTTGGATGGGTGCGACGATGTTGTGGCCGGGATCGGGCCGCACACCGGCCGTCGGCCGGATAGCGATCGCAAGCGAAACGACCAGCGCCGCCACGCCCATGATGAAGATCGCGGCTAAAGCGCTCCCAACCAGCCCGAACGACCTCCGCTCATGCTCGCCGGCGTCGACGAGGCTGGTCGCGGCGGCGTGTTCGCCGGTATAGGGGTCGGCAAAGTCATCGGGGACAGCGCTGTAGGCGAGGGCGGTGTCGCCGGCACCCGCCACGCCGGGAAATTCGAAATAGCCAGGGGCGACCGCGAACGGGTCTATGGCACCGGTGTCGGGATCCTGAGCGTAGGCCCGCGCCGCGGTGGATGACACGAACAGCGGCGCATGCGCCGACGCCAGCGCCGCTCCCCGGGCCAGCGCCGTGTGGGGCTCCTCGGGCGCCGTCAACGGAAGCGTGGTTGCCGCCTCCAGCGCGGGCTTGATCAACGGGACGTCGACGCCGGAGCCGACGACGAACACGGCATCCGGTCGCGTCTCAAGACCCTCAGCGGCGGAGACCATCGTGGCCAGCTGGGCCACGGCAGCTTCGTCGTCATCGGGGAGGGCCTCGCGATGAACGTTGGCGATCGAACCGTCGGCGCTATCGACGACCGCCAGGGTCGCGGTGTCGGGCTCGATGTACAGCAGCGCCGTGTGCGCGTAGTTGGTTTGGTTGCCGACCGCTTGAGCGAGTGCGGCCGCGGCCAGGAAGGCCGAGACCAACATCACATTCTCGACCTTGTGGGCGGCCAGCGCGTCGCGCAGCGCGGCGGCCTCGATGGGGTCGGTAAAGGTGACCCCGGTCGATGCCAGTTGGTAGCCGCCCTCGGCTGCGCCCTCGCGGGTCCCCAGGATCGCCGACACTACTTGGTCGGCGGCACTCACTGTTGCGCTGTCGTCGCTGGCGGAAACGTCGAAATTGTCTTCATCGACGGTTGCGCCATCCCCGTTCTCACCTTCGACCAGCACCATCCTGACTGCCGTCGGTGCCATCGACACACCAAGTACGGTGTCCAAAGCTCCTCCATCGTCGTTGCTAGCCACTTAACCGTCCAGGACGTCGTCGTCGCTCACTCAAATGGCGGCGGGACGCCGCGGGCTCCCCCTGTATTCCCTTAAGGTCTCGATTTTACGCTCGTTCCGACCGTCGGGCTCGGGCGAGATTACCGATTAGGGGCCCAGGATGCCCGCGGGATGTGGCGGCGGAGCCAGTCGTCGAGATCGTGGTCCCTGGGCCGCCCCGACGGATCCTGCTGCGGGGCACCCGGAGCTGGCGCCGAGGGTGCCACAGATTCCGGGGCGGGGACCGCCGAGGGCGGAGCCGGGGCAGGTACCGGGGGTTTCGCCGACGCCTGAGTCGCCGGCGCAACGACGTTCTTGCCAATATCCGGCCACTGTTCCACATGCGGCCGGATATCGAAGGCCAACGCGAGCGCCAGCGCCACGGCCCCACCGAAGAAGATCGTCAGCACGGTGGCAATCGCCAACAATTTCTTGCGGCTGCCCCGCTCGCCCGGATCGGCGCGAGATTCCCGGTGGCCGCCGGCTTCGTCATCCGCACCGGCGCTATAGGCGAGCTCCCCCGAGCCCGATACGAGCGCGTCCGGACCCACGTAAGGCATCGCGACGGTGGACGGGGCTCCCAATTGAGCATTCGCCGACGCAGCGCCGCCCCCCGCGCCAAGGCCATCTCGGGTTCCTCGGGTGCGGTTACCGAAAGCGACGTCGCCGCCTCCAGCGCCGGCTTGATCGACGGGATGTCTACGCCAGAACCGACGAGGAACACCCCGTCCGGGCGAGCTTTCATCGACTCGGCACCCGACACCATCGCGGTCAGCTTTGCCAGCGCCGCATCATCGCTTTCGGGCAGCGGCTGCCGATGCACATCGACGATCGACCCGTCAGAGCTGTCGACAATGGCCAGCGTCGCGGTCATCGGCTCGACGCACAGCAGCGCGGTTCGCGCGCAGCTAGTCGCACTGCCGACCGCCTGAGCCAGCGCTGCCGCGGCCACAAAGGCCGAGACCAGCATGACGTTCTCAATCTTGCGTGCGGCCAACGCATCACGGAGAGCGGCTGCCTTGTCATGATCAGTCCAGGTCACCCCGCTTGACAGCAACTGGTAACCGCCTTCAGCCGCGCTTTCCCGAGTCCCGAGGATGGCCTCTATCACCTGATCTGCCGCAGCGACGGCCGCCGCACGACCGCTCACGTCGAAGCCGTCCTGATCGACGGTGACCCCACCGGCGCCTACACCTTCGATGAGCACCATGCGGACTGTCTCCGGTGCCATCGAAACACCAAGTACGATGTCCACCGCTTCTCCAAGCCCCCCAACTGGTTTGCTGTGCTGCCGGAAAACAGCTTCGTTGCCATCGAATCGCAGGCGTCATGATTGCCGCATAGCTGGATTGCATCGACTTCGGCCGCGACCAGGCCGTAGTCCGCCACCCTAGCTCGACGCCACCGATTCGCCCCGCGTGACGCGCGATGCCTACCTGTGCCCGAAGCCACCGAATCCGTGGCCACCACCGAAACCGTGGCCACCACCGAAGCCACCGAATCCGTGCCCGCCGCCGAAGCCTCCGTGCCCACCGCCGAAGGGGCCGCCCCCGAAGGGGCCATGACCCCCACCGAAGGGACCGCGGGGACCGGGTCCGCCGCCGAAAGGCCCGCGGGGCGCCGGAGGCCCGATGACCGGAACGCGGGGAATGGGAACGAGCACGGGGGCCGGGAAAGCGGGAGCTGCGGGAACCGGGGCCGCGGCCGGCGGACCTACGGGAGGCGGCACCGCCATCGGGGCGGGCGCCTGGATCTTCGGCTGCGCAGGAACGGAAGCCTCAGGTGGCGCGGGCGCAGTCTGGGTTGGGACCACGATGTTTTGGGTAGGGCTGGGCCGCAACGCGACCGTCGGGCGGATACTTATCGCCAGCGCAATCTCCAGCGCCACCACTGCGCTGATGAATATCACCGCGAGGGTACTAGCTACCAGCAGGACAGACCTGCGCCGCTGCGCGGCCTCATCCAAACCGATGTCAGCGCCCTCCTCGGCGTCCTCGTCGGGCACCGCGCTGTAGGCGACGTTGGGCTTGCCCGCCTCGGCATCGGCGGAAGACTCTGGAACGCCCCGGTATTCCGGCAGATATCCGGGCAGTAACCCGGGAGACTGTCCAGTAAGTGCGAGCGGGTCCACCTCACCGGTGCCGGGATCCAGCGCATAAGCCAGGGCGGCGGTGGAAGACGAGAACAACGGCGCATTCGCCGATGCCAGCGCGGCACCCCGAGCCAAGGCCAGCTCCGGCTCGTCAGGCACCGACAGCTCCAGTGACGTGGCGGCCTCCAGCGCCGGCTTGATCAGCGGGATATCGACGCCAGATCCGACGACGACCACTCCGTTCGGGCGCGCTTCCAGCTCTTCAGCACCGGAGACCATCGCGACAAGTTCAGCGACCGCCTTGTCTTCGTCGTCGGCAAGAACCCTCCGATGCACATCGGAGATCGATCCGTCGGCGGTATCGACCACGGCCAGGGTCGCGGCGTACGGCTCCACGAAGAGCAGCGCGGTATGCGCGTAGTTAGTGGCGTCGCCGACAGCCTGACTCAGCGCGGCCGCGGCCATGAAGGCCGAGACCAGCATGACGTTCTCGATCTTGTGCGCAATGAGCGCGTCACGCAGCTGCGCGGCCTCGACGTGATCGGTCCAGGTCACACCTGCCGACAGCAGCTGATAGCCGCCCTCTGCAGCGCCTTCCCGAGTGCCCAAGATGGCCGAGACCACCTGGGAGGGTGCGGTGGAGGGTGATGTGTCGGCGACGTCGAAGTTGTCCTGGTCGACAGAGGCGCCGTCGGCGCTTTCGCCTTCGACCAGCACCATGCGGACCTTCGTCGGCGCCATCGAAACGCCGAGCACGACGCCCACCACCGCTCTAAGTTCCTCCCTTGTAGTTTGCTGTGCCGCCCGATTAGTTCGCGGACAGCACCATTTCCTCACTGTTAACCACGGATTTCGTTGCCACAGCACCGCGCGGGGCTCTAGAATCCGGGATTAGCTGGGCTTTATGAAGTTCTGTAAACGGGTTGGCACGCGTTCTTCGACCAGCCCTTATCTACCCGACCCTACCCGCGTAGCCGCGGGGTGGTAAGTACTCCGCGCCCCGCGTTAATCGAGTTGCAACACTGAGCAACGTCCGCACACCAACGGACGGCTACCTGCGCCCGCCCCCGCCGCCGTGGCCGCCGCCGCCAAAGCCACCGCCGCCACCGCCAAAGCCGCCGCCGCTGTGGCCGCCGCCAAAGCCGCCATCGCCGCCAAAGCCACCAAGCGGCCCACCGCCGTGGCCGCCGCCACCAAACGGTCCGCCGCCACCAAAGGGTCCGCCGCCACCAAACGGCCCGCCACCACCGTGACCGCCACCGCCAAAGGGCCCGGGACCAGCGGGCTCACCGCCACCGCCGCCAAAAGGTCCGCCACCACCGAACGGCCCGCCACCACCGTGACCGCCACCGCCAAACGGTCCAGGACCAGCGGGCTCACCACCGCCGCCGAACGGTCCGCCGCCACCGAACGGTCCGCCGCCACCGTGACCGCCACCGCCAAAGGGTCCGCCACCACCAAGCGGTCCACCGCCAAACGGTCCGCCGCCAAAAGGTCCGCCACCACCGAACGGCCCGCCACCACCGTGACCGCCACCGCCAAACGGTCCAGGACCAGCGGGCTCACCACCGCCGAGACCGCCGGGGCCGCTCGGCTTGGGCGACGGGCCCTGGACCGGTGGAATTTCGTGCGGCGGCGACTGTGGCTGCGCGACGTGGACTGGCGGTTGGCTCACTCCGGGCAGCGACACGTGCGGCGGGGCCTGGATCACCGGTGGCCTCATTAGCCAATCGGGAGCAGGCAGGTGGATCGGGGGCGCGGGAACCGGAGCCAGCGGAGCGACCACAACCGGAACCGGCACCACCGGAGCCACGGGAGCCGGAGGGGCCGCGGGAATCGGAGGGGCCGCAGGCAGCGGTGCGGCGGCTGGCGGATTCAATGGCATGGGCGCCCCCAGTGATGTCGGGGCGTTGATTTCCGGCTTCGGGGCAGACGCCTCCACCGGCGCGGGCGCGGGGGCCTGCTGTGTTGGGACGATGAGGCTTTGGTTGGGGCTGGGCTGCAGAGCCACCGTCGTGCGGATGCCGATCGCCAGCGCAATCTCCAGCGCCACCACCGCACTGATGGCGACCACGGCCATCCCGCTACCGACCAGCAGCACGGGCCTGCGACGCGGTTGGCTTTCGTCCAGATCGGCCACGTCGGGCATGTCGATGACGACGGTCGGGGCATCGGCGTCTTCGTCGGCGACAGCGCTGTAAGCGAGTTCGTCGTCACCTTCGGAAAGCCCGGAAACACTGAGGTATTCGGGCAGCGCGTAGGCGTCGGCGGCACCGGTGCCCGGGTCTTGGGCGTAAGCCAGCGCGGCGGTCGACGAGGCGAACATCGGCGCGTTCGCCGACGCGAGGGCGGCCCCGCGGGCCAGCGCTGTGTCCGGCTCCTCCGGCGCGCTCACCGCAAGCGAAGTCGCCCATTCCAGCGCCGGCTTTATCGGCGCGATGTCGACGCCCGAGCCGATCAAGAACACCCCACCGGGACTCGATTCCCACTCCTCCAGACCGGAGATCATCCCGGTGAGTTGTGCGGTGGCTTCGTCGTAGGACTCGGCATAGATCTGTTCTCTACGGAGGTCGACGATGGAACCGTCAGAGGTTTCGACGACGGCCAGCGTCGCGGCGTCGGGCTCCACGAAAAGCACCGCCGTGCGCTCGTAACCCATTGCTCCGCCGACGAATTGACCTAGCGCTGTCGAGGCGAGAAATGCCGAGACCAGCATCACATTCTCGAGCTTGTAGGCGGCCAGCGCGTCGCGCAGAGCGGCCGCTTCGAGTCGATCGGTCCAAGTCACCCCGATAGACGACAGCTCGAGTCCGGCGTCGGCGGCGCCCTGCCGGGTGCCCAGGATGGCAGCGATTACTCGATCGGACGCGCTCGCGGTGGCCGCGTCGGCAGCGGCGGTGACGTCGAACTCGTCCTCTTCTACGGTGGCTCCGTCGGCGTTTTCACCTTCCAGCAGAACCATCCGAATCGACGCGGGTGCCATCGACACGCCGAGCACGATATCCAATACCAATCACCCCAAAGGTGTTGCCAGCCACGCCATGGTCGGGCGGAGGAGGAACCACGGACCACTCAATCATCGCGCAGAAAGACTGTGCGGTAAGCCTGCCGAACTTATGTAGAACTTATGAAGTTCTGATAGGACCGGGACGGCGTCGGTCCCCGCTGACCCTGGTACTTCGACCCCACGCGCGAACTGCCATAAGGGTGTTCAGCGGGGCTGGTCAACCGCAAGATGCACAGCTGCCCGATTTTCATGCCCGGCCACAAAGTGATCGGCAGGTTGGCGACGTTGGACAGCTCCAGCGTGATGTGACCGCTGAAGCCTGGGTCGATGAAGCCGGCCGTCGAGTGCGTCAGCAAACCCAGCCGGCCCAGTGAAGATTTGCCCTCCAGCCGGCCCGCGAGGTCGTCGGGCAGGGTGAAAAGCTCGAGCGTCGAGCCGAGCACGAACTCGCCCGGGTGCAAGACGAAGGGTTCACCTTCGATGGGTTGCACCAGGCTCGTCAGTTCGTCCTGCTGCTTGGCGGGGTCGATGTGGGTGTAGCGCGTGTTGTTGAACACCCGGAACATGCAATCGAGGCGGACATCGATGCTGGACGGCTGCACCAGGGCGTCGTCGAACGGATCGATGGCCAACCGGCCGGCGGTGATTTCGGCCCTGAGGTCGCGATCGGAGAGCAGCACGCGACGAGCCTATCCGCTGCGGCGAAACCGGGTGCTAGCCTTCTGGGGCAACTGCGCCGATGTAGTTCAATGGCAGAACATCAGCTTCCCAAGCTGAATACGCGGGTTCGATTCCCGTCATCGGCTCCACAGCTGAGCTGCGGCAACAGTGTTCGAAGGCGTTCGAACAACCCACTCAGTGTCACGAGGATGTCACAACCCGATCCAAAGTCACCCCGGCAGCTTTCAGCGCCTCGTCCTGCGAGTGCGCGTACAGCCGCATTGTCAGGCTGGCGTCCCTGTGGCCAATCCACGCGGCGATCACCGCCACCGGCACACCTCGCAGGTGCATCAGTGTCGCGCAACTGTGCCGGGCGCCGTGCAGCTTGATCGGACGGACACCGGCCGCCTTCACCGCCTCCCGCCAGTACCGCGACAGCACCTGTGGGTGGTAGGGCAGGCCCGCCTCGTTGCACACCACGTACTCCCACGGCCCGCTGGGAGCGCCGAGCACCAGCCGCTCACGCCCTTGCCGTGCCTTCGTGGCCTTCAGCACCGACACCAACCGATCCGGCAAGGGCAGCGTGCGCCGCGACATGGCCGACTTCGGGTCGTTCTCCACCGCGGTGCCCCCGGCGTCCACTCGATTGTTCGCCACCGACAGCGTGCGAGCGTCAAGGTCGACATCCGACCATCGCAGGCCGGCGACCTCACCACGGCGCAGACCCGTAAGCGGATCATCGTGTCTGCGCCGGGTGTGATCGACGCGGTCCTTGTCGCGGCCGGTGACGGGCAGCAGGCCGTGGCGCAATCAGGGTAGCCGCGCCACGTCGCGTCATGGCATTGCCTCGGCCCACTCGATATGCCCCTCGTAGCCAAGCGTTTTCGCCATGTCGCGGTAGCGATCCCGCAAGTGCGTGTAAGCCGCATCATCGCGGTGAGCCCGCGCCAGGAGCGCCCGCAGCCTCAGCAGCCAGATGTCACGCATCACGAGACCCTCATCGGCTAGTGTGGCCGCCAACCGCTCGATCGCGGCCTGGGCTTCCGCCACGTCTCCGACGGCCCCACGGTCCAGCAGTGTCTCCACGAGAACACCCGTCGCAGGAACGCCCCACGCCAGCAGCCGTTCGTAACGGAACAGATGGTCGACGGCGGCGCGGATGAGCGGTATCGCGTCATCGCGATCTCCAGATCGAGCCCTCTCACGCGCGGAGTAGACATCGACGATCGGCAATTCGGACAGGCTGTGGCCCCGGCGCAGGAACACTTCGCTGACCTCGGCCAGGATCTTCTGTCCGCGGTCACGCTCGGCGGCCGTTGCGCGATGCACCAGCGCGGTGCCCAGTGTCATCCGGGTTAAGACCAGCCCGAGATCATCGCTGGATCGTTCGGCAATCCGTAGGGCATGCTCAAGCTCGCGCACCGTCCGATCATCCGCAGCCAGCACGCCAAACGGTATGCCCGCAAAGTAGACCCAACCCACAACCGCGCCGTAGGACAGGGGGTCAGCGCTGCGGGCCAAGGCCAGGCCGGCGCGCAGGTCGTCGCGCCATCCGCGACGGCCTAGGCAATATCGGGCCATAGCCCGGTTCGTAAGGGCGATCGCTAACGGAGACCCGAAAAGGAAGTTGCCTTTAGCCGGGTCACCGTCGGCCAGGTCGATGACCCTTTGTGACCACCGCAGCGCGTCAGACCACTCGGCGCTCTCAACTTTGGCGTAGGTCGGCGCGAAGGACAGCCCCACCGTCAGCGTCGGGTCGCCGACCGACTCGATGAGGGCCATGGCATCCGAGGCCAGCTGCGACGCCTCGCGCGGC
>DATKEW010000142.1:0-12487 GCA_035511785.1 Mycobacterium sp.
GTCTCACAGCACATGAGCCCACCGCTGCGGATGATCGGCGCCGGTGAGTCGGTCACTGCGGCCGGCAAGGCGTTGCGCGAGTGGGACGCGTTGATGGTGGTGGAGCAAGGCAAACCGGTCGGAGTGATCACCCGGTACGACCTGTTGGGATTCCTCTCGGAGCCACGGCGACGTTAGCGGAGCGATCAAGTCGCGAATCAGCTTTGCTGCCACTCCGCGAAGCCGGTCACTCAGGTACTGTAATGCGGCCTAGTTCAGCTGATCTGGAGTGGAGGGTTGCCCATGACCGATCAACCGCCGCCTGGCGAATCTTACGTGCCACCCCGGCCTCCGCCCGGGTCGTCTGGTGGGCATGAGCCGCCATCTGGTGCGTATGAACACTCACCGGCTGGTTCGGCGCCGGGCGCTTCCTATCCTCCGCCTCCTCCGCCGCCCGGCGGCGGTTCCTATCCTCCGCCTCCTCCGCCGCCCGGCGGAGGTTCCTATCCTCCGCCTCCTCTGTCGTCCGGTGGCTACGCGCCGCCACCACCGGGGCCCGCCATCCGTGCTCTGCCGACGGAGTCGTATACCCCGTGGTTCACCCGGGTGCTGGCTTTCCTCATCGACATCATCCCGTACGCGGTGGTGGTCGGCATCGGGACCGTGATCATGATTGCCACCCAGCAGTCGTCCTGCGTCACCGATATCACGCAGTATGACGTCAACCAGTACTGCACCGGCCAGCCCTCGACGATCGGCCAATTGGCGCAGTGGTTGTCGCACCTGGTCGGCCTGGCCTACCTGTTGTGGAATTACGGCTACCGCCAGGGCACTATCGGGTCGAGCCTGGGTAAATCGGTGATGAAGGTCAAGGTGGTCAGCGAAGTCACCGGGCAGCCCCTCGGTTTCGGGCTGTCCATCGTGCGCCAACTTGCGCACTTCGTCGACGCGATCATCTGTTACATCGGTTTCCTGTTCCCGTTGTGGGACGCCAAGCGGCAGACGTTGGCGGACAAGATCATGACGACGGTCGTCCTGCCGATCGAACAATGACGGCATCGTGCGGTGGTGAACTCGCCGCCGCGGTCGTCATTAGGCTGATCGTCGATGAGCGAAGACGTTAAGGGACACCACGAAATCACCGGCCTAGCCACCAAAGCCATTCACGCTGGCTACCGCCCGGATCCCGCGACCGGGGCGGTGAACACTCCGATCTATGCGAGCAGCACATTCGCCCAAGACGGCGTCGGGGGCCTGCGTGGCGGATTCGACTACGCGCGCACCGGCAACCCGACTAGATCGGCACTGGAAACCGTGCTGGCGGCCGTCGAAGAAGGCACTTTCGGGCGGGCGTTCAGTTCCGGGATGGCCGCCACCGACTGTGCCCTGCGCGCGATGCTGCGGCCCGGCGATCACGTAGTCATCCCGAATGACGCCTACGGTGGCACATTCCGGCTGATCGACAAGGTCTTTACACACTGGAATGTCGGGTACACGCCGGTAGCACTGTCTGATTTGAACGCCGTGCGCGACGCGATCACGCCCCAGACCCGGCTGGTTTGGGTGGAAACCCCGACCAATCCGTTGCTTTTCATCGCCGATATCGGGGCGATCGCCGAACTCGGCAAACAACACTCGGCAAAGGTATTGGTGGACAACACATTTGCCTCGCCCGCGCTGCAGCAGCCGCTGACGCTGGGTGCCGATGTGGTGCTGCACTCGACCACCAAGTACATCGGCGGTCACTCCGACGTGGTGGGCGGCGCGTTGGTCACCAACGACAAAGAGCTCGACGACGCCTTCGGTTTCCTGCAAAACGGGGCCGGCGCGGTGCCTGGCCCGTTCGACGCCTACCTGACTATGCGCGGTTTGAAGACCCTGGTGCTGCGGATGCAGCGGCACAGCGAAAACGCTTTGGCTGTAGCGGAATTCCTCGCCGGGCATCCCTCGGTGAGCACGGTGCTGTATCCGGGTCTGCCCACTCACCCGGGACATGACATCGCCGCCCGGCAGATGCGTGGCTTCGGCGGCATGGTTTCCGTGCGGATGCGAGCCGGCAGGGCGGCCGCCCAGGATCTGTGCGCCGGCACCAAGGTGTTCATCCTGGCCGAATCGCTGGGTGGGGTGGAGTCGCTGATCGAGCACCCCAGCGCTATGACGCACGCGTCCACGGCCGGCTCGCAGTTGGAAGTGCCCTACGATCTCGTGCGGCTCTCGGTGGGCATCGAGGACATCGCCGACCTGCTGAGCGATCTCGAGCAGGCGTTGGGCAGCTAGGAGTGGTACGGCTCCGCACTGACCAGCGTGACCTCAACGGTATTGCCATTGGGCACCGTGTAGCGACGGGTCTCGCCCACCTTGGCGTCGATCAGCGCGCCGCCCAGCGGTGAGTTCGGCGAGTACACCTCGAGCTTGCCCTCGTTGATGCCCTCCTGGCGGGTGGCGATCAGGAACGTCTCGTTGTCGGACTTGTCGCCGTTGTAGTAGACCTTGACCACGGAGCCGGGCAGCGCGACGCCGGACTGGGTGGGCGCCTCACCGACCTTGGCGTTGTTGAGCAGGTCCTGCAGCTGGCGTATGCGTGCCTCTTGCTGGCCCTGCTCTTCGCGGGCGGCGTGGTATCCGCCGTTCTCGCGAAGATCACCCTCCTCGCGACGGTCGTTGATCTCCGCGGCGATGATCGGACGATTCGCGATCAACTGATCGAGCTCGGCCTTGAGCCGGTCATGTGATTCCTGGGTCAGCCAGGTCACCTGAGTATCCGTCATCTCGTCGCGCTCCTCGTCTTATCCGTTCCGCGTAATCCGCGTAAGCTTCGTCAACCCCGCTGTCGGAGATATTCGGGTCCCGCCCCGGGTGCTGCGGCTCCATTCGGCTCACGGCCTTTAAGCAGCAATACACGGTCCCAGCAGGAACCGTGCATTCACCCATGTTACCACCGCGGAAACAGCTGATGACGACATATTCGCAGTTCTTTGTCGTGGTCAGGCCGAACGCAAATAGCCGGGCACGTCGGTGCCGCAGCCGTAAATGTCCGCCAGCGCCGGCGGCTTGCTCGATTTCACCGTCGTGGTCACCTGCACCGTTGCCTGGTCAGATGGCGGGACCAGCACCTCTCGTCTGCCCGTCTCGCTGCCGTCTTTGGCGCGGACCCGCACGACGCAGTCCACCGGCCGCGACGGGTCGGATCGCGTCACGCTGATCGTGACCGACGCCGTCTCGTTGTCGATCACCGCATAACCGGCCAGCGAGCCGGTGACATCGCTGGTGCCGAGCCGTTGGTAGCCGATGACGGCGACGATGACGCCGACCGCAACGGCCAGCATGGCCACGGCGATGACCACGCGGCGCCGCGACACACGGGACAGCCGCGAACGCCCGTAGCGGGCCTCGGGACGCAAAGTAGAAGTCTCGGTCATTCCTGGGTATGCCTGGACCAATCGGTTGCCGGACCTCGGCCGACAGGATGTAACGATCAGCAACTGGAATTATAGGGTCGAAACCGGGCATCCAGCAGACCGACAAGGGGGCATGTGAGCGAACTGCGGTTGATGGCTGTGCACGCCCACCCCGATGACGAGTCCAGCAAGGGTGCGGCCACCCTTGCCCGCTATGCCGACGACGGCCATCGCGTGCTGGTGGTGACGTTGACCGGGGGCGAGCGCGGCGAAATTCTCAACCCGGCGATGGACCTGCCCGATGTGCACGGACACATCGCCGAAATCCGCCGCGACGAGATGGCGAAGGCCGCCGAGATCCTCGGGGTGGAGCACACCTGGCTCGGCTTCGTCGACTCGGGCTTGCCCAAGGGCGACCCGCCACCCCCGCTGCCCGAGGACTGCTTCGCCCTGGTCCCGCTGGAGGTGTCCATCGCGGCGCTGGTCCGCGTGATCCGCGAATTCCGGCCCCACGTGATGACCACCTACGACGAGAACGGCGGCTACCCGCACCCCGATCACATTCGCTGCCATCAGGTTTCGATCGGCGCCTATGAGGCGGCAGGCGACCATGCCCGCTTCCCGGACGCCGGTGAGCCGTGGGATGTGTCGAAGCTGTACTACGTCCACGGCTTCCTGCGCAAGCGCATGCAGTTGCTGCAGGAAGAGTTCGCCAAGCGCGGCGAAGAAGGCCCGTTCGGCAAATGGCTTGCCTACTGGGATCCCCAGCACGACCCCTTCGAATCGCGGGTGACGACGCGCGTCGAGTGCTCGGCATATTTCAGCCAGCGCGACGACGCGCTGCGGGCGCACGCCACCCAGATCGACCCGAACGCCGAATTCTTCGCCGCCCCGCTCTCATGGCAGCAGCGGCTCTGGCCGACCGAGGAATTCGAGTTGGCCCGCTCGCGTGTGCCCGCCGTCTTGCCAGAGGACGACCTGTTCGCCGGAATCGAGAACGACGGGTGAGCAACCTTCTGGTCGCGGTGATCGCTGACGGGGCGCCCCATCACAATGGCCCGGATTTCGGTAAGGCCAGCCCGTTGGGGTTGCTGGTTGTCGTGCTGCTTCTGATCGCCACGTTGTTGCTGCTGCGATCGATGAACCGGCAACTGAAAAAGGTGCCCGAGTCCTTTGATCGCCAACACCCTGAGCCCGATCAGGCCGCCGACGAGGGCACCGACACGGTCGGCCCATCCCCTGATCAAGCGCCCGAGCAAGCCCCCGGGCAGGCCAACGGATCGAAACCGGCACCGGAGTCCGGCGATGAGCCCGGCTGACAACGGCGGGACAAACACGCTCGGGCTGGCCACCAGCCCGTATCTGCGTCAGCATGCCGACAATCCGGTGCACTGGCAGCAGTGGACGCCGCAGGCACTGGCCGACGCAGCTGCGCGCGACGTGCCGATCCTGCTGTCCGTCGGCTACGCCGCTTGCCATTGGTGTCACGTCATGGCCCACGAGTCGTTCGAGGACGACGAGGTGGCCGCGGTGATGAACGCGGGATTCGTCTGCATCAAAGTAGACCGCGAGGAACGGCCGGACATCGACGCGGTCTACATGAACGCCACCGTCGCGCTCACCGGGCAGGGCGGTTGGCCGATGACGTGTTTCCTGACACCCGACGGTCGCCCATTCTTCTGCGGCACGTATTACCCGAAAGCCGGCTTTCTGCAACTTCTTTCGGCCGTGTCCGAAACCTGGCGGCATCGCCGCGGTGAGGTCGACGAGGCGTCCGACCGTATCGCCGGCGAGCTGCGCAAGATGGCTGGAGCACTCGGGGGGCTGGCCGGCGGCGGCCCGGACGTGGCGCCCGCGCTGTGTGACCGCGCTGTCGCGACGGTGCTGGGCGACCAGGACACGGTTCATGGCGGCTTCGGGCGTGCACCCAAATTTCCGCCGTCGGCGGTTCTGGAGGCGCTGCTGCGCAACTACGAGCGCACCGGGTCATCGGCAGCGCTGGAGGCCGTCGCACGCACCGGAAACGCGATGGCCCGGGGTGGCATCTATGACCAGCTGGCCGGCGGCTTCGCCCGGTACAGCGTCGACAATGCCTGGGTGATACCGCATTTCGAGAAAATGCTGTACGACAACGCGTTGCTGCTGCGCGCATACGCACACTGGGCCCGGCGTACCGGTGACCCGTTGGCCCGCCGGGTCGCCGCGCAGACCGCGTGGTTCCTGCTCGACGAGCTCGCCGACGGGAGCATGTTCACCTCGTCGCTGGATGCCGACGCCGACGGGCGCGAGGGCTCGACCTATGTGTGGACGCCCGAGCAGCTGACCGAGGTGCTCGGCGCTGAGGACGGGCGCTGGGCCGCAGAGGTTTTCGCGGTCACCCAGTCCGGTACGTTCGAACACGGGACGTCGGTGCTTCAGCTGCCCGCCGACCCGGACGATCCGCAACGGCTGGAACGCGTGCGGACCGCGTTGCTGGCCGCGCGGCTCACCCGGGCGCAGCCAGGACGCGACGACAAGGTCGTTACGTCCTGGAACGGGCTGGCGATCACCGCGCTGGCCGAGGCCAGTGTGGCCTTGGATGAACCCGAGTTCGCCCGCGCCGCACGGGATTGCGCGTTGGCGCTGCTGGACTTGCACGTCGTCGAGGGCCGGCTGCGGCGGGCCAGCCTCGGCGGGCTGGTCGGCGACAGCGCCGCCATCCTGGAGGACCACGCGATGCTGGCCACCGGACTGCTTGCGCTCTACCAGCTGACCGCGGACGAGGCCTGGCTGACGAGGGCCACCGAGCTACTCGACATCGCCCTGGCGCACTTCGCCGACCCGCAGCGGCCCGGCCGGTGGTTCGACACCGCCGACGACGCCGAGCAGCTGATGCTCCGGCCCGCCGACCCGGTGGACGGCGCGACGCCGTCGGGCGCGTCGACGATCACCGAAGCGCTGCTGATCGCGGCGCACCTGGTCGACGACGACCGGGCGGAGCGGTATCTGCACGCGGCGGCGGATGCGCTCAGCGCGCATTCCGTGCTGCTGGCCCGCGCGCCGCGCTCGGCCGGACATTGGCTGGCCGTCGCCGAATCCGCGGTCCGCGGGCCGCTGCAGATCGCGGTCTCTTGCAACCCGGCGCGCTCGCCCCTGCTGGCGGATGCGCGCCGGCTGGCGCCCGGCGGGGCGATCGTGGTCGGCGGCGAGATGGACTCGTCGGTGCTGCTGATCGGGCGGGGCCGGCTGGCCGGTGCCGACGCGGCCTACGTGTGCCGTGGACGGGTTTGCGACCTACCGGTCACCCGGGCGGCGGAGCTGGCGACGGCCCTGGGGGTGCCGGGGTAGTAGCGTTGCGTCCCATGCCGAATGCCGCCGACAAGACCCAAGCGATCACCGACACCGTCAACCGCTACATCGAGCTGGTCGCCAAGGGCAGCGCCGACGACCTGGTCGAGTTGTACGCCGATGACGCGACGGTCGAGGACCCGGTCGGTGGCGAGGTGCACATCGGTCGTCAGGCGATCCACGGCTTCTACTCAGCGGTCAACGATGTGCAACGCGAATGCGAACTGGTCGCGCTGCGCGTGGCCGGCAACGAGGCGGCTTTCCAGTTCCGGCTGACCGTGACCGCGGGCGAGCACCGGATGGTGATCGAGCCGATCGACGTGATGGTCTTCGACAACCGCGGCAAGGTCACCGCTATGAAGGCCTACTGGTCGGCCGCCGACGTCACCCAGCTTTAGCTAGAAGACCACGAACCACATCGCGATGTAGTGGCAGATCGCCGCTACCGCGGTGCAGGCGTGGAAGAACTCGTGGTAGCCGAACGTGTTCGGCCACGGGTCGGGCCGGTGCAACGCGTACAGGATGCCGCCGATGCTGTACAAGGCGCCGCCGACGAACAGCAGCACCATCGCGGCCACCCCGGCGTTGTGCAGGATCGTCCCGGTGAACCAGACCGCGACCCAGCCCAGCAGCAGATAGAGCGGCACGCCCACCCAGCGCGGCGCCGACGGCCAACACACCTTCAGCAACACCCCGGCCAGCGCGCCGCCCCACACGATGTACAACACCAGCCGCCCCACCTCGGGGGGCATGGCCAGCAAGGCGAACGGCGTGTAGCTCCCGGCGATGAACACGAAGATCATCAAATGGTCGAGCCGCTTCATCCATTTCCGGGCGGTGGCGGACCTCCAGTGAACGCGGTGATAGGTCGCGCTGACGGTGAACATCACGATGGTGGCCGCGGTATAGGCAAGCGTGGCAAGCCCGGCGCGGGTGGAAGCCACGGCCCACGACACCGCGACCAGTGAGGCACCCGCGACGACGGCGGTCCCCGCGGAATAGACGTGGATCCAGCCCCGGAAACGCGGTTTGGTCAGTACCCGGGCGACGCCGTCGACAAGCTGCTGCGCGGCATTGACCGGGGGGCCCTGCGATTCGGACTCCGGGTTGATCACCGAACTGGTCTGGCTGCTCATGTCTCCTGTCGCCTGTTCAGTTGGCAGTCCTGAACGCCGCCAATGGCTCGTGCCAACAGTAGTCTGCGGCGATCTACCACACCGTGTCAGACATGCGGTGAGATTGCCCGAAATGTGGGCCGGAAATAGTTGCAGCTCACAGTAGGGTGAATGTTCGTGGAGATCATTCCGCCGCGGCTCAAAGAGCCGTTGTATCGCGTCTACGAGCTGCGGCTGAGGCAGGGTCTGACCGCCTCGCATTCCGAATTGCCCCGGCACATCGCGGTGCTGTGCGACGGAAACCGGCGATGGGCCCGCGACGCGGGCTACGACGACGTCAGCTACGGCTACCGGATGGGTGCCGCCAAGATCGCCGAGATGCTGCGGTGGTGCCAGGAGGCCGGCATCGAAATGACCACCGTCTACCTGCTGTCCACCGAAAACCTGCATCGCGATCCCGACGAGCTGGCCGCACTCATCGAGATCATCACCGATGTCGTCGAGGAGATCTGTGCGCCGGCCAATCGCTGGAGTGTGCGGACCGTCGGGGATCTGGAGCTGCTCGGCGACGGACCCGCCCGGCGGCTGCGGGGCGCGGTGGAGTCCACGCCGGCGGTGGCACCGTTCCATGTCAACGTCGCCGTCGGCTACGGCGGGCGCCGGGAGATCGTCGACGCTGTCCGCGCGTTGTTGAACAAGGAACTTGCCAACGGCGCCACGGCCGAGGAACTCGTGGACGCGGTGAGCGTCGAGGCCATCTCCGAAAACCTTTACACTTCCGGGCAACCCGACCCTGACCTGGTGATCCGCACCTCGGGGGAGCAGCGGCTGTCCGGCTTTCTGTTGTGGCAAAGCGCGTACTCGGAGATGTGGTTCTGCGAAGCGCACTGGCCCGCATTCCGCCAGGTCGATTTTCTTCGGGCGCTGCGTGATTACAGCCAGCGCCATCGCCGGTACGGCAAGTAGCGGGAGACTCAGCCGCGGGCCGGGGGCGTGCCACACTGGATGCATGGCTGCGCTGTCGGCCCTGGTGTTCACGCTGAGCGGGTGGCTCGGGTTGTACCTGTTGTCGCGCGACCCGCGCAAGCCGGTGCTGGCGCTGGCCGCGCTCGGACTGTGTGGCTTCGCGCTGGTGGTGGCGCTCGACGCGATGCGCACCGCCTCCGGTCAGGCTCTTCAAGCGCACGCCGCGCTGCTCAGCCGCGTCGAGATCTATTTGGTTGCCCTGCCGAGCGTGGCGTGGTTCGCGGTGCTGGTCGAGCTGTCCCGGCCGTGCGATCACTGGCGGGCGCGAACCCGGGAGCTGTTGCTCGTGGCCGGTGTCGGTGCGCTCACCCTGATCGGCGCGATGATGGCCGGCAGCGTCGACGGACCGCTGCGCGCCGGCCACCTGCTGATGTTCGCGGTGATCTCGATCTCCACGCTGGGTGCGATGTTCGCGGCGCTGGTGCGGCGCGCGACCCAGCCCGTGCCGGTCGTGGGCGTGGTCGTGGTCGCGACGCTGTTTTTCGCGTTGGGTAACGCCATCCTGATCATTCCGCTGGGTCTGCTGCCCAGCTGGCTGGCGCTGGCGTCGACGGGTTTCGACGTGCTGTTGCTGGGCGTGGCGGTGGCGCTGTGGGACGCCTTCGATGAGGGTCAGGCGCTGCGCGCCGACATGCTGCGCTCGTTCGCCGGCTCGGCGGCGGTGGCCCTGCTGTTCGGTGGCCAAGCGCTGATCGGCTTGGCGGTCACCCGCAATGAGCCCACCGCGCAAGCCGCGCTGACGGTGCTGCTGTTCACCACCTTGGCGATCGCGATCGCGGTGCAGGTGTTGGCCGATCCGCTGGCCGGGATGCTGGACCGGCTGGCGTTCTCGAAATCGCCCACGCTGCGGGCCGACCGGGCAGCGTTGCGGCATACCGGCGCGGCGCTGCCGTTGCGGTCGGTCGACCCGCTCGATGACGTCGACGACGAGACCTTCGTCAGGCTCACCCGCCGGGCCCTGGGCCACTACGGTGACCTGACCAAACTCGTCGCCAGCCCCCTGACCGGGTTGCCCGTGATCGACGAGCGGCTGGCCGCGCGGGGCGCGCCCGACCACCCGCTGGAGCGGGCCAACGAACTCAAGGCCGTTCTCGCCGACGGCATCGGGCGGCTCAAGCCGCGCGACAGCGGCGAGTTCGGAACCACCGAGCAGTGGCGTTACTACAACTCGCTGTATTTCCCCTACGTGGTCGGGGTGCGCGCGTACGCGCAGAACGCCACCGCTGCAGGTTTGGACCCGACTGCGCGGCAGGCCTGGCAGTGGTTGGTGACTGAGGTCCCGCAGCGCTCGCTGCACAACTGGCAAAACGCCGCAGCCCGGCTCATCGCCGCCGATCTGCGCGGGCGCGTTGCCGTTGGCAGTGATTAGCCTGCACCGACGCAGGCCGTGTCCGAAGCCCCATGTGTGACTTCCGTCACCAACGGAGGCGAGCGGCGTTCTGCGCGCCTCAGAGCGACATTTCGGCTGGACCCCGCGGAATTGTCGCTCTGAGGTGGGCACATTGGCAGATCCTCGACAAAGCCGAACTGCAGTGACAGCCGGGAATCCTGAGGCGCCACCGCGCAGTGTGAGCGAACTTTCTCCGTTTTGCGGAATATTTGTGACCGCTCGTCGTCGGTGACGGGAATAGCCGGATGAACTACCTGGTCTTTGTATTCGTGGCAGTAGTTGGCAGTGTCACGAGTCGATATGGCAGCGCGCCATCGGCACGCTCAGAGCTGTTCGACCCAAACAGCAATTCCGAGGAGTAATCACATGACCGCTGTATCTGGTTTGCCAACCAGGCCCCTCTACGACTCGACCGACTCGCTGCTGCGATTCGCCATGCGTGCCGATGCCACGTTGACGGGATTGTGCGGTCTGGCCGTCGCCTTCGTCGCCGACCCACTCTCTTCGCTGACCGGCCTGACATCCGCTCAGGAATATGCCATGGGGGCATTCTTCGTGCTCTACGGCCTGGCGGTGTTCAGCCTGGCGGCGCTGCCGAACTTGCGCCGCGCCGGGATCGGCGTGGTCGTGGCCAACATCGTGTACACCCTGGCCGCGATCGTGGCCGCTGAAACGGTGTCCATGACCGGAATCGGGGTCGCCGCGACGCTGGCCAGTGGTGTCTACACCGCGGGCTTCGCCGCATTGCAATACCTGGGAGTGCGTCGCCTCGCGGCGTAGCCTCCGTCCCGCCGGTGCGGGGCGGCTCCGCCGAATGTCGTGGAGCGCTGCCCCGCTTCGGCCCTTCGCCGGTCGCTAAAGCTTGCGCAGTCGCAGCCGGTTGATGGAATGGTCGGCGTCCTTGCGCAGCACCAGGGTCGCGCGGGGACGGGTCGGCAGTATGTTCTCGACCAGGTTCGGCCGGTTGATCGACCGCCAGATCTCGCGGGCGGCGGCGACCGCCTTGGTGTCGTTCAGGGCCGAGTAATGGTGAAAGTGTGATTCGGGGTCGGCGAACGCCGTGCCGCGCAGAGACAAGAACCTCGACACGTACCACTGCTCGATGTCTTCGATCCGGGCGTCCACATACAGCGAGAAGTCGAACAGGTCCGACACCATCAGCGTCGGACCCGTCTGCAGGACGTTGAGGCCCTCCAGGATCAAGATGTCGGGATGCCGGACCACGTGCTTGGCCCCCGGAATGATGTCGTACTTCAGATGCGAGTAGACCGGCGCGCACGCGTAGTCGGAACCGGATTTTACCGAGGTCACGAACCGCAACAATGCGCGGCGGTTGTAACTCTCCGGAAAACCTTTGCGGTGCATGAGGTTTCGACGATCCAGCTCGGCATTGGCGTAGAGAAAACCGTCGGTCGTCACCAGGTCCACCCGGGGGTGGTGATCCCAGCGAGCCAGCAGCGCCTGCAGCACACGGGCAGTGGTCGACTTGCCGACGGCCACGCTTCCGGCCACACCGATCACGAAGGGCACCGGGCGGTCCGGGTTTTGTTGCGGCTCGCCGAGGAATTCGGCCGTGGCGGCAAACAGCCGCTGGCGCGCGGCGACCTGCAGATGAATGAGCCGGGCCAGCGGCAGGTAAACCTCTTCGACCTCGAGCAGGTCGATCTGCTCACCGAGACCGCGCAGGCCGATCAGTTCCTCTTCGGTGAGGGCGAGCGGCGTCGACATGCGGAGCGCACGCCACTGCTTTCGGTCGAACTCCACGTAGGGGCTCGGCTCGCTAAGCCGCGGCATAGTGCAAGTGTCGCAGGGACGGCTGCGCGGTCAGCGGCTGGGGCGACTCGATAGCGTTAACGGGTCTCAGAAGCGTCCGCGGCGCCGGCGGGTGTCCGAGGGTACGCGGTGTCGATGTTGCACGACGAGCCCGCGATGCCGACGAGGTGACGGCTCTTCTGCCGCGCCGGCCGCTGGTCGTCGAGGGATTCCGGTTGCCGCCGGATCGGCCGACGATCTGCCGGGGGCGTCGACCTTGCCGAGCGGTTCGGTCGGCTGCTGGACCAGCCGCTGATCCCGTCGGCGTTGGCGGCCGACTAGTCTCGTTTCCATGTCAGCCGACTCGACCCGCGCCGCCACCCCGACCACGTCACCAGGCGCCGAATACATCGATACCGCGCGCGCTGCCTACCGCGCGGCACTGCAGGTCGTCGAGTCAGTCGAACCCCGCATCGCCGCCGCGACGCGCAAAGAGCTTG